>NZ_JBEXIA010000088.1:0-1432 GCF_040608335.1 Micromonospora sp. NPDC005194 | reverse complement strand
CAAGGACTGGGACCCGAACAACGACGCGGTCCTGCAGTTGTGGACCTGCAACGGCGGCGCCAACCAGAAGTGGCGACGCGGCTGACCAACCCCCGAACCACGTCCCACCCGCCGCTGCCGGCATCCGTCCCCCCGAACGGATGCCCGGACGGCTCGAGCACCCACGCTGAACCCCACCATGCAATAGAGGACACCCCCGTGAAACAGACCACATGGCGCTCCGCCGCCGTCGCCGTCATCGCCGGCGCGACACTCGCCGTACCGTCCCAGGGCGCCGCCGCCGCGCCGCCGTCCGACCCGATCTCCCCGCCGCACGACTCCGCAGTGTCCATGACCGAGGCGATGCGCCGAGACCTCCATCTGTCCGACGCCCAGGTCCAGGTCCGGCTCCGGATGGAGGCCGCCGCAACACCGACCGCCGAACGTCTCCGTAGCGCGCTGGGCCAGCGTTATGCCGGCGCCTGGGTCGACGGCACCGAACTGCTCGTGGGCGTCACCCGGGCCGCGGATGCCGCCGCGGTACGGGCCGCCGGCGCGACACCGAGGGTCGTGGCCCGCTCCGAGCGACAGCTGAATGCCACCAAGTCGGCGTTGGACTCGGTGGCGGCCGGCGCCGCGGACGCGGTGCGCACCTGGTACGTCGACCCGGTCACCAACACGGTTGTCGTCGCAGCCACGTCCCGATCCGCCGGTCTCGCGTTCGTCCGGGGCAGTACTGCCGACCCGGACGAGGTGACCGTCCGGGTCACCACCGAAACCCCACGGCCGGTCTTCGACATCCGGGGCGGCGACCAGTACGCCATCGGTGCCGGAACGCTGTGCTCGGTCGGCTTTGCGGTCGCCGGCGGCTTCGTCACCGCCGGTCACTGCGGTGGGGCGGGAGCGCCCACCCGCGGCTTCAACAACGTCGATCAGGGCACCGTCGCCGAGTCGGTGTTCCCCGGCAACGACTACGGCTGGGTTCGTACCAACGGCTCCTGGGCCTCCCAGCCGTGGGTGAACAACTACGCCGGCGGCAACGTGTTGGTCGCCGGCTCTGGTGAGGCCGTCCAAGGCAGCTCGGTCTGCCGCTCGGGACGCACCACCGGCTGGCGGTGCGGCACCATCACCGCCAAGAACGTCACCGTCAACTACGCCCAGGGTGCGGTCGTGGGCCTGGTGCGCAGCAGCGCCTGCGCGCAGCCCGGCGACTCCGGAGGCGCGGTCATCTCAGGCAACCAGGCGCAAGGCGTCACCTCCGGGACCACCGGCAACTGCGACGCCGGAGGCAACTTCTTCTACCAGCCAATCACACCGATCCTTCAGCGCTACGGGCTGTCTCTGACCACCACCGCTGGCGACTCCAGCCGGATCGTCAGCAACTGGCACAACAAGTGCATCGACGTACCGAACTGGAACTTCAACGATGGTCAACGCCTGATTGTCTGGAACT
>NZ_JBEXIA010000087.1:0-1536 GCF_040608335.1 Micromonospora sp. NPDC005194 | reverse complement strand
CAACGCCGTTGCGTTTAGCGCCGTGAGCGGGAGGCAAGTCCTTTCTCGAAGAGTGTGATTTCGGCGTGGAAGCTGTAGGTCTGTGTGGTTGTTGGGTGTTGTCCGGTGTTCGGGCCGTACTTGCTGGTCGGGTTCTTGCGGGTGCGGGCTTTGACGCGGGGGCGGCGCCGTGCGGGCAGGAGGTTGGCCAGCGCGGCGTGGCCGATTGCGCCGAGGAGGTCGGCGGGGCCGTGGGGGAGGATCGCGCTGGCGGTGGTGATCGTGTCGATGGCGGTTTCGATGAGGATCGTGAAGCTGATCCGGTCCATGTCGGTGCCTGGCTGGGTTGACGCGGCGTCTGCGGCCGCGCGGATGAGGGCTTGGTAGGCGGTGAGCAGGGCGTATACCTCCTGCTCGATCCCGGGGATGCTGTGAGAGCGCAGGACACGGCCGTTGAGCATGGTCGCTTTGATCGAGTAGTAGGTGGTCTCGGCTTGCCAGCGTTCGTGGTAGAGGTCCACGAGTTCTCGGGCGGGGTAGCGGGCGTGGTCGGTCAGGCTGGTGATCAGCCGCCACTGCTCGTGGCGCACCGTGCCGTCGGGGAGGGTGACGGTGACCTGCGCTTCGACGACCCGTACCAGGATGAGGGCGGCGAGGGTGCCGTAGCCGATGCGGGTCAGGTAGGAGCCATCGGGCAGGCGTTGCGTGATGGTCGGGCGGCGGCAGGCGGTGGAGCGGACCAGGAACTGCGCTCCGGTGGCGTGCACATCGTGCAGGAATTGCGCGGCGTCGAAGCCGGCGTCGGCCAGCAGCAGCATCGCGCGGTCCAGGACGCCCACCAGGCGGTGGGCATACGGCAGTTCGCCTCCTGCGTCAGGGCCGAAGTCCGCGGCGAGCAGGGCGCGGGTCCCGCACTCGATCACCACGAGCAGCCGCAGCAGCGGGTAGCCGAACTCCCGCCGCTCTCCTGCCCGTTTGGGGTAGCGCCAGGTGACCTGTTCCCGATCGGGCACGTGCAGGTGAGTGCCGTCGATGGCCACGGTGCGCAGGCCCCGGTAGAACACGCCGGGCTGGCTGGGCAGACCGACGACACCGGCCAACGTCTCGAACAGACGCCGTAGCGGCGCCGCTCCGATCCGGCGGCGGGCGCGTGAGAGTGAGGAGACGCTCGGCCGCGTCAGGCGCAGGTCCGTCAGGGCAGCGGTCAGCTTCCCCCAGGTCGCCAGATAGGAACAGCGCTCGAACAGCGCCAGCGCAAGGACGAAGTACACCACGACCCGAGACGGCAGCAGCCGCAGCCGCTTCTCCCGCGTCCCGGTCTCCTCCAACACCGCGTCTACGAGGTCAAAGTCAATGATCTGCGTCAACTCACCCAGATGACCGGGCGCGTGCACACCCCCGGCCACCTGCAACGACCGCCTGATGACAGACTTCTCCTGCAACGGGACTCCTGATAACGATCACCTTGCTCGACACAAGCTGATCTATCAGAAGTCCCGTTCGCGTCTCCAAAGCCCTTGACTCAAGTCCCGATCGCCAAACGCAACAGCGTTGACA
>NZ_JBEXIA010000086.1:0-1621 GCF_040608335.1 Micromonospora sp. NPDC005194 | reverse complement strand
TCAAATATACTCTATTACCCTCCCCTATTCACTTCCGTTACCCCCCCCTTGGTTTGGTGCGCCCCACCCCCCCCCCGCGGGGGGCCGCCGCCACGATCGTGGCGGCGCCCCGGTACGAGCGAACTGTCGGCTCAGGCCTCGGCCTGGTCCTCACGGAGGTTCTTCACCAGGTTCGGGTCGACCGGGACACCCGGGCCCATGGTGGTGGTGAGGATGACCTTGCGGAGGTACTTGCCCTTAGCCGCGGACGGCTTGGCGCGCAGCACCTCGTCGAGCACCGCGGCGTAGTTGTCCACCAGCTGGGTCTCCGTGAAGGAGGCCTTGCCGATGATCAGGTGCAGGTTGGAGTGCTTGTCCACCCGGAAGGTGATCTTGCCGCCCTTGATGTCCTGCACCGCCTTGGTGACGTCCATGGTCACCGTGCCGGTCTTCGGGTTCGGCATGAGACCGCGCGGGCCCAGGATCCGCGCGATCCGGCCGATCTTGGCCATCTGGTCCGGCGTGGCGATCGCCGCGTCGAAGTCGAGCCAACCACCCTGGATGCGGGCGACCAGCTCGTCGGTGCCCACCTCGTCCGCACCCGCCGCGGCGGCCTCTTCGGCCTTCGCGCCACCGGCGAACACGATCACGCGGGCGGTCTTACCGGTGCCGTGCGGCAGGTTGACCGTGCCGCGGACCATCTGGTCCGCCTTGCGGGGGTCGACGCCGAGGCGCATGGCGACCTCGACCGTGGCGTCGAACTTGACGTTGGTGGTCTCCTTGGCCAGCTTCACGGCCTCGGAGGGGGTGTAGAGCTTCGACCGGTCGATGACGTCGGCGGCCTTGCGGTAGCTCTTGCTGCGCTGCATTGCTGATTACTCCTGTGGTCTCTGGCGGGCCGCTCGGCGCGGGCCCTCCCACGGTCGGGTCGTCGGCGAGGCCGAACGTCAGTCGCTGACGGTGATGCCCATCGACCGGGCGGTGCCGGCGATGATCTTCTCGGCCTGGTCCAGGTCGTTGGCGTTGAGGTCGGCCATCTTCTTCTCGGCGATCTCACGCAGCTGGGCGCGGCTCACCGAGCCGACCTTCTCGGCCTGCGGGACGCCCGAGCCCTTCTGCACACCGGCGGCCTTGATCAGCAGCCGGGCGGCAGGCGGGGTCTTCAGCACGAAGCTGAAGGACCGGTCCTCGAACACGCTGATCTCGGCGGGGACGATGTCGCCCCGCTGGGACTCGGTCTGCGCGTTGTAGGACTTGCAGAACTCCATGATGTTCACGCCGTGCTGGCCGAGCGCGGGGCCGACCGGCGGCGCCGGCGTGGCCTGGCCCGCCGGCAGCTGAAGCGTGAACGTCTTGACGAGCTTCTTCTTCGGAGGCATGTCACTTCCTGGGGCTTGGAGCTGGGAAAATGCGGCCGTCGCCGCCCTCGGGGACGCGCACGGTCAGCGCGGTGCGACAGCGGCGACGTTCAAGAGTAGCGCAGGCCGCAGCCCGCTCGTCCGCCGAGGTCGAGCGGGAGGGCGTACGCCGACGTCGGGGGGGGGGCCGGGCCCCCCGCGCCCCCCCGGGACGAATTTGGGACCCGGAGCGGCTAGCGCGGGGGGGGGGAGCAGGGGAGGGTGGGGGGGGGGTGGGGGAGGGG
>NZ_JBEXIA010000085.1:0-1660 GCF_040608335.1 Micromonospora sp. NPDC005194 | reverse complement strand
GCCCGACCGCGTCCGACCGTGGGACCGTCCGGCCCGCCCGGAGGGCCAGCGGCTGCGGGCGCCCCGGCCGGCCACCGCCCGGATGCCGCCGCCCCGACCGGCCGCGCGGAAGCGATGCCGCCACTGCGCCGGCCGGACGCCGTGCCGCCGGGCCGCCGACCCCGGCCCGACCCGACCGGGAGCGGCCGGCCGCTGACCGGTGACGGCCTGGCCGCCGGCCGACGTACGACGGGACCCGTTCCCGATCCGGCGCGACCCGCCGGGCCACCCACCGCGGCCGGTCCGGGCCGGTTCGACGGGCCGCCGCCCGGCGTCGCGCCGCAGGTCGCCGACGGGCTGCGCGCCGACCCCGCGATCGACAATGACCCGCGCACGGCCCGGCGTCGTCCCGGCCCGGTCGACCCGGGAGCGCCGGAGCCCGCGGGTCACGCCCGCCCGGCCGGAGGTGGTCACCGCCGTGCCGCCGAACCGGACGCGCCGGTGGTGCCCCGCTCGGGCAACGCCCCACCGATGCCGCAGGCGTCCACCGCGCCCACCAACGCCGGGCCCACCAACGCCGGGCCTACCAGCGCCGGGTCCGCCAGCGCCGGGTCCGCCAGCGTCACGTCCACCGACGGCACCGGCCGCCGTCGAGCGGTCCCCGACGACCAGGGCCGACGCGTGCCGACCGGCGGTGAGCCGCGGGCGGACCGCCCGGAGCGGCCGGCCGACTGGCTGCGTCAGGCCGGCCGGCTGCCGCACACCGACCCCGGTCTGCCGGTGGTCAACCGCAGAGGTGGCGATGCGCAGGCCCCGACCGCGAACCGCCCCGTCGGCCGCCGTACCGCCCCGCCGCCCGCCGGTGATCTGACCGATCGCTCCGGTGGCCCACTCGCCGTACCCGATCCCGCCGCGGAACGCACCGCCGGCCGTCGTCCCGTCGGGCCACCGGCCGACCCGGGCGCGGACGCTCCCACCGGCCGCCGGGCCGCCCGGCCCGGCGGGCCAGACCCCACCGGAGAGCAGCCGAGCGGTTCCGTGCCTCATCCGCCGGTCACCGGTGAGCGGCCCGTCGGCCGTCGGGCCGCTCCGGGGGCCGCCGCGGATCCGATCAACCGACGCCGCCGCCCGCCGGCCGACTCCGCCCCCGACGGACCCACCGGTCGTCCCGGGCCGGCCGACGACCGCGGCGACGACCCGTATGCCGGCCCCGCCGGCGGTGGGCGGCGCGCGCCCGTCCGGGGCGCCCGCTCCGCACCGCCCGGGGGGCGGGCCCGACCCGCGCCCGGCGAGGCGCCGGTCTCCGGCGCCGGTCGCCGTGGTCCCGACGGTCCACCCCGTCCCGGCGCCGGCATGCCCGAGCGGGGTGCCGCTCGCCCCGACGGCTCGGCTCGCGCCGCCGTGCCCCCAGGTGCCGGCCCGGACGCCCCGGCCCGTGCCGCAGTGCCGCCGGGCGTCGATCCGGATCGTCCCGCTCGTGCGGCGGTGCGCCCGGGCGTCGGCCCGGACGCCCCGCCCCGCCCCGGCTCGGCCCGGCCCCGTCCGGACGGCCCGGCCCGTGCGGCCGTCCCGCCGGGCGCCGGTCCGGACGGTCCGGCTCGCGCCGCCGTCCGCCCGCCGGGCGTCGGGCAGCCGCCCGTCGGCGACGACCGGGCGGGGCCGGCGTGCTCGGCGCCCGCCC
>NZ_JBEXIA010000084.1:0-1963 GCF_040608335.1 Micromonospora sp. NPDC005194 | reverse complement strand
GCGGACGCGGTCCTCCCGGGTGAAGGCGCCCTGCGAGACGTCCCTGCCCATGTGTCCTCCCGACAACCGGCGCGGTCGGGATCCTGCCGTCCCGGCGGTTGGCCGCTCGACCTTCCGGCGGCGGCCCGCTCCACCAGGTAGTCGTGCAGCGCGGCGCTGCCCCGCAACCGGCGCAGGCTGCGGGCGTGCAGGTCCTGCTCACGGCGGGCCAGCTCGGCGCGTACCCGCTGGGCGCTGCCGGTGGTGCGCAGCTCGCCCAGCACCGCCTCGATGATCTCGAACGGGTAGGCGCCCCGGCGCAGGAGCGCGACGACCTGCGCGGCGCGCAGCTCGGTCTCGTCGTACACCCGGTAGTTGGTGCCGGGCGCGCGGCCCGGCCGCAGCAGCTCGCGGGCCTCCCACAGGCGCAGCTGCGAGGTCCGCACCCCGACCAGGGCCGCCACCTCGCCGATGCGGACGCCGCGGCGCTGGGCCGGCCGGGTCGCCGGCGGGTTGGCCAGCACGGTCTCGAAGGCGCCGAGCACGCGGCGGATGTCGGCGCGTTCGCGGTCCAGCTCGGCATGGCCGCCGTCGAGCGCCGCCAGGGCCGCCGGCACGTCACCGCCGTGCACCGCCGCCATGATCTCCCGGGTACGGCCCCAGCCGTGCCCCTCGGCCAGCCGCCGGGCCACGGTCAGCGCGCGGGCGTGTGCGGTCGTGAAGATCCGGTAGCCGCTCGCGGTACGCCGCACCGGCGGCAGCACGCCCTCCTCGACGTAGTTGCGCACCTGCTGCACCGAGATCCCCACGGTGGCGGCGAGGTCCACGGCCCGCAGGCGATCCTTCGGCCGGGCGCGGGCAGCGCCGGCGGGCAGATCTGCTTCACCGGCGACGTCCCCGGCCTGCGCCGCTCGGGCACCCTCACCGGGCGGCACCTGGACCACCGGGTGAGGGTGCGCGACGAGGTACGCCGACCGACCGGGCAGCTCGGCATCCGCCACGTCGACCTGCACAACCTGCGCGACGTGGACGTGGACATCCCGCTCGGCGTCCTCACCGTGGTCACCGGCGTGGCCGGCTCCGGCAAGAGCTCGCTGATCCACGGCTCACTGCGCGGCCGGGCCGGTGTGGTGATCGTCGACCAGTCCCCGATCCGCGGGTCACGACGCAGCAACCCGGCCACCTACAGCGGACTGCTCGACCCGATCCGTACCGCGTTCGCCAAGGCCAACGGCGTCAAGGCGGCGCTGTTCAGCGCGAACTCCGAAGGCGCCTGCCCGGCCTGCAAGGGCATCGGGCTGATCTACACGGACCTGGCGATGATGGCCGGCGTGGCGAGCGTCTGCGAGCGGTGCGCGGGGCGGCGGTTCACCGACGAGGTCCTCACGTACACCCTGCGCGGGAAGAACATCAGCGAGGTGCTGGCCATGTCGGTCACCGAGGCGTACGGATTCTCCCCCAGCGGGCCGGCGCACCTCATCCTCCACCGGCTGGTCGACGTCGGGTTGGGCTACCTCAGCCTCGGCCAGCCGCTGACCACCCTGTCCGGCGGGGAGCGGCAACGGCTCAAGCTCGCCATCCACCTGGCGGAGAAGACCAGCACGTACGTCCTCGACGAGCCCACCACCGGCCTGCACCTGGCCGACGTGGACCAACTGCTGGCCCTGTTGGACCGCATGGTCGACGCCGGCAACACGGTCATCGTCATCGAGCACCACCAGGCCGTGATGGCCCACGCGGACTGGCTCATCGACCTCGGCCCGGGCGCCGGGCACGACGGCGGGCGCATCGTCTTCACCGGCACGCCGGCGGACCTGGTCGCCCACGGCGACACCCTCACCGCCACCCATCTCCGCGAGTACGTCCACAAGCCAGCGGAGCTGCCCAAGGGGTGACGGGTCAGCGGTGCCCGGGACGCGGCGCCTGACGCCGCACGGCGTGCGAGCGAGCCCGACGGCGCGGGCGGCCGACGCCAGCGGTGGGC
>NZ_JBEXIA010000083.1:0-3078 GCF_040608335.1 Micromonospora sp. NPDC005194 | reverse complement strand
GTGGGTGGGATACCTCATCTTGAAGCAGGCTTCCCGCTTAGATGCTTTCAGCGGTTATCCCTTCCGAACGTAGCTAACCAGCCGTGCCCCTGGCGGGACAACTGGCACACCAGAGGTTCGTCCGTCCCGGTCCTCTCGTACTAGGGACAGCCCTTCTCAAGTATCCTACGCGCACGGCGGATAGGGACCGAACTGTCTCACGACGTTCTAAACCCAGCTCGCGTACCGCTTTAATGGGCGAACAGCCCAACCCTTGGGACCTGCTACAGCCCCAGGATGCGACGAGCCGACATCGAGGTGCCAAACCATCCCGTCGATATGGACTCTTGGGGAAGATCAGCCTGTTATCCCCGGGGTACCTTTTATCCGTTGAGCGACACCGCTTCCACTCGCAAGTGCCGGATCACTAGTCCCGACTTTCGTCCCTGCTCGACCTGTCAGTCTCACAGTCAAGCTCCCTTGTGTACTTGCACTCAACACCTGATTGCCAACCAGGCTGAGGGAACCTTTGGGCGCCTCCGTTACCCTTTAGGAGGCAACCGCCCCAGTTAAACTACCCACCAGACACTGTCCCTGAACCGGATAACGGTCCGAAGTTAGATACCCAAATCAACCAGAGTGGTATTTCAAGATTGCCTCCACCCATACTGGCGTATGGACTTCACCGGCTCCCACCTATCCTACACAAGCTAATTCGAGTACCAATGTCAAGCTATAGTAAAGGTCCCGGGGTCTTTCCGTCCTGCCGCGCGTAACGAGCATCTTTACTCGTACTGCAATTTCGCCGGGCCTGTGGTTGAGACAGTGGGGAAGTCGTTACGCCATTCGTGCAGGTCGGAACTTACCCGACAAGGAATTTCGCTACCTTAGGATGGTTATAGTTACCACCGCCGTTTACTGGCGCTTAAGTTCTCCGCTTCGCCCCGAAGAGCTAACAGGTCCCCTTAACGTTCCAGCACCGGGCAGGCGTCAGTCCATATACATCGAATTACTTCTTCGCATGGACCTGTGTTTTTAGTAAACAGTCGCTTCCCCCTGCTCTCTGCGGCCATACAACGCTCCACCCGCGCGGGGCTTCACGTCTCCGGCCCCCCTTCTCCCTAAGTTACGGGGGCAATTTGCCGAGTTCCTTAACCACAGTTCGCCCGATCGCCTCGGTATTCTCTACCTGACCACCTGTGTCGGTTTGGGGTACGGGCCGCTAAGAACTCGCTAGAGGCTTTTCTCGGCAGCATAGGATCACTGACTTCACCTGAATCGGCTCGGCATCACGTCTCAGCCCTAGTGTGTCGCGGATTTGCCTACGACACGGCCTACACGCTTACCCCGGCACAACCACCGGCCGGGCTCAGCTACCTTCCTGCGTCACCCCATCGCTTGACTACTACCCATCAGGTTCCCACGCTCCCCAGCTTTGACCCGAAGGTCGCGGCTGGTTTGGGTGGTTAGCACAACGAGGTTCATCAGGGACGCTCTTTCGCGGGTACGGGAATATCAACCCGTTGTCCATCGACTACGCCTCTCGGCCTCGCCTTAGGTCCCGACTCACCCAGGGCGGATTAGCCTGGCCCTGGAACCCTTGGTCATCCGGCGGAAGGGTTTCTCACCCTTCTTTCGCTACTCATGCCTGCATTCTCACTCGTGCCGCGTCCACAACTGGGTCACCCCGCTGCTTCACTCGCGGCACGACGCTCCCCTACCCATCCACACACCTGCACAAGGAATCAAGTCCAAGCGAGGTTAAAATGTGAATGCCACAGCTTCGGCGGTGTGCTTGAGCCCCGCTACATTGTCGGCGCGGAACCACTTGACCAGTGAGCTATTACGCACTCTTTAAAGGGTGGCTGCTTCTAAGCCAACCTCCTGGTTGTCTATGCGACCCCACATCCTTTTCCACTTAGCACACGCTTAGGGGCCTTAGCTGGTGATCTGGGCTGTTTCCCTCTCGACTACGAAGCTTATCCCCCGCAGTCTCACTGCCGCGCTCTCACTTACCGGCATTCGGAGTTTGGCTGGTTTCGGTAAGCTTGTGGGCCCCCTAGACCATCCAGTGCTCTACCTCCGGCAAGAAACACGCGACGCTGCACCTAAATGCATTTCGGGGAGAACCAGCTATCACGGAGTTTGATTGGCCTTTCACCCCTAACCACAGGTCATCCCCCAACTTTTCAACGTTGGTGGGTTCGGCCCTCCACGCGGTCTTACCCGCGCTTCAGCCTGCCCATGGCTAGATCACTCCGCTTCGGGTCTAGGACACGCGACTGAATCGCCCTATTCAGACTCGCTTTCGCTACGGCTCCCCCACACGGGTTAACCTCGCCACATGCCACTAACTCGCAGGCTCATTCTTCAAAAGGCACGCCGTCACCCCGCAAGGCTCCGACGGATTGTAGGCGAACGGTTTCAGGTACTATTTCACTCCCCTCCCGGGGTACTTTTCACCATTCCCTCACGGTACTCGTCCGCTATCGGTCACCAGGAAGTATTTAGGCTTACCAGGTGGTCCTGGCAGATTCACGGCAGATTTCAGGGGTCCGCCGCTACTCGGGAACACCCACAGAAGGTCAGCAACTTTCACCTACCGGACTTTCACCGTCTACGGTCAGCCATTCCAGACTGTTCGACTAGCCACTGACTTTGTAACTCCTCGAACAAGTGTCAGCTTGTTCAGTAGGGTCCCACAACCCCGACCACGCAACCCCTGACAGGTATCACACGCAGCCGGTTTAGCCTCAATCCGCTTTCGCTCGCCACTACTCACGGAATCACTATTTGTTTTCTCTTCCTACGGGTACTGAGATGTTTCACTTCCCCGCGTTCCCTCCACACACCCTATGTGTTCAGGTGTGGGTGACACCACATGACTGGTGCCAGGTTTCCCCATTCGGACACCCTGGGATCACAGCTTGGTTGACAGCTCCCCCAGGCCTATCGCGGCCTCCCACGTCCTTCATCGGCTCCTGGTGCCAAGGCATTCACCGTTCGCCCTTGACAACTTGACCACAAAGATGCTCGCGTCCACTGTGCAATTCTCAACAAACGACCAACCCACAACCCGATCCGCCCCACACCAAACCC
>NZ_JBEXIA010000082.1:0-3893 GCF_040608335.1 Micromonospora sp. NPDC005194 | reverse complement strand
TCGTGGTCTTCTGAACCTGCCGTGGGGGGGGGGGGGGGCCGGGCCGCCCACGGGGGGGGGCGGGGGGCGCGCGCCGCGCACCGCCGGAATGCGGCTGGCCTGGTCGGTGGTACGCGGACAGCCAGCCGCCCGGCTCGGCATCACCGCCGTGGCGATCGGTCACCTGGTGATGGTGGCGGTGATGGCGATGACCCCGGTCCGGCTCGGTGAGTCGCACGCCGACGCCGACGTGCTGCGGCTGGTCGGGATCGTGTTGAGCCTGCACATCGCCGGCATGTACGCGTTCGCCCCGGTGGTCGGCTGGCTCACCGACCGGCTCGGCCGGCGGGCGGTGATCCTCGGCGGGGTCGGGCTGCTGCTGGCCGCCTGCGCGGTCGCCGGCACCGCCGGGCACCACACGCCCCGGCTCTCGATCGGTCTGGTCCTGCTCGGGCTGGGTTGGTCGGGGACGATGGTGGCCGGCTCGACGCTGCTCTCCGAGTCGGTGTCGGCCGGTGTGCGGCCCAGCGTCCAGGGGTTCTCCGACCTGATCATGGGGTTGGCGGGGGCCAGCGCCGCGGTGCTCAGCGGGTTTGTCATGCAGCTCGCCGGTTATCCGGTGCTCACCCTGCTCGCGGCGGTCGCGACCGTGCCCCTGGTGGCGCTAGCGTTGCGCCCGGTGCCGACGGGGGCACCGGGCGAGGAGGGTTGATCACGTGCGGCTGACCGACTTCTGGGCGCGGTTGGAGGAGGCGTTCGGGCCGGGCTACGCGGCCAGCATCGCCCGCGACCAGGTGCTGTCCCAGCTCGATGGGCGGACCATCGAGCAGGCGCTGTCGTCGGGGGAGCAGACGCACGTGGTGTGGCGGGCGGTCTGCGCCGCGTACCCCGACCGCGTACCCGCTCGACTACGCTGAGCAGCCTTTTCGCCGGTTCCGCGTGTCGCTTGTCGAGTCGTACACCTGTTCGGCTATTGTCCACAGCGGGGTGCTCGTCCACAGCTCGCGGCCCGTCGGCTGGTTTTCTGTCGGACCCAGCGCCTAGCGTGTCCGCGTGACGCGAAGCTCAGCAAAGACGCCGGCGAAGGCAGGGGTGGCAACCATGGCAGCAGGGCCTGACCGGGAGAAGGCACTCGACCTTGCTCTCGCTCAGATTGACAAGCAATTCGGCAAGGGCTCGGTGATGCGGCTGGGTGACCGGCCGGTCGTCCAGACCGCGATCATTCCGACCGGCTCCATCGCGCTCGACGTGGCCCTCGGCATTGGCGGCCTGCCCCGTGGCCGGGTGGTCGAGATCTACGGTCCCGAGTCCAGCGGTAAGACCACGGTGGCACTGCACGCGGTGGCCAACGCCCAGCGCAACGGCGGCATCGCCGCCTTCATCGACGCCGAGCACGCGCTCGACCCGGAGTACGCGAAGGCCCTCGGCGTCGACACCGACGCGATGCTGGTCTCCCAGCCGGACACGGGCGAGCAGGCGCTGGAAATCGCGGACATGCTGATCCGCTCCGGCGCTCTGGACATCATCGTGATCGACTCGGTGGCGGCCCTGGTGCCGCGCGCCGAGATCGAGGGCGAGATGGGCGACAGCCACGTGGGCCTCCAGGCCCGGCTGATGAGCCAGGCACTACGGAAGATCACCGGTGTGCTCAGCAACACCGGCACCACGGCGATCTTCATCAACCAGCTGCGCGAAAAGATCGGCGTGATGTTCGGCAGCCCGGAGACCACCACCGGTGGTCGGGCGCTGAAGTTCTACGCCTCGGTCCGGCTCGACGTGCGACGCATCGAGAGCCTCAAGGACGGCACCGACGTGGTCGGTAACCGCACCCGGGTCAAGGTCGTGAAGAACAAGGTGGCCGCGCCGTTCAAGCAGGCCGAGTTCGACATCATGTACGGCAAGGGCATCTCGCGTGAGGGCTCGCTGATCGACGTCGGCGTGGAGCAGGCGATCATCCGCAAGTCCGGCGCGTGGTACACGTACGACGGCGACCAGCTCGGCCAGGGCAAGGAGAAGGCCCGGGAGTTCCTGAAGGAAAACCCGGACGTGGCCGCCGAGATCGAGAAGAAGATCCTGGAGAAGCTCGGCGTCGGGGTTGGCGCGAGCGACGCCGCCGGTGGCCCGGAGCTGCCGCCGGTTGACTTCTGACCGGTCGCTGACCAGTGGCAGGACGACGCGCCCGTACGGGGCGGGGCTGGGATGCCAGCCCACCCCGTACGGGCGACGCCAGCGATCCGCCGCGTCCCCGTCGGGGGCGCCGGGCCGAGTCGTCGGCGGATGAACCGGCGCCTACGCCGCGCGACGAGTCGGAGGTGGCTCGCGAGATCTGCCTGCGCCAGCTCGCCGTCCGGCCCCGCACCCGGGCCGAGCTGGCCGACGCGTTGGCCAAGCGGGGCATCTCCGAGCAGGTCTCGGCCGAGGTGCTCGACCGCTACGACGAGGTCGGCATCATCGACGACGCGGCGTTCGCCCGCGCCTGGGTGTCCAGCCGGCACACCGGTCGTGGCCTGGCCCGCCGGGCGCTCGCCAACGAGCTGCGCCGCAAGGGCGTCGACGGCGAGGTGGCCACCGAGGCGCTGGGCGAGCTGGACGAGGAGACCGAGGCGGCAACCGCCCGCGCTCTGGTGGAGCGCAAACTGCGTACCGCCCGGGGCGAGCCCGACGCGGTCTTCCGCCGGCTGGTCGGGATGCTGGCCCGCAAGGGCTATCCGCCCGGCGTGGCCATCCGCGCGGTGAAGGACGCGCTCGCCGCGCAGAGCGCCGAGGCGGCCGAGTTCGCCGAGCAGATCGACGCCGACGCGCTCGCCGACGCCGAGGGCGATCTGGAGCGCGACAACCGCCCGCTCGACTGAGTGGCGCGATGGGTGCGGTGGGGGTGGCCCGATGTTGAAAGCGTGTCTGAACGGCCAGCGCAGTCGTGCCGCCCATCCGGCCGTGCCGGTGACCCCGACGGAGTTGGCGGCCGACGCGGCCCGCTGTGCCGCGCTGGGCGTCGCGGCCGTGCACGTCCATCCCAGGGGCGCGGCCGGCGTCGAGTCACTGCGCCCGGCGGTGATCGCCGACGCGCTGACCGCGATCCGTGCGGCCCGGCCGGGGCTGCCGGTGGGGGTGAGCACCGGAGCCTGGATCGAACCGGATCCGGCCGCCCGGGTGGCCGCCGTCCGATCCTGGCCGGTGCTGCCCGACTTCGCCTCGGTCAACGCGCACGAGCCCGGCGCCGAGGCGGTCGCCGCCGCGCTGCATGAGCGTGGCGTGCTCGTCGAGGTGGGGCTCTGGACACTCGACGCCGTGAAGGCGTACCGGTCCTGGCGGGTGCCGGTCGGACGGATCCTCGTCGAGTGCATGGCGCAGGAGCCGGCGGTCGCGTTGGCCGATGCGGCGCGGATCCTCGCCGCGCTGCCGCCGCCAGCGCGGATGCCCAGCGTGCCACCGCGGTCGACGGGGATGCCCGCCGTGCCACCGCCGTCAGCGGGGATGCCGGGCGGGTCGCCGCCGGAGGACGCGGTGGCTCCGCCCGTGTTGCTGCACGCCGAGGGTCCGGCCACCTGGGCGGTGCTCGCCGAGGCGGTCAGCCGTGGGCTGCACACCCGGATCGGGCTGGAGGACACGCTCCTGTTGCCCGATGGCGTACCGGCACCGGGCAACGCCGCGTTGGTCACCGCCGCGCTGGCGGCCGGCGCCGGCTGAGCCGCCGATCCGCCGAAGTCGGCCGAGCCCTTGGTGCCGGCTGACCGCCCTGGCGTCGGCTGAGCCGCTGCGGATGATCGTGCTCGATCCAGGATGTGGGGGCATCACCGCGCCGGTGAGGGCACTACATCCAGGACAACGCCGTTGCGTTTAGCGCCGTGAGCGGGAGGCAAGTCCTTTCTCGAAGAGTGTGATTTCGGCGTGGAAGCTGTAGGTCTGTGTGGTTG
>NZ_JBEXIA010000081.1:0-5612 GCF_040608335.1 Micromonospora sp. NPDC005194 | reverse complement strand
GCCGGCGATGGCGCCGCCGGTGAAGGCGAGGCCAGCAGCGGTCAGAGCGGTCTTACGAATCAGATCGGTACGCATGATGGCGTGCTCCTCTGCATCGGGGGAAAACGCAACGACACACAAAAACCGGGGGGATGTGTGCCGAGCGGGAAAGTTCACGGCGGGACGTGGCCAGGCGGCCCGGCGGGGGGCCTGCACGGGGTTGTCCCGGAGGGTGGTGCAACGGTCCGGGGCAGCGACTCATTCCGCATTCCGGACCACGCCGGCCGGTGGTGCTCGGCCGTGTAACCGCGGCGACCGCACGGGTGTTCCCGGCGGGCCGCCACACGGGCCGGCCAATCGTGCTGCTCGGCCGTGCGGGGATGTAACGGCGGCGGCCGGGCGGGTGTTCCCGGCGGCTGCCGCGCGCCGCTAGCCGGTAGGTCGCGGCGGCATGCCAGGTATAACGACCCCGCCGGGTCCCCGATTCCGCCACCAGCGTGGCACCGACCACGGGACGGCGATGTCGAATCCACCCCAAACCATCCATCGGAAACGGACATCCGCCACCACCCGGTGGTGATCGACTCGACTTCGGCGAAGTCGGGGTATCCGGGCGCGCGGGACACCCCGACATCACCGAACCCGAGTGGATCACCTCCAGGCGGCCCCACCGCCACCGGATGATCGTGCTCGATCCTGGAAACAGGGCCCTCGCCACGCGGGCGAGGCCACTACATCCAGGATCGAGCACGATCATGCGTGCACGGTGTCCGTCGGTGGGGCGGCACGCCGCTGACGGCGACCTCGCGGTGTGCCGCGCCTTCAGGGGGTTGTCGGGTCGTTCTGGGGTGCGCGGTGTTGCCGGGGGACCGTGGGCGTCGCCGGCCAGGGGATCTCGGGGGCGCGGTGGAAGGTGATCCCGGCGGTGGACCAGCGTGGCCCGTGCCCGGCCAGGCGCTCGCGGAATCCGGCCCAGTCGTGCGCGGCCCGGGGTGACCAGCCCAGCTCGGCGATGGCGGGCAACCGGGGAAACAGCATGAACTCGATGTCGGCGAGCGAGGTGACCGACTCGGTCCACAGCGGGGCCTCCACGCCCAGGACGGCCGCGGTGGGCACGCCGGCGACGTGCGTGCCCGGATCCCAGTCGTACGCCCGCCGTACGTCGATGAGGCCGGCCCAGTCGTGCCCGATCGGGGTGTCCGCGGCGTACTTCATGTCCAGGTAGGCGTGGTTGCCGGGGGAGAGGATCAGCCGAGCGCCCCGCCGGACCGCGTCGGCCGTGGTGGGATCGTCGGCGTCGGTGCCCCACCACTGCAGGACCCGCCCGTCGAGGTGTGCGGCCGGGGCGAGCTGGTGCCAGCCCACCACGGTTTTGCCGGTGTCGGCGACGATCCGCTGCGCCCTCTCCACGAAATCGGTGTAGACCGCACCCTTGACCTTGAACGCCTCGTCGCCGCCGATGTGCAGCCACGGCCCGGGGGTGAGGGCGGCCACCTCGCCGAGCACGTCGGCGATGAAGTCGTACGTCTGCTCGTCGGCCGGGTCGACGTAGCTGAAGCCGACCTCGGTGCCGGTGTACGGCGGCGGCGCGACCTTGTCCGGTGCGAGCTGGGGGTAGGCGACGAGCGCCGCGTTGGTGTGGCCGGGCAGGTCGATCTCCGGGACCAGCGTGACGTGCCGGGCGGCCGCGTGGGAGACGATCCGCCGGTAGTCCGCCCTGGTGTAGTGGCCGCCGGGGCCGCCGCCGACCTCGCTCGCCCCGCCGACGGTGGCGAGCTTCGGCCAGGAGTCGACGGCGATGCGCCACCCCTGGTCGTCGGTGAGGTGCAGGTGCAGGTGGTTGAGCTTGTAGCGGGCGAGGTGGTCGATCACCCGTAGGACGTCCTCGACGGCGAAGAAGTGTCGCGCCACGTCGAGCATCGCGCCCCGGTAGGGGAAGCGGGGGCGGTCCAGGATCGTGCCGCCGGGCAGCGACCAGCGCGTGGTCACCGGCGTCGGGTTCTCCACGGCGGCGGGGAGCAGCTGCCGGAGCGTCTGTACGCCGTAGAAGAGACCGGTTGGGGTGTCGGCGACGAGGCGTACCTCGGTGGTGGTCACGTCGAGCCGGTAGCCCTCCGCCCCGAGGTCGGTGGTCGGGCGCTCGACGGCGGGGGCCGGGCTGGCGGGCGTGGCGGCCAGGGTGAGCGTCAGCGGGCCGGTCGGCCCGACCGCACGGGTGTCGGCGACCGGCAGGAGGAACCCGGTTGCCGGTCGGAGCAGCTCGGCGAGGTGGTCGGCCACCGCGCGGGCGCCCGGGTGGGCGGTGACCCGGATGGCCGTGTCCCCGGTGAGCACGAAGGACGCGGTGGGGTCCGGTTCGACCCGTTCCGGTGCCGGTACGACGCTGTCGAGACGTACCGCAGGGGCGAGCAGGTCGTCGCCGGCCGCCCGCGCGGCGAGCACAGCCAGGTCGCCGGCCTCCGGCTGGTGCGCGGGCACTGCGGCCGAGTCGGCGACGGTGGCCGTCGGGGTCGGCTCGGGGGCGGGGGAGGAGAGCGGAAGGGATGACACGACGACGGCTCCGGAGGGGTTATTCGCGTCGGATATGGCAAAAGCGAGTTTCGACAGAACCAGTGCCGTCAAGAATACGAGGACCGGCGGAGATGCGTGATCGTGCGCGTGGAAGCGTTCCCAAAAACCGGTACGAACGCGGATAGTCGTGATGGCTGTGCCTATTGTCACCGAACGGTCCCAGGCCACCCGATCTTCGCTTAACCTTCGCCCTGAACCTTCGTTAAGTGTCAATCCGGCGCGCGTGGGAGGCTCTGGTGGCAGCGCAAGAGACCGACGAACACAAGTACGTCTACGACTTCTCCGAGGGCAACAAGGATCTCAAGGACCTGCTCGGCGGCAAGGGGGCCAACCTCGCCGAGATGACCAACCTCGGTCTGCCCGTCCCGCCCGGCTTCACCATCACGACCGAGGCCTGCCAGGCGTACCTCGCGACCGGGCGGGAGCCGGACGGCCTCGCCGGTCAGATCGAGGCGCACCTGGAGGCGCTGGAACGGGCGATGGGCAAGCGCCTCGGCGACCCGGGGGACCCGCTGCTGGTGTCCGTCCGCTCCGGGGCCAAGTTCTCCATGCCCGGCATGATGGAGACCGTCCTCAACGTCGGCCTCAACGACCAGAGCGTGGTCGGGCTCTCCGCGCAGGCGGGGGGCAACGACAGGTTCGCCTGGGACTCCTACCGCCGGCTGATCCAGATGTTCGGCAAGACCGTCTGCGAGGTGCCGGGCGAGGAGTTCGAGCACGCCCTCGACGAGGCCAAGAGCGCCAAGGGTACGCACAACGACCTGGACCTGGACGCGGACGACCTGCGCGGGCTGGTCGACGCGTACAAGAAGATCTTCGCCAAGCACACCGGCCGGGAGTTCCCGCAGCAGCCGCGGGAACAGCTCGACCTGGCCATCCGGGCGGTCTTCGAGTCGTGGAACGCCGAGCGCGCGGTGCTCTACCGCCGCCAGGAGCGCATCCCGGCCGACCTCGGCACCGCGGTCAACGTGGTGACCATGGTCTTCGGCAACCTCGGCCCCGACTCGGGCACCGGTGTCGCCTTCACCCGCGACCCGGGCAGCGGCGCGCAGGGCATCTACGGCGACTACCTGGCCAACGCGCAGGGCGAGGATGTGGTCGCCGGCATCCGCAACACCGTGCCGTTGCAGGAGCTGGAGCAGCTCGACAAGAAGTCCTACGACGAGTTGCTCTCGTTCATGGCCCGGCTGGAGGAGCACTACCGGGATCTGTGCGACATCGAGTTCACCATCGAGCGCGGCAAGCTGTGGATGTTGCAGACCCGGGTCGGCAAGCGCACGGCCGCCGCCGCGTTCGTCATCGCCGGGCAGCTCATCGACGAGGGCCTGATCGACCTGGACGAGGCGCTGCACCGGGTCAACGGCGCACAGCTCGCCCAGCTGATGTTCCCCCGCTTCCAGCTCGACCACGAATTCGAGGCGGTCGCCACGGGCATCGGCGCCTCACCGGGCGCGGCGTCCGGCACGGTGGTCTTCACCTCCGCGCGGGCCGTCGAGCTGGCCGCCGAGGGCAAGTCGGTGATCCTGGTCCGCCGGGAGACCAACCCGGACGACCTGAACGGCATGATCGCCGCCAAGGGCATTCTCACCTCGCGCGGCGGCAAGACCAGCCACGCCGCCGTGGTGGCCCGGGGAATGGGCAAGACCTGCGTCTCCGGCGCCGACGCGATCGACGTGAACGTGCCGGCGAAGCGGTTCACCGTGGCCGGGCGGACCGTCAACGAGGGCGACGTCGTCTCCATCGACGGCACCACCGGCAAGGTGTACCTCGGTGAGGTGCCGGTCATGCCGTCGGAGGTCGTGCAGTACTTCGAGGGCAGCCTCGACCCCGAGCACATCGACAACGCGCTCGTCCGGGCCGTACACCGGATCATGACGCACGCCGACGGCAGGCGGCGGCTGGCGGTCCGCACGAACGCCGACACCGGCGCGGACGCCGCCCGTGCCCGGCGCTTCGGCGCCGAGGGCATCGGGCTGTGCCGCACCGAGCACATGTTCCTCGGCGACCGGCGGGAGCTGGTCGAGCGGCTGATCCTGGCGCGCGCCGCGGACGAGCGGGAGGCCGCGCTGGAGGCGCTTCTGCCGTTGCAGCGGGCCGACTTCGTGCAGATCTTCCACGAGATGGACGGGCTGCCGGTCACCGTCCGGCTGATCGACCCGCCGCTGCACGAGTTCCTGCCGCCGTTGGAGCAGCTCGCCGTCAACGTGGCGGTCGCGCAGGAACGCGGCGAGGACGTGGCCAAGGAGGAGGCGTTGCTCGCCGCCGTCCGGCGGATGCACGAGGAGAACCCGATGCTCGGGCTGCGCGGCGTCCGCCTCGGCCTGGTCATCCCCGGCCTGTTCGCGATGCAGGTCCGGGCCATCGCGGAGGCGGCGGTGACCTGCGCCCGGGAGGGCCGGGTGGCCAAGCCGGAGATCATGGTGCCGCTCGTCGGAGCCGTGCAGGAGCTGGAGACGGTACGCGCCGAGGCCGAGAAGATCATCGCCGAGGTGGTCGGTGACAGCGGAGTCGAGGTGCTGATCGGCACCATGATCGAGGTGCCCCGGGCGGCGCTGACCGCCGGGCAGATCGCCGAGGCGGCCGAGTTCTTCTCCTTCGGCACCAACGACCTGACCCAGATGGGCTGGGGCTTCTCCCGCGACGACGTCGAGGGCGCGTTCTTCTGGCGCTACCTGGAGCTGGGCATCTTCGGCATCTCGCCGTTCGAGTCGATCGACCGCGACGGCGTCGGCCGGCTGGTGCGGATCGCCGCCGAGGAGGGCCGGGCCGCCCGCCCCGGACTGAAGCTCGGCGTCTGCGGTGAGCACGGCGGCGACCCGGACTCGGTGCACTTCTTCCACGAGGTCGGTCTCGACTACGTGTCCTGCTCGCCGTTCCGGGTGCCGGTGGCCCGCCTGGAGGCCGGCCGGGCGGCCGTGGAGACCGACGGGTCGGACAGCCGCTGACGCGGACGCTGGCGGCGGCCCGGACGGCCACCACGACGCGTCGACGGGTCGGCACAGGCGGCGAGGCGTGTTCCAGCGCCATCCGATCGACACGTACCAGTCCGAGGCGCAGGTTGA
>NZ_JBEXIA010000080.1:0-5997 GCF_040608335.1 Micromonospora sp. NPDC005194 | reverse complement strand
GGCGCGTCCGGCGGCGCCGACGCGCCCCCGCGCGGCGGCACGGGCTCGGCCGGGGCCCCGTCCGGGCCCAGCTCGCCGCGTTGCTGCTTGGCCGAGCGCAGGTCGTCGATCCAGCCGAACTCCTCGCCGGCCACCGGCTCCTCCGGCTCGGCCTCGGCTCGGCCTCGACCCCAGCGGCGGCCCTTCGCGCGGGGATCACGCCGCTCGTCCGGGCCCTCGTCGGGACGGTCCGCACCACGCGATCTCACTGTTGACCCTCTCCTGCGGCGTCAGTGCCGCTGTCCTGCTTCGTGCGGGGACCGCCCGCGTCCGTGGCCGGCTTGCCGTTCCGACCGACAAGCGCCGGGGCGGGCTGCGGTGTTACCGGTGACCCGGCGGTCGGGGCCGCCACCGACGGGCCCGCTGTCGCGGGCGAGGAGGCGGTCGGGGTTTCCGGGCGGGCGGGCGGGGCCGGCAGCCCGCGGATGATCCGGCGCAGCACCGGCAGCCGCGTCGACACCGACCGTTCCGCCCCGTGCGGGCTGGGCTGGTAGTAGTCGACGCCCACCAGGTCGTCCGGGACGTACTGCTGGGTGACCACGCCGCGCTGGTCGTCGTGCGGGTAGCGGTACCCGGTGCCGTGGCCCAGCCCTCGGGCGCCGGCGTAGTGCGCGTCCCGCAGCCCACGGGGCACCGAACCACCCCGGCCGGCCCGCACGTCGGCGATGGCCGCGCCGATCGCGGTGGTGGCCGAGTTCGACTTCGGCGCGGTGGCCAGGTGGATCACCGCCTGCGCCAGGTTGAGCTGCGCCTCGGGCAGACCGACGTACTCCACGGCGTGCGCGGCGGCGGTGGCCACGCTCAGCGCGGTGGGGTCGGCCATGCCCACGTCCTCGCTGGCGAAGATGACCAGCCGTCGGGCGATGAACCGGGCGTCCTCCCCCGCCACCAGCATCCGGGCCAGCCAGTGCACGGCGGCGTCCACGTCCGAGCCGCGCATGCTCTTGATGAAGGCGCTGACCACGTCGTAGTGGGCGTCGCCGTCGCGGTCGTAGCGCACCGCCGCCACGTCGACCGCCTGCTCGGCGGTGGCCAGGTCGATGCGCCCGGTGCCGAGCGCCGTGGCCGAGGCCGCCGCCGCCTCCAGCGCGGTCAGCGCCTTGCGGACGTCACCGGCGGCGAGTCGGACCAGGTGGTCCTCGGCGTCGGTGGTCAGGGCGAGCGTGCCGCCCAGGCCGCGCTCGTCGGCGACCGCGCGGCGCAGCAGGCCGCGTACGGCGTCGTCGTCGAGCGGCTGCAGGGTGAGCAGCACGCACCGCGACAGCAGGGGTGAGATGACCGAGAAGTACGGGTTTTCGGTGGTCGCCGCGAGCAGCGTGACAGTGCGGTCCTCGACGGCGGCGAGCAGCGAATCCTGCTGGGTCTTGCTGAACCGGTGCACCTCGTCGATGAACAGCACCGTCTGCGGGCCGCCCGAACGGCGCTGGCGACGGGCCGTCTCGATCACCGCCCGGACGTCCTTGACCCCGGCCGAGAGCGCCGACATGGCGACGAAGCGGCGGTCGGTGGCGCCGGCCACCAGGTGCGCGATGGTGGTCTTGCCGCTGCCGGGCGGCCCCCAGAGGATGACTGACAGGGGGGCACCGCCGGAGACCAGTTGCCGCAGCGGCGCGCCGGGGGCGAGCAGGTGGTCCTGCCCGATCAGCTCGTCCAGGCTCGCGGGCCGCATGCGGACGGGCAGGGGCGAATCGTCCGCTACCGGAGTGAAGCCGTCGACACCGGCGGGACCCTCGGGCGCGCTGCGCGGCCCGGTGGGCGCACCGAGGGAGAAGAGAGCGTCGGACTCCATCACGAAGACAGTACCGGGCCCGACCCGCGACGCCGGAATCGCGCTGCGGGCCGGGCCACCGCTGATCGGTCTCGGTCAGCCACGGCCGGGACGACGGCCCCGGTACCAGCGGCCGCCGCCACCGCCGCGCGGGCCGCTGCCGACGCCGGCCAGGTAGAGCGAGAGCAGGAGCAGGCCGATGAGCACGAGGGTGTTCCAGTTGAACAGGTCGGGGGCGCCGAAGTCGGTGTTGAGCAGGTCGAGCAGCAGGGCGAAGCCAAAGACGATGGCCGCGAGAATGGCGAGCATGTCGGTCCTCCGGTGGGGGTTCCCAGTAGGTCGGCGCGTGATGTACCCAATCGGTCGACTCGCCAATCTCCACGGTGGAACAGCACGCGGGCTGCCGGACCCGGCGCGGTCGCCCGTACGGCGGCTCCTAGGCTGACCGTCATGATCATCGACGACCAGGCGCTCCACGACCGGGCCGCCATCCTGGCCGCCGCCGGTGACCACCCGTTCGTCAGGCACTCGCTCTCGCCGGGCGTGCCGGCGCGCGGCTACCGGCGCGACGGCGCCGTGCTGTGGTTGCTGCCGCCCGAGCGCGGGCTGGGCGCGGACGCCATCGGCCCCACCGAGCCGGTGCTGGAGATCTGTGCCGCGCTGGTCGCCGACGGGGTGCTGCGGCCGGAGCATCGAATGCACCTGCCCCGGCTCGACCCCGCCCTGGTGGCGGGCCGGCTGGCGGTGGCCGAGTTCGTCGACTGGGACTTCCACTGGACCACCGTGGCGCCGCCGACGCAGCCGGACGAGCAGCGGGTCGTACGTCTCACCGACGCCGACCGCCCGGCGCTTGCGGCGCTGGTCGACGAGGCGTTCCCGGACACCACCACGCGCCCGGGCGATCCACGGGTCATCGACTGGTACGGCATCCGGGCCGGCGACCGGCTGGTGGCGTGCGGCGCGGACCGCAGCCGGGGCGACGTCGGTTTTCTGGCCGGCCTGACCGTCGCCCCCGACCAACGCGGCCGGGGGCTGGGCGCGGCGCTGACCGCCGGCATGACCCGGGCGCTGCTGGCCCGGCACGACACCGTCGGGCTCGGCGTCTACCCGGACAACGTCAAAGCGGTGCGGCTCTACCGCCGGCTCGGCTTCGCCGACACCCTGTCCCGCACCGCGATCCGCCTCGGCTGAGGCCGCTCATCGACACCGGGCGTCGATGAGCGGCCCTCGCTACCGGTCGGCGGGTACGGGGACCACGGTCGGCTCACTGGAGGGAGCGGGCCGACGGTCGGCCAGCCAGGCGGGCAGGTAGAGCGGCGCGGCGACGGCCAGCACCACCGCGCCGACCACCATCGCGGCGCTGACGCTGACGGCGGCGGCGATCGCGGTCAGGACCACCCCGCCGAGGGCGGCGGCCGGCTGCGCCATCATCGAGTTCAGCGAGAGCACGCTGGTCCGGTACGGGCCGTCGACCTGGCGGTGCAACAGACCACTGTGCAGCGGATTCGACGCGCCGTGCACGGCGTAGCAGGCCAGGTAGGCCACCAGCACTCCGACCGGCCCCGCGAACAGCCCCATCCCGACCACCGTGACGCCCTGCAGGATGCGCAGCAGGGCCGCACCCGGAGCCGCCCCGAACCAGCGCAGCAGCAGCGGAGTCAGTGCCGCGCCGGCGGCCGAGGCGAGCCAGGCGGCCGAGTTCGCCGGCCCGAGCAGCGCCGCGGCGCGTTCCGGGTCGCCGATCACCTCGGCCAGTCGTACCGGCAGCAGCGACTCGAAGGTGATCATGCCGAAGCCCCAGAACAGCTCGACGGCCACCAACGCCAGCAGCACCCGGGAGCGCCGCAGTAGCCCGACGGCCTGGCCGATCATCCGGGGAGCCTGGACCACCGAGGCCCGCAGCGCCGCGAGCCCGGTGGCCGGCCGCTCTTCGACCAGCAGGACGAGCAGCGCGGCCAGCGCGGCCGCCTGGGCGACGATCGCGGCCAGCACCGGCACGGTGAGCGCGCTGACCGGCCCGAGCGGGCCCAGCGCGACCAGGCCACCACTGAGCAGCGCGCCGCCGCCGATGGCCACGCCGATGACGGTGCCGGCGTACCCGAGGCCCCGCTCGTACTCGGCCTGCGGGTCGGCGGCCAGGGTGGCGTCGACGTACCAGGATTCCAGCGGGCCGCTGTCCAGTGCCCGGTAGACGCCCTGCAACGCCCAGACCAGGAAGAACAGCGCGAACGAGTCGGCCACCGCGAAGAGCGCCAGCGAGGCGAGGTTGAGCGCTCCGGCGGCGAGCAGGACGGGTCGGCGACCGAGGGCGTCGGCGAAGCCGCCGGTGGGCAGCTCCAGCGCGAGCACCAGCAGCCCCTGCGC
The DNA here is from genome assembly GCF_040608335.1 of Micromonospora sp. NPDC005194. Taxonomy (NCBI): domain Bacteria; kingdom Bacillati; phylum Actinomycetota; class Actinomycetes; order Micromonosporales; family Micromonosporaceae; genus Micromonospora; species Micromonospora sp. NPDC005194. The sequence continues at coordinate 1,826 of NZ_JBEXIA010000080.1, read as the reverse complement.
GGTGCCGACCAGGCCGATCTGCGGCAGCGACAGGCCGCGCTCCTGCATCAGCAGGATCATCACCGGGATCATCAACCCCGTGGGGAGCCAGCGCAGGCCGTAGAGGGTGAGGTAGCGACGCCGGACCTGGCGTACGGTCAGCGCGCTCACGACGCCACATCCATTCGCGACTGCGGGGCTCGCAAACCCGGCTCACTCCTCGCGCTCATCGGGGGCCGTCCAGCAGCGGGTAGGCGGCCAGGAAGACCTGCACCGGGCGGGCCTGCGGGTCGGCGGGCTCGGCCGTGTCGACCGGCTCGGCCTCCCGGCGGTACCGCTCCAGCACCTGCCACACCTCCGCCTTGAGCGCCTCCAGCCGCTCGGGCGGGATGGTCATGAAGATGTCGCCCATGCCGAAGGCGTCCCGCCAGGCGGGGGACCATTCGTGCTGGGTGGCGAACCAGCGGTCGGCGTGTTCGACGAGAAGACGCACCTGGTCGCCCTGGATCCACTCGATCGCGGCACGGGCGTCGGGGTCGTCGTCGAAGTCGCTCGGCTCCCAGCTCGTGACGTCGTGCGCGGCCTGCCACCAGCGCTGCCGTCCGCTGCCCCGGTCGGGATCCTCGGTGACCAGCCCGACCTCGGCGAGTTGGCGCAGGTGGTAGCTGGTCGCGCCGGTGTTGGTGCCGAGCAGCTCGGCGAGGGTGGTGGCGGTGGCGGGCCCGTTCACCCGCAGGGCTCCGACCAGCCGCATCCGCAGCGGGTGCGCGAGCACCCGGACCTGCCGCTTGTCGATCCGCACCTCCCGCGGGGTGGGCCGCGGGGTCGCTTCGTCGTTCTTCATGGCTGCACACTATCTCTGCACACTTGCCGTGCACAATAGTTGTGCATAGGAAGTGTGCAGGACATCAGGCCAGGAGTTCGCGCACCCCGCGCAGCCGCGTCCGCAGCAGACCGGCGGCGCGGCCGGAGTCGAGGCGTACGTCGCCGGGCCGGACCACGCCAGCGGCGGCGGCCGTGGTGGTCTTCAGGCCCGTCGCGTCCAGACCGAACCGCTCGGCGACCAGCAGACCCAGCTCGGCCCGGCTGACGGCGTCCGCGCCGGCCACGTTGAGCAGTCCGGCGTACGACGAGCACGCCAGCTCCAGCACGGCGTCGGCCAGGTCGCTGACGTCGATCGGGCAGCGGAACTCGTCGGTGAACAGGACGGCCCGACCGGCGAGCGCCTCGCGGCAGAGCTCGATCTGCTTGCTGCCCTCCCCCAGGATCAGCGAGGTACGCACCAGCGCCGCACCGGGGTCGGTCGCTCGTACGGCGGTCTCCGCCGCCTTCGCGGCCCCGTACGCGTTGACCGGGCTGGGCGGGTCGTCGTCGGCGTACGGCGTGGGACGGCCGCCGTGCAGCGCGTCGCTGGACAGGTGCACCAGCCGGGCCCCCACCTCGGCGGCGGCGAGGGCCACGTGCGCGGCCCCGTCGGCGGTGACCGTCCAGTCGTCGTACCGGTAGGGGGTCGCGACCACGGTGTCCGGCCGCACCTCGGCGACCAGCGCGCGCACGGCGGCCCGGTCGGTCACGTCCAGCCGCCGCCCGACAACACCAGACACCCCGACGGACCCGGAGTGAAACGTCCCCACCACCGAGAACCCGGCGCTGACGCCCCGCCGACAGACCTCCCGACCCAGAAACCCGCTACCCCCGACAACAAGCACCCGCATCCCAGCCCACTCCCCCACCGACGATCAAGAGGTTTGCGTCATCTCGCGGGGCGATGATGACGCAAACCACGTGATCACCCAAGCAGGGGCCGGGGGGGCGGGCAGAGCGGGTAGGCTAACGAGATCGGGAGA
>NZ_JBEXIA010000079.1:0-6237 GCF_040608335.1 Micromonospora sp. NPDC005194 | reverse complement strand
GGCCGGCAGCGGTCAGGCCGGCGGCGGTCAGGCCGGCGGCGGTCAGGCCGGCGGCGGTCAGGCCGGCGGCGGTCAGGCCGGCGGCGGTCAGGCCGGCAGCCGGCCGGTCGAGGACCGTCGCGCCGGGGAGCTGTTCCTGCGGGTCACCCGGCGCAACCAGGTTCTGCTCCGCGATCAGCTCGACCTGCTGGACGCGATGCAGCGGCGGGAGCACAGCGCCGAGGAGGCCGACGAGCTGTTCCAGCTCGACCACCTCACCACCCGGATCCGCCGCAACGTGGAGAAGGTGATCACCCTCGCCGGCGCGACCCCGGCCCGCCGCTGGCGGCGCCCGGTCCCCCTGCTCGACGTCACGCGCGGCGCGGTCGCCGAGGTGCCGGAGTACCACCGCGTCCTGGTCGCGCCGCACTGGCCGTGGTCGCTCGCCGGGCCGGCCGTCACGGACGTCGTACACCTGCTGGCCGAGCTGATCGAGAACGCCCTGGCCTACTCGCCCCCGGACACCACCGTCCGGATCGCTGGTGAGCACCGGCCGCACGGCTGCGCGGTCGTGGTGGTCGACGACGGTCCCGGCCTCGACGCGACAGCGCTGAGCGAGGCCAACCACCTGCTCACGAACCCGCCGACCCACCCGCCCGCCGACGCCACGGGGTTGCACACCGTCGCCCTGCTGGCCGCCCGCTGCGGTGCCCGGGTCACGTTGCGGCCCAGCCGGCGCGGCGGGACGGCAGCGATCGTGCACCTGCCGGCGCAACTGGTCACGGTGACCGGCGCACCTGCCGTGGCGGTCCCCGGCCCCGCGCGCCGGTCGGGTCACAGCGGGCCCAACGCGCCCGACGCGGGCCGGGCGGGCGGTGCCGGCGAGTTGCCGATGCGGGTCCGCCAGTCCCGGGCCGCCGGGCCCGAATCCGGGCCGACCGGGCCCGAACCCGGCAGCACCGGCCCCGACACCGTCGAGCTGCCGGTCACGAGAGCAACGAGGAGACATCGATGACGCATGCAGTGGTCACCGCGGACAGCCTGACCGACGCGCTGGACCGTCTGGTCGACCGGGTACGCGGGGCGGAGTTCGCCGTCGTGCTCTCCCCGGACGGGCTCCCGCTCGGCGGTTCCCGACGGGTGGAGCCGAAGCTGGCCGAACAGATCTCCGGCGTGGTCGCCGGTCTGCTGGCGTTGGGGCTGGCCGCCACCCGGACCTGCGACGCGGGCGGGCTGCGCCAGATCGTCGTGCAGATGTCGCGGGCGTTCCTGTTCGTCGCCACCATTCCGAACGGGACGATCCTCACCGTCCGGATCGCCGGCGACGAGACCGAGGTGGGTGACATGGCGTACGAGGTCGCGCTCTTCGTGGGGCAGGCCGAACGGCACCTGCCGATCACCCTGGGCCCGGCCTCCGCGGCGAGAAGCGGGGACTCTGGTGCACAGCGCCGGCTCCGCTGACGAGGCGTGGTACGACGACGACGCCGGCCCGGTGGCCCGTCCGTACACGATGACCGGTGGGCGCACCGCACCCGAGCGGGGCCGCTTCGACCTCATCTCGCTGGTCGTCGCGCGGCGGCAGGCCACACCGCCCACGGCACTCTTCCCCGAACAGGCGCGGATCGTCGAGCTGTGTCACCATCCAGTGTCGGTGGCCGAGGTCAGCGCCGAGCTGGATCTGCCCCTGGGCACCGTCCGGGTCCTCCTCGGTGACCTGCTCGGAGCGGGTCTGGTCGAGACGCACGAACCACCGACGCTGTCGGAGCTGCCGTCGCAGGAGCTGCTCGAGTCGATACTTGTCGGGTTGCGCGCCCTGTGACGGCCGGGTGCCACCGCGACCCAGCGGTCGCGGGTTGGCGTCCGGGAATGAAGTGAAGGGGAGAGGCAGTGCCGGCAACACCGCCGCAGCCACGGCGTACTGTGGCGATCATTCTGCTGGACCGGATCGTGGCCGCCGCCGCAGCCGTACGGCGGGTGGTCACCGGCCGGGGCGATGTGTCACGGGCCACCTGGATCGCCGTGCTCGCGGCGCTCGGTGTGGTGGTGGCGACGGTGATCTCCATCATCGGTGTGGTGCGCACGCCGGAGCAGTTGGCGCCGGTGACCCTCGATCCGCCCCCGTCGGTGGACCAGTTGGGCACCCCCGGGGCCGGTACACCCCGGGGGCAGGCGAAGCCGGCGGCCAGCAGCCCGCCCACGTCCGCGCCGCCGTCGGTCAACGCGGCCCCGCCGCCCGTCGAGCCGCCGACCAGCGCGCCGGCCGCGCCCCCCTCGTCGGCGTCGCCGACCCCGGCCGCTCTCGGCGCCGACTTCGCCATCGAGGACCAGGCCCTGCTCAGCTACGGCGCCGCCGTGACCGTCAGCAATCCGAGGCCGGCTCCGGTGACGCAGTGGACGCTGGCCATCACGCTGCCCCGGGAGTCGCTGCGCGTCAGCGCGGTCCAGGGCGCGCGGGCCACGCAGGACGGCGCGGTGTGGACGTTCGTGCCGGACGGAAGCGTCGGGCAGGTGCCGGGCAGCGCCTCGGTCCGTGTGACGTTCCGGGTCAACGGCGCGGCGGTCGGCGCGACGCCCACGGCGTGCACGATCGACGGTGTCGCCTGCGGCGGGCTGCCGGACTGACGGCGGCCGGGCCCCCGGTGGCGCGCGTCGCTCATGCTGAAGGGGTGATTCGCTTCGTCCTGAACGTCCTGTGGCTCGTCTTCGGTGGTGGCCTCGTGCTGGCGATCGGCTACGGCTTCGCCGCGCTGGTCTGCTTCGTCCTGGTCATCACCATCCCGTTCGGCGTCGCCTCGTTGCGCCTCGCTGTCTACTCGTTGTGGCCCTTCGGCCGCACCCTGGTGCCCAAGCCGGGCGCGGGCGTCGGCTCCGGGCTGGCGAACGTTCTGTGGGTGGTGCTGGCGGGCTGGTGGCTCGCCCTGTCCCACATCCTCGCGGGCATCGCGCTCTGCGTCACCATCATCGGAATCCCCTTCGGCGTCGCCAACTTCAAGCTCGTCCCCGCGGCGTTCTGGCCGCTGGGCCGGGAGGTCGTGGACGCGCCGTGACCCGGTCCGGGCCGGCACCGTCGATCGTGGACAATCCGGAGTGCCACCCACCCCGACGAACCCCTCGATAGGAGCCTGGCATGGCCGGCCCGGACGCCGAACTCACCACGACGCTTCAGCCCGACGTGCCGCACGCGGCGCGGATCTGGAACTACTGGATGGGCGGGAAGGACAACTTCCAGTCCGACCGGGCGGCCGGTGACGCGGTCGCCGAGGTCTACCCGGAGATCGTCGTGATGGCGCAGCAGTCCCGCCGGTTCCTGGTGCGGGCCGTACGGCATCTGGCCGCCGAGGCGGGCATCCGGCAGTTCCTGGACATCGGCACGGGCCTGCCCACCATGCAGAACACCCACGCGGTCGCCCAGGACGTCACGCCCGACTCGCGGATCGTCTACGTCGACAACGACCCGATGGTCCTCGTGCACGCCCGCGCGTTGCTGGCCAGCACGACCCCGCAGGGCGTCACCAGGTACGTTCCGGCCGACTACCACGACCCGGAGAGGATCCTCGCCGAGGCGGCGCGGACGCTGGACTTCGACCAGCCGATCGCGGTCATGTTCATGGGTGTGCTGGGGTACGAGCCGGACCTGGACGTGGTGCGTTCGATCGTCGGGCGGACGATGGACGCGACCGCGTCCGGCAGCCACCTGGTGCTCTGGGACGGCACCAACACCAGCCCGGCGGTGGTCTCCGGCGCGCAGCGGTTGGCCGAGAACGGTGGTGTGCCGTACATCCTGCGCAGCCCGGAGGATCTCGCCAGTTGCTTCTCCGGGCTGACGATGGTGGAGCCCGGCCTCGTGCCGATCCCGCTGTGGCGCCCGGACGACGCCGACGCCGAGGGGATCGACGCCTACGGCGCCGTGGCCCGCAAACCCTGACGGGCGCGGGCCACGGCCGGGTGACCGGTCAGCGGCCGCAGGCCAGCGTCATCCCGTCGGGGACCGCGCTGGTGGTCACGAGCACGCCGAACGTCGTCGCGCCGCCCGGCGCGAGTGTCCCGTTGTAGAAGGCGTTGCGAACCGTGACGTCGGCGCCGACCGTCTCGACGACCCCGCCCCAGACCGTCTGGATACGCTCGTCGCCGGCCCACCGCCAGGAGACGCTCCACCGGTCCAGCGCCTGCGTCCCGGTGCTGCGCACCGTCACCGTGGCGACGAAGCCGGTGCCCCAGCGGGAGTCGATGGTGGCCGTCGCCCGGCACGCCGTCAGCGGAGCGGTCCGGGCCGGTCCGACCAGGTACGGGTCCCGACGGCCCTCGGCGTCGCTGAACCGGTACCAGTACTCGGTGTCGGGCGTCAGCTGGCCGATGGTCACGACCCCGTTGCGCTCGGGCCCGGTGACGGCCTGCGCCACCGGAGCCTGCCACTGTTGGGCGTCCTCCCGGCTGGCGAAGAGTCGGACGGTCATCGGCGGGTCGTAACCGCAGGGCGGGCGGAACAGGATCGAGTACGACAACGTCACGCTGGTGGTGGTCACCGCGGTCACCGAGGCGCTGATCGGGATGGCCGGCGGGCAGGTCGGGGTCGGTGACGGCGACAGGGTGGGTGTGGGCGTGACCGCCGGCGCCGGCGCTGCCTCGGCGGAGCCGGTCGTGCCGGCCCAGCCGGCCAGCGCCATGGTCGTGACTGCCAGGACGATGCGGAGCATCGGTACCTCCGGGGAAACCGTCGCCGTCGCGATCGCGGATGGGCGACCGACCCTACGGGGCCGGACGTACGGCGGCCGCCCGACGGCGATCGGCATGCGGCCGCTGACGAGGACTGCCCGGCGCGGGGGGTGTGGCCACTCGCGCGTCCCCGGATCCGGAGAAGAACGGGCGCGCTGGCTCCCGAGCGCGACCGACCCCCAGCATCGCATTCGATGGGCATCAATACAATCTGGCCAACCGGTGAGCGGCGGCGGCACCGGGTCGTCGGACGCGAGCCCGTCGAGAAGCGGCTTCCTGCTCCTCGCCGCAGGGACACGTGCCGGACCCCTCCGCCGACGATCATCCATCGTGGCCTGTCAATTCGATGCGGGAGCACACCATGCGCGACAGAAGCAGCACGAACCGGCGAACCCGGGTGGCGAGGGCACTGACCGCGACGGCCGCCGCAGCGGCGCTGACCGTCGCCCCGCTCACGGCGCCGGCACCCGCCACCGCGGCCGTCAGCCGGGCCGAGTTGGCCCTGCGCTGGGCGCCCGTCCACTACCAGGACGTCGACGCCACCGGTGCCCACGCCCTGGGCGGCCAGTCCGACTATGTCACCGCCGTGGACTTCGACGGCGACCTCAACGGGCGCAACAACTGGGACCGCGCCGGCCAGTCCGGCACCTCGCTCGCGGCGCACGCGTACTACTCCGTCGTGGAGACGAGCACGCACTGGTACATCACGTACCTGTTCTTCCACCCTCGGGACTGGACCGATCACCCGTTCTTCGAGACCGAACACGAGAACGACGGCGAGGGGGTCCTCTTCGCGATCGAGCGCGACGGCTCCCCGTACGGCGTCCTGCGCGGCGCGGTCACTGTCGCGCACAGCGACTTCTACTCGTACACGCCGGCCGGCAGCACCTGGACCAGCGGCCGCGAGAGCGTCGACGGCACCCTGCAGTTCCAGACCTCACCGCACGACTCCTTCACGCACCCGGTGACCGCGCAGGAGGCGCAGGGGCACGGCCTGAAGGCATATCCGCAGTACGTCATCAACGGCGACGGCCTGGTCTACTACCCGTCCACGGTCGCCGAGACGCCGAGCAGCGGCAACGACCGCGACGTGCGGTACCAGCTCGTCGACATCTTCGCCGCCGGAGGGCTGTGGGCGCAGCGGACCAACGCGAACCTGTTCGCCAGCCTGGGCACGTTCGCCGGCGACACCTCCGGCGACTGCGGCTCCGGCACCTGGAGCTGCTCGGCGAACTCCGCGAACGCCCCCTGGGGCTGGGACGACGGCAACGACGTGCCCGCCCGCGGCGAGCTGGCCAGCGACCCGGCGAAGCTGTCCGCCGAGTACTTCACGGTCCCGGCCGGGCTGGCGCGCAGCTACAGCTACAACCCGTACGCCGGCGCAGCCGCGGCGCTGGCCGAGGCAGCCAGAACGGCAGCGCCGACCGTCGACTGACCGACGGCCGAGGTGCGCGGCCGGCCCGGGGGGGGGGGCGCGCCCCCCCGGCGGGCATCGCCACCCGCATAAACCCAACCACCCATATGCTAAAAATTTTGTGTGGTGTT
>NZ_JBEXIA010000078.1:0-7090 GCF_040608335.1 Micromonospora sp. NPDC005194 | reverse complement strand
GTGCTTTTTTTGGTTTTTTTTTTTTTTTTTTTTTGGTGGTCTTTTTTTTTTGTTGGGGGGGGGGGTTTTTTTTGTTGGGGGGGGGGGGGGGGGGGGCCCCCCCCCCCCCCCCCCGACCGCTCACCTCAGACCTCTTCGACCGAGCTCGGCTCGCGCCGGGACAGGTCGATGCCCAGCTCCTCAGCGGCCCGGAACACCTCGTCGTCGGTCTCGCGCATTTCCAGGGCCACACCGTCGCTGGAGAGCACCTCAACGTTGAGGCACAGCGACTGCAGCTCCTTGAGCAGCACCTTGAACGACTCCGGGATGCCCGGCTCCGGGATGTTCTCGCCCTTGACGATGGCCTCGTAGACCTTCACGCGGCCGAGCACGTCGTCGGACTTGATCGTGAGCAGCTCCTGCAGGGCGTAGGCAGCGCCGTACGCCTGCATCGCCCAGCACTCCATCTCACCGAAACGCTGACCACCGAACTGCGCCTTACCACCCAGCGGCTGCTGCGTGATCATCGAGTACGGGCCGGTCGAACGAGCGTGGATCTTGTCGTCGACCAGGTGGTTGAGCTTCAGGATGTAGACGTAGCCGACCGCGATCGGGTCCGGCAGCGGCTCGCCGGAACGACCGTCGAACAGCTGCGCCTTGCCGGTACGCCCGATCAGCTGCTTGCCGTCCCGGTTGGGCAGGGTCGACTCGAGCAGACCGGAGATCTCCTCCTCGCGGGCACCGTCGAAGACCGGGGTGGCCACGTTGGTGTCACCCTCGGACTCGTGCGCGTCGATCGAGCGGAGCTGGCGCTTCCAGTCGGCGTCGTCACCCTCGACCTTCCACCCGGTCTTGGCGACCCAACCGAGGTGGGTCTCCAGAACCTGGCCGATGTTCATCCGGCTCGGCACGCCGAGCGGGTTGAGCACGATGTCGACCGGGGTGCCGTCCTCCAGGAACGGCATGTCCTCGATCGGCAGGATCTTCGAGATGACGCCCTTGTTGCCGTGCCGGCCGGCGAGCTTGTCGCCGTCCTGGATCTTGCGCTTCTGGGCGACGTAGACCCGGACCAGCTCGTTGACGCCCGGCGGCAACTCGTCGCCGTCCTCGCGGGAGAACGTGCGCACACCGATGACCGTGCCGGTCTCGCCGTGCGGCACCTTCAGCGAGGTGTCCCGAACCTCACGCGCCTTCTCACCGAAGATCGCGCGGAGCAGCCGCTCCTCCGGGGTCAGCTCGGTCTCGCCCTTGGGCGTGACCTTGCCGACCAGGATGTCGCCGGGGACGACCTCGGCGCCGATCCGGATGATGCCGCGCTCGTCGAGGTCAGCGAGCATTTCCTCGCTGACGTTCGGGATGTCGCGGGTGATCTCCTCCGGACCGAGCTTGGTGTCCCGGGCGTCGACCTCGTGCTCCTCGATGTGGATCGAGGTGAGCACGTCCTGCTGCACGAGGCGCTGCGACAGGATGATCGCGTCCTCGTAGTTGTGGCCCTCCCAGCACATGAACGCCACCAGCAGGTTGCGTCCGAGCGCCATCTCGCCCTCGTCGGTGCACGGACCGTCGGCGATGACCTGACCGGCCTCGACGCGGTCGCCCTCGAAGACCACCGGCTTCTGGTTGACGCAGGAGCCGGCGTTGGAGCGGCGGAACTTGTGCAGCAGGTACGTCCGGCGGTGGCCGTCATCCTGGTGGATGGTGACGTAGTCGGCGCAGAGATCCTCGATCACACCGCCGACCTCGGCGACCACCACGTCGCCAGCGTCGACCGCGGCACGGTACTCCATGCCCGTACCCACGAGCGGCGCCTCGGCCTTGACCAGCGGCACCGCCTGGCGCTGCATGTTCGCGCCCATCAGTGCCCGGTTGGCGTCGTCGTGCTCGAGGAACGGGATCATGGCGGTCGCGACCGAGGTCATCTGCCGGGGCGAGACGTCCATGTAGTCGACGGCACCGGGGACGACGTCCTCGGTCTCGCCGCCCTTACGACGGCAGAGCACCCGCTCCTCGGCGAACGTGCCGTCCGCCTTCAGCCGCGCGTTGGCCTGGGCCTTGACGAACCGGTCCTCCTCGTCCGCGGTCAGGTAGTCGATCTGGTCGGTGACCCGACCCTCCACGACCTTCCGGTACGGCGTCTCGATGAAGCCGAACGGGTTGACCCGGGCGAAGGTGGACAGCGCGCCGATCAGGCCGATGTTCGGGCCTTCCGGCGTCTCGATCGGGCACATCCGGCCGTAGTGGGACGGGTGCACGTCGCGGACCTCGAAGCCGGCCCGCTCCCGGGACAGACCACCCGGGCCGAGCGCGCTCAGCCGACGCCGGTGGGTCAGGCCCGCCAGCGGGTTGGTCTGGTCCATGAACTGGGACAGCTGCGACGTACCGAAGAACTCCTTGATCGCCGCCACCACCGGGCGGATGTTGATCAGGGTCTGCGGCGTGATCGCCTCGACGTCCTGCGTGGTCATCCGCTCGCGGACGACCCGCTCCATGCGGGAGAGGCCGACCCGAACCTGGTTCTGGATCAGCTCACCCACGGTGCGCAGGCGACGGTTGCCGAAGTGGTCGATGTCGTCGGCCTCGTAGCCGTCCTCACCGGCGTGCAGCCGGCACAGGTACTCCACGGTGGCGACGATGTCGTCCTCGGTCAGCGTGCCGGTGGTGATCGGCACGTCGACTTCGAGCTTCTTGTTGAACTTGTAGCGCCCGACCTTGGCCACGTCGTACCTCTTCGGGTTGAAGAAGAGGTTGTCGAGCAGGGTCTGGGCGTTCTCGCGCGTCGGCGGCTCGCCAGGGCGCAGCTTGCGGTAGATGTCGAGCAGGGCCTCGTCGGCGCCGGCGATGTGGTCCTTCTCGAGCGTGGTCATCATCAGCTCGGACCAGCCGAACCGCTCACGGATCCGCTCGGCCGACCATCCGATGGCCTTGAGCAGGACCGTGACGGCCTGCCGACGCTTGCGGTCGATGCGTACGCCGACCGTGTCGCGCTTGTCGATGTCGAACTCCAGCCAGGCACCCCGACTCGGGATGACCTTGACGCTGGAGAGGTCGCGGTCGGAGGTCTTGTCCGGCTCCTTGGAGAAGTACACGCCCGGAGACCGGACGAGCTGGCTGACCACGACGCGCTCGGTGCCGTTGATGACGAAGGTGCCCTTGGGCGTCATCATCGGGAAGTCACCCATGAACACCGTCTGGCTCTTGATCTCGCCAGTGGTGTTGTTGGTGAACTCCGCGGTCACGAAGAGCGGAGCGCAGTAGGTCAGGTCCTTCTCCTTGCACTCCTCGATCGAGGCCTTGACCTCGTCGAAGCGCGGCGCCGAGAAGGAGAGTGACATGGTGCCGGAGAAGTCCTCAATGGGACTGATCTCTTCAAGGATCTCCGCGAGACCCGAGCGTGCGTGCGGGTCGTCCGCCGACCGGCCCTGCCAAGCCTCGTTGCCGACGAGCCAGTCGAAGGACTCGTTTTGGATGGCAAGGAGGTTGGGGACCTCGAGGTGTTCGGTGATCCTGCCGAATGAAACTCGGCGGGGAGCGAATGCGCTCGACGTACGACTGGTCTTCGCAGGGCGGGAAGCTGCCAAGATGCGTCCTTCCGAGGACCGGTGCTGCAGAACGGCTGGTACGCGTGCACTCCAATGACCCCACCAGAAATATCCGTAAACGGACATTTCCGAGCAGGGGTCAAGTCGGAAGGCAGCGCAAACTAGCAGTGTAGCCGAGAGGCTAACCGCTGTCCAGCCCACCCCGCAGGTCGTTCGCGGAACGCGCCTCGGCCCCCGTAAACCGGGGTCTGCCGGGCCGCTCAGAACGCAACGTCCCCACTGGGCCGCTCGGGTTGCCGCGGCCGCTGGTGCCGCCGCTGTCATTACCCACGTCGTGGCCGTCGCAAGCGCGGTGTCTTGCTGGTGTTCAGCGTGCCTGGCAGGCCGGGGCCGCGTCAAGGGCCGGTATCCGGGTCGTCGGTTCTTTCCCACCTGAGGGCGACCGGGGCCCCTCGTCCGGTGGTCCGGCATCGACCATCGACGCCCAGCTCAGGACGGTTGTCGCTGGATCCACGAAACACGGCGGGCAGCGATCCGTGTCGGATCACCGCCCGCCGCGACGCGATCGTGTCCCGGCTCACTGAGCCGGGCACGCGCAGGTGGAACGTCAGGTCACTTGAGGGTGACCTTGGCGCCCTCACCCTCGAGCTTCGCCTTCGCCTTCTCGGCGGTCTCCTTGTTGACCTTCTCCAGGATGGCCTTCGGCGCGGACTCGACCGCGTCCTTGGCCTCCTTGAGGCCCAGGCCGGTCAGCTCGCGCACGACCTTGATGACCTGGATCTTCTTGCCACCGTCAGCCTCGAGGACGACGTCGAACTCGTCCTTCTCCGGCTCGGCCTCGGCGGCGGCCGGGGCGCCACCGGGGGCGGCAACCGCGACCGGAGCGGCGGCGGTGACCTCGAAGGTGTCCTCGAACTGCTTCACGAACTCGGAGAGCTCGATCAGCGTCATCTCCTTGAACGCGTCGAGCAGCTCGTCGGTGCTGAGCTTCGCCATGTCTGGCGTCCTTTCTAAAGGTTGTCTAAGAACGTGGGTGCGCCGCGCGGCCTCAGGCCGCCTCGGCGCCCTCCTGCTCGCGCTTCTTGTCCGCAAGGGCGGCCGCCGCGCGGGCGGCCTTGGAGAGCGGTGCCTGGAACAGGGCCGCGGCCTTGCTCAGGTTGCCCTTCATCGCGCCGGCCATCCTGGCCAGCAGCACCTCGCGGGACTCCAGGTCGGCGAGCTTCGTGACCTCGGCCGCGGAAATGGCCCTGCCCTCGAAGACACCGCCCTTGATGACGAGCTTCGGGTTGGCCTTCGCGAAGTCGCGAAGCCCCTTCGCCGCCTCGACGACGTCGCCCGAAACGAAAGTCAGCGCGGTAGGACCGGTGAACAGCTCGTCGAGGCCGTTGATGCCCGCGTCCGTCGCGGCACGCTTCGCCAGCGTGTTCTTCGCGACCGTGTAGCTGGTCTCGGCGCCGAGCGAGCGCCGCAGCTGGGTGAGCTGGGAAACCGTCAGACCGCGGTACTCGGTCAGCACGGTGGCGCCCGCGTTGCGGAAGCTCTCGGTCAGCTCAGCGACGGCCGTGGCCTTGTCGGCCCGGATCGGCTTGTCCGCCATGTCCCTCCTCTCTCGTTACTCGAGGCTGGTCCCCGACACGGCCGAAGCCGGAGCGGGGGCGGAGGCAGCACGACAACGAAAAGCCCCGGCGCAGGGCGCACGGGGCGAGGGCCAGCGGATCGTCACGGTCGGCGGACCATGCTCACTGCCGAGTTACGCTTGCCGCCCTACGCGGGTCGCCCGTTGTCGCGGGACCTTCGACCGTGCCGGAGCACGGTGACCAGCGGTCTCTGGGTGGTTCCTCATCCATGGAAACACGGATGACGGTTGAAGAGTACGCGCCCGCACCACCAGCGCCAAATCGCCCCCGGTGAGCCGGGTCACGGGCAGCGTCGCTGGTCAGCCCTGGGCCCGCCGCCGCCACAAATAGCCGGCGGTGACCGCCGCGCTCCACGCCGACGCCCAGAGCGTGAGCCCGAGCAGGGTCAGCGCGGCGGCGTCACCCGCAGTCGTCCGCGCGGTGGCCATGATCGGCGGCACCAGCCAGGGCGCCACCGAACCGCGCAGACCGAGCGCCACCGCGCCGACACCGCCGAGGGCCAGCACCGCCACGCCGTACGCGGCACCGCCCACCGACGCCCGGCTGGCCAGCGCCCCGAGGGCGACCGCCGCGGGTACGGCCAGCAGGTGCGCCCACAGTCCCAGCGCGATGCCGACCGGCACCGACCGGTCCCCCGGCTCGACCGGGCCGGTGACCCCGCCCACCAACCAGGGGAAGAGCAGCGCGACCGCCACCGCGACCAGCGCCGCCACGCCGGCCGCCAGGAGCCCGGCCAGGCGCTCCCGGGCCACCCCGACCGTCACCTGGGCGAGCCGGCGCTGCACGTCCGGCTCGATGTCCAGCAGGATCTTGGTCTGCCAGGCGAGCACCGGGAAGAGCACCACGGCCGAGACGCCGTACGCCTCCGCCGGCTGGGACCGGCCGCCGCCGTAGAGCGTGCCGAGCACGACGAGACCCGCGAGCAACGGCGCCAACGCCCGACCGGTCCGCAGGAAACCCGCCAGCCGCATCCGCACCAGGGCGCTCACCGGGCCTCCCCCGCTGCCTGCTCGACCGCGTCCACGCCCTCGGGCTGGTCGAGAGCCGGTTCACCGGCCGGCCGCAGCGGTGCAGCCGCAGGCCCGGCCTGCGGTGCGGTGATGGAGGTGTCGGCGCGTACCCGAAGAATCTGGTGGCCCTCGGCGCGCAACCGGGCGACGGTGCTGGCGACCCGCGCGGCCGGCACCGCTACCTCGACCACCGCGATGGCCTCCTCGTCGGTCGACGCGGTCTCCTCGGTCAGCGAGCCGGCGGCCACCGACCAGCGGCGCGCGCCCGGCAGCCGGACCGTTTCCCCGCGGTGGTCGCTGACCAGGACCGTGCCGCCGTCGGCCAGCACCTCGTCGATCAGCTCGGGAACCAGCTCGCGGGTCGCGGCGTCGAGGCCCTCCCACGGCTCGTCGAGCACCAGCAGGCCGGGCGGTCGCAGCATGGCCTGGGCGAGACCCACCTTCTGCGCGGTGCCCTTGGACAGCTCCGGAAGCCGCACCGAGCTGAACGCGCCCAGGCCGAGCCGCTGCGTCCAGGTTGTCACCGCCTCGTCGGCGGCCGACCGCCCCAACCCGGCAACGCGGGCCATGCTGGTCAGGTAACGGGAGACGGTGAAGGGCTGGTCGGCCGGGAAACGCTCCGGGACCCAGCCCACCCGGGCCGGCCGGTCGACGACCCGACCCCGGCCCGGCCGCAGCACCCCGGCGGCCACCTGGAGCAGCGTGGACTTGCCCACCCCGTTGCGGCCCAGGACGACCGCGACCTCACCCGGGCCGATCCGCACATCCACGCCCCGCAGCACCCACGGACCACGCCGGTGATACCGCAACCAGACGTTCTCCAGCCGCATGCGATCGAGCTTGCCACACCACAGACGCGCCGGGGCGCCGTCGAAGACCTGCGCGATCAGGGCCAGACTCTTCGCGTCGTGGTCGAGCAGGAACG
>NZ_JBEXIA010000077.1:0-7651 GCF_040608335.1 Micromonospora sp. NPDC005194 | reverse complement strand
GGCTTTACAAGCACCCTGTTGAGTTCTCAAAGAACAACCACACACCGATCAGAAGACCCAACCAGTGGGCCACCATCCCGGGGCTTTTCGTACCGCGTCCCCGCCGCTCTCGCGCCGGGCACTTTTACTACGTTACCTCACCGTCTTCGCCGTGTCAAACCGTGTGTCCCGGTCTGTCGTGCTTCGTACGGGTTGGTCCCGGCGCACTCACGCAGCAGCGAACCGCTGCGTCAGGTCGTCGGATTTGGCAGGCCGGCCGCTGCGGTGTCCCGCAGTCTCGCCCGGTGCCCTGCCGGTCGTGAACCTTACCCGGTCGGTTCCGCTGCGCCAAATCCGCCTCGCGGCTGATCCGGTGAGCCCCGCCCGAACCGTGCCCGCAGAGGCGAACCCCTGCCTGACCCGGCTGCCTGCCCGATCCGGTGCTCCAGGTCTTTCGCCCTGTTTGCCCCGTTCCGCGCTGGCAGAGAGAAAGTTACGCGTCCGTGGGTTTGATCGTCAAATCGGGGGGTAGCGTCCCGCGTCACACTGATTCCCCTCCGCGTCGGATCAGCCATCCGGACGCCTCGCCGAGCAGCGGCGGAGGTCAGGACGCCTGCCGTCGGCGGGCGGCGGACCAGGCTCGGATGCCGAGCACACCGACGGTGGTCCCGATGGCCAGGGACGCGGCGATCAGCAGAGCGTGCACCCACAGGAAGCTGGTCGTGGCGCCGTCGGCCACCGTGCCGGAGGCCCAGGATCGCGGGTCCTGCCAGATGGCGACGGCGAACCTCGGCCAGATCACCCAGGTCCAGATCCCGACCCCGACCAGGAAGAGAGCCCACCCTCGCGACAGCACCATGGCAGCCGAGTATGCCAGCGCACCCGATCCGCGAGCTGGCCAAGGACGCAACGGACGCGACGCCCGGACCGCGCGCCGCCGACCGGAGCTGGCACTCCAAGCAGCCCGTGTCCGGCCACGCCGGGGTGGGCAGTGCGAAGCGGGGTGGGCAGTGCGAAGGAGGACAGCTCAGGACCGTCCCCCGGGTAACGTGAGGCCGTGGTCCGGACGGGCAGTTGCGTGTCGGAGGCGGTCGATGTGGTCGACGGCCTGCCGTGCGGTGTCGTGCCCACGGTCCCGGCCAGCTCCGGCGACGGCCGTGAGCACTTCCTGGACGTACTCCGTGCCGGTGGTCTGCGGTACCGCGCCGGCGCGCGATGGCGGACGGCTCGCTGAGCCCTGTTTCCGCTTACCGAGGGGGCCTGTTCGCCCCACTCGGCGCGCGCCCACGCGTGACCCACCCACCCGCATGAGAGGCACCTCGCCATGTCCATCGCACGAATGCTCACCGGCGACCGGCCCACCGGCCGCCTGCACCTTGGCCACTACGTCGGCAGCATCGCCAACCGGGTGCGGCTGCACCAGCGCTACGAGAGCTTCTTCATCATCGCTGACCTGCACATGCTGACCACCCGCAACCGCCGGGAGGACATCGACCAGGTCTCCGGCAATGCCCGCGAGATGGTGACCGACATCCTCGCCGCCGGCGTCGACCCGGCGCGTGCCACGTTCTACCTCCAGTCGGCAATTCCGGAGGTCGGCGACCTCAACACGCTTCTGCAGAACCTGGTGACCGTTCCCCGGCTGGAACGGGTGCCCTCGTTGAAGGACATGGCCCGCGACGCGGGCAAGGAGGAAATGCCGTACGGGCTGCTCGGTTATCCGGTGCTCCAGGCGGCGGACATCCTGTGCGTGAAGGGGGAGGTGGTCCCGGTCGGCCGGGACAACGCCGCCCACGTCGAGGTGACCCGGGAGATCGCCCGCCGCTTCAACCACCTGTACGGGGCGGTGTTCCCGGTGCCCGAGCTGATCCCGGCGGACACGCCCAGTCTGGTGGGCACCGACGGCACGGCCAAGATGAGCAAGAGTCGGGGCAACACGATCGCGTTGTCGGACGACGCGGCGACGGTGCGCCGCAAGGTGTGCGGGATGTACACCGACCCGAGCCGGGTGCGGGCCGACGTGCCGGGGACGGTGGAGGGCAACCCGGTCTTCGCGTACCACGAGGTGTTCAACCCGGACCGTGCCGAGGTGGCCGACCTGGCCGACCGTTACCGGGCCGGTCAGGTGGGTGACGTGGAGGTCAAGGAGCGGCTGGTCGTCGCGCTGGAGACGTTCCTGGCGCCGATCCGGGAGCGCCGGGCCGCGATCGAGGCCGACCGGGGACTTGTCGATCGGCTGATCGTCGAGGGCACCGAGCGGACCCGGCAGGAGGTACGCCAGACCCTGACGGAGGTACGCCGGGCGATGGGGCTGACCGGGGCGTACCAGCAGATGCGGCGGCGGGCCGAGCGGACCCGGCGCCGGACGGACGCCCCGGCCTGATGTGGGCGATCGGGTCTCCTCGTTGCCACGGGGAGACCCGACGTGCCCCCGGGGGGCGCAGAATGACCCTGCTGGCGATGCGGCGTACCGGGACGCGTTGGCGCTGGTCGGCACCGAGCCGGAACGAGCGGACCTGCTGCGTCGGCTGGCATCCGTCGACGAGGAGTGAGCGGATTCCCGCTGTACCCTTCCTCGATGACTCTGCCTCTGCCGCCCGGTGAGTTCGCCGCGTACCTGTTCGACTGCGACGGCACCATCGTCGACTCGATGCCGCTGCACTACGTGGCGTGGCGGCGGGCGCTCGACGAGTGGGGCTGCGAGTTCCCGGAGGACCTCTTCTACGCCTGGGGTGGCCGGCCGACCGCCGACATCATCGTCGAGCTGAACGAGCGGCAGGGTCTGGCGATGCCGGTGGCGACCGTCGTCGAGAACCGCGAGCGCATCTACCAGGAGTTGCTGCCGCAGGTCGCCGCCGTGCCCGAGGTGGTGGCGCACATCCACGACGCGCACCGCCGGGTGCCGTTCGCCGTCGTCTCCGGCAGCACCCGGGCCACGGTCACCGCCTCCCTCGACGCGCTCGGTCTGCTGGACCGCTTCGACGTGCTGGTGTGCGCCGAGGACTACACGCGGGCCAAGCCCGACCCGGAGGCGTTCCTGCTCGCGGCGCGGCAGCTCGGCGTGCCCCCGGGCTCCTGCCTGGTCTTCGAGGACACCGACCTGGGCATCCAGGCCGCGACGGCGGCCGGGATGGCTTCGGTACGCGTCCCGCAACAGCGCGTCGGCTGACCCTCAGGCGATCGTCAGCAGCAGCTTGCCCAGGTAGGAGCTCTCCAGGCGCTTGTGCGCCTCCCGCACCTTGCCCAGCGGGAACGTCTCGGCGACGTGCACCACGAACGGCCCGGCCTCGATGAGTTCGTTGAGGCGCTGCAACTGTCCGCGGTTGGCCACACCGTCGTACGCCCGGACCGACACACCGGACCGTTCGCGCGGTTCCGGCCGCACCCCGTGGGCGTACGCGACGACCCCGCCGTCGGACAGCGTCTCGGTGAGCCGGTCCAGCGTCTTCCCGCCGGCCATCGCCAGGATGCCGTCCACTCCTTCCGGGGCCGCGTCCCGGATCGTCGCGAGCACCTCGTCGGCGTCGGCGTGGCCGTCGAGAGACACGTCGGCGCCGAGGCGGGTCATCAGTGCGACCCCGTCGCTGCCGGAGGCCACCGCGATCACGTTGAGCCCCTGTCGCTTGGCCAACTGCACGGCCAGGTGGCCCTGCCCACCGCTCGCACCGAAGATCAACAGCCAGGCGCCCGGCGGCAGGCTGAGGGTGTCCAGCCCGGCCAGCGCGGTCAGCGCGTCGGTGGGCATCGCACCGGCGTGCTCGGCCGGCACACCGTCGGGCAGCCTCGCGACGTACTCGGCCTTGACGGCCGCGTACTCGGCGTAGAAGCCGCCCTTCGGTCGGCTGGTGGCGGCGGCGTAGACCAGGTCACCCACCGCGAGATCGGTCACCTGGCTGCCGACCGCGATGACGGTTCCGGCGCCGTCCGGGCCGGGCACGATCGGAAACTCGGTGCCCTCGGGCACCAGCATGCCCTGCCGCTCGTAGACGTCCCACACGCCCACGCCGGCGCTCAGGACCTTGATCAGCACCTCGTCGGCGGCGGCCTCGGGTACCGGAAGTTTCCGCAGGGTGATCACCTCCGGCCCGCCGAACTCGTCCAGCGCCGCAGCCTGCATCCGCTCTGGCACGTCCGCGTCAACCATGTGGGCTTCCTCTCCGGGCCGGCGTCACCGTCGCAGCATGCCGGCTCGGCGGCGAGCCCGGCCCGGTGCTCGGTGCCGTTCACCCACAAGGGCGACCGGCCGCAGTCGGTGCACCCCCGAGGGCGTGTTTCGACGGTGTGGCGAAGTGCTCGGCATGTCCTCGTCGTACGACGCGGGCTCGTTCACGGCCGAGCGCTGCGCGGCCGCCATCGGGCGGGCGTGGCAGCCATGCTCAACAACCTGACCGGCGGTGTCTTCATGCTGGAGTACGAATTGCAGTGAACGGGGCGGGCATATCTTGCCCATCAATCGGTGAATGACTATGTTATCGATAACATAGCGATCGTTGCGGGAGCCTCGCCGCTCGCGCGGACCCTCGGGCAGTGTCCGCGCAATCCACGTTCCCGGCCGCGTCGTCCAGGCGACCACGGCCCCACGCGCACGGGCATCGCGCATTCGCCATCCCGCATGCGGTCGCCGGGTGCCAGGCCCCCGTCCGGGCACACCTCGACCCGTCAGGACCGGGTGGCCGACGGCCGGCGAACGTCGACACCCCATTCACCACAGCGCCAGCATGGCGAGGAGTCTCCTGATGAGTTCGCACGGTTTCCCACGAACACGGCGACGGGTCGGCCTGGTCGCCGGCGCGGTGGCCCTGATGGTCACCGCGGGCATGATGGTCGCCGGCAACGCCCAGGCCGCGGCCGGCTGCCAAGTGGCGTATGCCGTCCCGTCCCAGTGGCAGGGCGGCTTCACCGCCGACGTGAAGGTCACCAACCTCGGTGACGCGGTCAACGGCTGGAGCCTGAGCTGGGCCTTCCCGTCCGGCCAGCGGGTGACCCAGGCGTGGAACGCCACCGTCACCTCCTCGGGCGACCAGGTCACCGCGAAGAACGTGAGCTACAACGCCGCCATCGGCACGAACGCCTCCGTCTCCTTCGGCTTCAACGGGTCCTGGACGGGCAGCAACACCGCGCCGGCCTCGTTCGCCCTCAACGGCGTCACGTGCACCGGAAGTGTGGGCGGCACGCCGTCCCCGACCCCGACCGTCACCCCGTCCCCGACGCCGACGACATCCCCGTCCACGTCTCCGTCCCCGTCACCCGGCGGTGACGCGGCGGCGACGGTGGCGGCGATGCAGCCCGGCTGGAACGTGGGCAACACCCTCGACGCCATCCCGGACGAGACCGCATGGGGCAATCCGCTGATCACCCAGGCCATGCTGCACGAGGTACGGGCACAGGGGTACAACAGCATCCGGATCCCGATCACGTGGAGCAACCACCACGGTCCGGCGCCGACGTACACCATCGACCCGGTCTGGTTGAGCCGGGTCCAGCAGGTGGTCGACTGGTCGCTGGCCGAGGGCCTGTACGTGATGATCAACCTCCATCACGACTCCTGGCAGTGGATCAACGGCTACCCGGGCGACCGCACGAACGTGATGAACCGCTACACCGCGCTGTGGACCCAGATCGCCACGAGGTTCCGCGACCACTCGTCGAAGCTCGTCTTCGAGAACATCAACGAACCGCAGTTCACCGGCACCTCGGGCGACGCCCAGAGCGACGAGGTGCTGCGCGAGCTCCACGTCGCGTTCGTCCGCCTCGTCCGCCAGTCCGGCGGGACCAACGCCACCCGACTGCTGGTGCTGCCCACCCTCAACACCAACTCCAACCAGGCTCAGCTCGACGCGCTGGCGACCACGATCGCGCAGCTGAACGACCGCAACATCGCGGCGACCGTCCACTTCTACGGGTGGTGGCCGTTCAGCGTGAACATCGCCGACGGCACCCGTTACGACACCAACGTCGAGCAGGACATGGTCGACGGCTTCGACCGGGTGCGCAACACCTTCGCGGCGCGGGGTGTACCGGTGATCGTGGGCGAGTGGGGTCTGCTCAGCTACGACTACACCCGACCCGGCATCATCGAACGCGGCGAGCTGCTGAAGTTCTTCGAGGCCGTCGGCTACCAGGCCCGGATCAGGAAGTTCACCACCATGCTCTGGGACGCGGGGTCGTTCCTCAACCGCAACACCCTGCAGTGGCGGGACCCGGGCCTGCTGGCACTGATGAAGACGAGCGTGACCACCAGGTCGGCCACGGCCTCCTCGGATCAGGTCTACGTACGCCGCACCGGCACCATCACCAGCAGGACCCTCACGCTGAACCTGAACGGCGCCTCGTTCCAGGGACTGCGGCAGGGCAGCACCAACCTCGTCAACGGCACCGACTACACGGTCTCCGGGACCACGCTCACCCTGACCAGCTCGGCGCTGACCCGGCTGGTCGGCAACCGCGCCCCCGGTGTGAACGCGACCATCGAGGCCCGCTTCTCGCAGGGCGTGCCGTGGCAGATCAGCATCATCTCCTACGACCCGCCGACCCAGGCCGCCGCCACCGGGACGACCGCCTCCTTCACCATCCCCACCCAGTTCCGAGGTGACCAGCTCGCCACGATGGAGGCCAGGTACGCCGACGGCTCTGCCGCCGGGCCGGCGAACTGGACCACCTACAAGGAGTTCTGGAGCACCTTCCAGCCTGACTACGCGGCGAACACGATCCTGTTGAAGCCCGAGTTCTTCGCCGAGGTCAACGATGGTCCGGTCATTCTCACCTTCCATTTCTGGAGCGGAACGCAGATCACCTACCGGCTGACCAAGTCCGGTGGCACGGTCACCGGCAGCGTCGGCTGACGACGCCTCGGTCGCCGTTCGCACGACGTCCGAGGACCGGCACGGCCGTCCTGCGTGCAGCGCACCGGGGCGGCCGTGCCGGCCTGTTCGGAGGGCCCACGATGACGGTCCGACGCCTTCAAGGCATCGAGGTTGATGGTTTGGGAGCGCTCCCGTAACATACCCGACGCGGCTGTTAACGCTCACCTAACAATGATTCCCACGAATGTGGAGGCCGCCATCCCGTCAGGAGGGTGCTTGATGACCATATTTAGAGCGACCAATGTCGGCCTCGTCTCGGCCGGTGTCGCGTTGCTGGCGTCGGCCACGGTCGTCGTGGCGATGCCGGCCGGTGCCGCCGCAGCGGGCTGCTCGGTGAACTACGCCGTGTCGTCGCAGTGGCAGGGCGGGTTCGGTGCCAACGTGACGATCACGAACCTCGGTGATCCGTTGAGCAGTTGGACGTTGACGTGGTCGTACAGCGCCGGGCAGACGGTGACGCAGTCGTGGAACACGACGTTGACGCAGAGCGGTGCGGCGGTGACCGCGCGCAACGTGAGCTACAACGGTTCGGTCGCGACCAACGGCACGGTGTCGTTCGGCTTCAACGGGTCCTGGACGAGCAGCAACCCGGCCCCGACGAGCTTCGCCCTGAACGGCGTGACCTGCAACGGTGGCACCACGCCGACGCCACCGGTGACCGACACGCCCGCACCGCCGACGACCCCACCGCCCACCACGCCACCGCCCACGACACCGCCGCCCACCACGCCGCCCCCGGGCGGCACGTGTGATCTGCCGTCGTCGTACCGGTGGTCGTCGACCGGCGCGTTGGCGCAGCCGAAGTCGGG
>NZ_JBEXIA010000076.1:0-8171 GCF_040608335.1 Micromonospora sp. NPDC005194 | reverse complement strand
CCGCGCGCGGGTGGCGGGCCGTCGGCCGGCTGGCCACGCCTGCGGCAACAGCGGTACGCGCAGCCGGCCCCACCGTGCTGCTACCGCTGGCCGCCCTGGTGGCGGTGCTCGGCGCGGACCTGTCCGGGCTGAGCAAGGCCGAGGTGGAGCGGATCTGGCTGCCGTTCGTCGTGTGGCTGCTGGTGGCCACCGCCCGCCTGCCGACGGGGTCCCGGCGCTGGTGGCTGGCCGCGCAGGCGCTCACCGCGCTGGCCGTCAACCACCTGGTCTGGACTGTCTCCTGACCACCCCGGCCGCACCGCCCGGCCACACCGCCGCACCGCCCGGCCGCGCCGCAACCCGCGCCGCCCGGCCGCGCCGCCACCCGCGCCGCCCGCCCTGCCACTCCGTTGAGCGGTATGACTGTGAGTCATAAATATGACTCACAGTCATACCGCTCATTGGCCGTACCGGCTCGTCGCGCGCGCCAATCACCGCGAGCCACCACCGCCGGAGCCAGCACCACCGCCCGAGCCAGCAGCACCACCGCCGGCTCGGCACACCGCGCCGCGCGAGCAGCACCACCGCGCGCACCACTCGGCGTGGACCAGCCGCGGGCGGCGGGCGGCGGGCGGTCAGCCTGCGACGGCGGCTGGTTCCCGTAGCGGGTCGGTGGCGAAGCCGGCCACGCCCTCGGCGAAGCCGACCCGGGCCGTGTAGCCGAGCAGTTCCACGGCCCGGCGGGGGTCGGCGACCACGTGCCGCACGTCGGCCGCGCGGGCCCCACCCACCACCTGCGGGGCCGGCCCGCCCATCGCCTCGGCCAGGGTGACCGCCAGCTCTCCGACCGTGTGCGGCTCGCCCGAGCAGACGTTCACCGGCACCAGCGTGGCCGGCGGCGCGCTGCTGGTTAGGGCCAGCAGGTTGGCCCGCGCCACGTCGGTGACGTGCACGAAGTCGCGCCGTTGCCGGCCGTCCTCCAACACCCGCGGCGCCACGCCGGCCGCCAGCGCCGACCGGAAGATCGATGCCACTCCGGCGTACGGGGTGTCGCGGGGCATCCGGGGGCCGTAGACGTTGTGGTACCGCAGCGCCCACACGGCGCCGCCGGTCTGCCGGGCCCAGGCGGCGGCCAGGTGCTCCTGGGCGAGCTTGCTCGCGGCGTACGTGCTGCGGGGTTCCAACGGCGCGTCCTCCGGCACGAGCACCGGATCGAGTCCGCGGCCGCAGTGTGGGCAGGTCGGGTCGTACCGGCCGGCCGTCACGTCCTCGGGCCGGCGGGGCGCGGGGCGCACCGTGGCGTGCTCGGGGCAGGCGTAGCGCCCCTCCCCGTAGACCACCATCGAGCTGGCCAGCACCAACCGACCGATCCCCGCCCGGTGCAGCGCCGCCAGCAGCACCGCCGTGCCGTAGTCGTTGTGCGTGACGTAGTCGGGGGCGTCCGACGGATCGAGGCCGTGGCCGACCATCGCCGCCTGGTGACAGACCGCGTCCACGCCGGTCAGCAGCCGGTCCAGCAGAGGGCCGTCCCGGACGTCGCCGCGGACCACCTGGTGCCCGCGTGACCAGGCGGGCAGCTCGCCGCCGTGTGCCTGGGGCAGCAGCGCGTCCAGCGCCACCACCTCGTGGCCCTGCTCCACGAGCAGGTCGACGACCTGCGACCCGATGAACCCGGCCGCGCCGGTGACCAGTACGCGCATGCCGGTCACGGTAGGGCGGACGGGACGCCCGGCGGGCCGGTTCGGCGGACCCGTAAGGAGTTCGCAACAGCTCGGCGGGCGCCGACGCCCCGGTAAGCGTTCGGTAATGCGGTAAACCCGGCCGGGCCGTACCCCTGCGGTCTAACCTGCCGGCAGTGCCCGCCACCGGCCCACGCGCCCGGCCGGGCCGACCGGTGTGGACGACAACGGCGCGTGACGGCGAGGAAGGGGCAGCGGGTGCCGGTTAGCAGACCCGGCCCGAGCGGCAGCGAAACCCGGGCAACGGACGCGGACGGCTACGGCGCTCCGCGCCGGCTCTGGCGCGGGCTGGCCCAGCACGGCCCACCGGGTGGGGACGCCGTCAAACGGAGCTGGCGCAGCCCGTTGCGCGGCCCCTGGCTCACCGCCGTCTACGGGTCGGTGCTGCTGGTGGCGCTACCACTGGTGATCATCACCGGGCTGCTCGACTACGCCGCCTACAGCCCGCAGTTCGACCAGGCGTTCCCGGCGAACGTGGGCTGGCTGCGGCTGCCCGCCTTCGACTGGCCGACCCGGCCGTCCTGGCTGTTCCGGGTCACCCAGGGGCTGCACGTGACGCTCGGCATCGTGCTCGTCCCCGTGGTGCTGGGCAAGCTGTGGTCGGTGCTGCCGAAGCTGTTCGACTGGCCGCCGGCCCGCTCCCTGGCCCAGGTGCTGGAACGACTGACCCTGCTGCTGCTGGTCGGCGGGATCCTGTTCCAGATCGCCACCGGCCTGCTCAACATCCAGTACTCGTACGTGTTCGGCTTCGACTTCTACACCGCCCACTACTTCGGGGCCTGGATCTTCACCGGCGCCTTCGTGGCGCACGTGATCATCAAGTTTCCCCGGCTGGTGACCGCGCTGCGGTCCCGCCCGCTGGGCGCGGAACTGCGTACCCCGCGCGCCGCGACACGACCCGAGCCGCCCGACCCGGACGGCCTGGTCGCCGCCGAACCCGGGCCGGCCACGGTCAGCCGGCGCGGCGCGGTCGGCCTGGTCGGCGGCGGGGCGCTGCTGCTGGCCGTCCTCACCATCGGGCAGAGCCTGGACGGCCCGCTGCGGCGCACCGCGCTGCTGCTGCCCCGCGGACGACAGCCCGGCACCGGGCCGAACGGCTTCCCGGTCAACCGCACCGTCGCCGCCGCCGGCGTACGCCCCGAGCAGACCGACGCGAGCTGGCGGCTGATGCTGCGCGGCGGCGGCCGGACCGTGACCCTGGACCGGCCCGGCCTGCTGGCCATGGCGCAGCACACCGCCGCCCTACCCATCTCCTGCGTGGAGGGCTGGTCCACCCGGCAGACCTGGACCGGCGTCCGTCTTCGTGACCTGGCCGCGCTCGCCGGGGTCGCGGACCCGGCCTCGGCGCGCGTGTCGTCGCTGGAGCAGGCCGGGCTGTTCCGCACGGCGGTGCTCGCCGCCAACCAGGTCCTCAATCCGGATTCGCTGCTCGCTCTGCGGGTCAACGGCGTCGACCTCGCCCCCGACCACGGCTACCCGGCTCGGGTCATCGTGCCGGCCCTGCCCGGGGTGCACTGCACGAAGTGGGTCACCGAGATCGACTTCCGGGGTCAGGCCGATGGCTGAGCGAGCCGGGCCGACCGGCGGACGGGCCGGGCCGACGGCTGGGCGGGCCGGGCGGTTGCGGGCCGCCTACGGCGCCGCGCCGTGGCATTTCGTCCTGGTGACGGCGGCCATCGTGCTCGCCGGCTGGGTGGCGCTGCGGCTGGCGCAGGAGGCGACGTTCAGCCGGATGCTGCTCTGGTTCGTCGGCGCGGTCATCGCCCACGACCTGGTGCTGTTCCCGGTGTACGCGAGCGCCGACCGGGTGCTGCGCGCGGTGGTACGCGATCGTGTCACGCTGCTCAACCACCTGCGGGTGCCGGCGCTCGGCACGGCGCTGCTGTTCGTGGTCTTCTCCCCCGGCATCCTGCGGTGGGGCGAGACCACCCACGAGGCGGCCTCCGGCCTGACCCAGCGGCCGTACCTGGTGCGCTGGTTGGTGCTCAGCGCGGCGCTCTTCCTGCTCAGCGGCGCGACGTACGGCCTGCGCGCGGCGTTGGGCCGGCGCGGTTCGGCGTCCCGCGCCCGGCGCTGACGGCCCCGGGCGCCCGGCCTGCCGGTCGGGCGCCCGCAGTGGTCAGGCCGCCGGCGCGTTGGCGTACGCCGCGACGGCCCAGGCGCCGTCCGTGCGGTGCAGGACCCAGGTGGCGTGCCGACGCCGCTCCGTCGGCAGCTCGTCCTCACCGGCCATCAGGATGCCGGCAGCGCTCACGACGATCGCGGTCTCTCCGAGCACTCGGATGTCCAGTGGCTCGTCGACCCCACGGGATCCCTTCAGCGGTCCGGCGAACCCGGCGGCCATGTGCGCCCGCACCGCCTCGCGGCCCTGGTGCAGCACACCGGGCATGACCACTGTGGCGTCCGGGCGGTAGAGGGCAGCGAAGGCGTCCGCGTCGTTGTCGCCCCAGGCGGCGTAGAGGCGCCGGAACAGGTCGAGGATGGCATCGGTGGCGGTTGGCGCGTCGCCTTTCGGGGCGAGCGAGGTGTTGCTCATGCGGGTGACCTCTCTGTCGGTGGCGCCGTCGATCCGACGCCGCGGGACGTGCCGCGCCGCACCAACGGGGGCGCGGGCCGACGGCACGTCTCACCGGGGGATACCGGCGAGCGGCAGTGAACTCATCGCTGCCGGCGGTGGGCATTTCTCACCGCGCCTGCAGCTGGGCGGGGAGCGTGCCGCGCTGGCATGCTGCCGGTGGAGGTGGCGCATGGATGTGCTGGCGGGCGACGGTTTCGTGACGACGACGGCCGGGCTGCGACCGGAACTGCTGGCGCACTGCTACCGGATGCTGGGCGCCGTCGACGAGGCCGAGGATGTCGTCCAGGAGACGATGCTGAGGGCCTGGCGGGCGCGGGACCGCTACGACGCCGCCCGGGCCACGCCGCGTACCTGGCTCTACGCGATCGCCACCAACGCCTGCCTGACCGCGCTGGAGGGCCGCCGACGACGACCGCTGCCGACCGGTCTCGGCCCGGCCAGCGAGGACCCGGACGCCCCGCTGACTCCGCGCATGGACGTGCCCTGGCTCCAGCCGCTGCCGGACGCCCGGCTCACCGGCACCGATGACCCCCAGATGGTGGTGCAGCGGCGTAGCAGCCTGCGGTTGGCGCTGGTGGCGGCCCTGCAGCTGCTGCCGCCGCGGCAGCGCGCGGTGCTGATCCTGCGCGACGTGCTGCGGTTCAGCGCCGCCGAGGTGGCGGGGCAGCTGGGCACCTCGGTCGCCGGCGTCAACAGCGCCCTGCAGCGGGCACGCGCCGGGCTGGCCGACACCGGACTGCGCGACGACGCCGTGCGGGAGGCCGACGATCCCGAGGCACGCGCCACGGTGGACCGGTACGTGCGGGCGTTCGAGGCCGCCGACGTGCCCGCGCTGGTCGACCTGCTCACCGACACGGCGGTGTTGGAGATGCCGCCGGTCCCCCTCTGGTACTCGGGCCGGGCGGCGTACGGCCGGTTCATGTCCCGGGTTTTCGCCCTGCGGGGCCGGGACTGGCGGGTGCTGCCGACGGCGGCGAACGGTCAGCCGACCCTCGCCGCGTACTGTCGGCAGGACGGCCCGGGGTACCGCCTGCACACGGTGCAGGTGCTGACCGTCGTGTCGGCCAGGGTGGCGCACAACGTGGTCTTCCAGGACCCGGCGGTGCTGCGCGCCTTCGCTGTGCCGGCCACGTTGGGCTGAGCGGCGGGCGTCAGGACTCGCCGAAGCGGTCGGAGAGCGCGTAGCGCAGCAGCACCACGTCGCCGATCTGGCGGGCCTCGGCCAGGCGGGCGCGGCGATCCGCGTGCCAGGGGAAGCTTCCCTCGCCGACGAACCGGGGCGCCCGGCGGTCGCCGACGAAGAACGGGGCGACCACCAGGTGCAGCTCGTCGGCGAGGCCGGCCGTGAGGAACTGCGCGTGCACCGTCCCGCCGCCCTCCACCATCAGCCGCCGCACACCCCGCGCCGCCAGGTCGGCGAGGACCCACCCCGGGTCGACCGGCTCGCCCCCGTCCACCACGGTGGCCAGCCGACCGACCCGCTCGCGGGTCTTGTCCAGCACACCGCTGGCGCAGTAGACCAGCCGGTCGGGATCGCCCGCGGTGAAGAACCGGGCGGTCGGATCGAGATCCCCCCGGGCGGTCAGGGTCACCTTGGTGGGCGAGGCGGGCCGCCCGCACGCCACCCGCTCGGCCCGGCGCCCGGCGGAGCGCACCAGCAGGCGCGGGTCGTCACGGCGGACCGTGGCGGCGCCGACCAGGATCGCGTCGCAGCTGGCCCGTACCGCGTCGACGCGGTCCAGGTCGTCCTCGTTGGACAGCAGCAGCCGCTGGTCGGAGGCGTCGTCGATGTACCCGTCGAGGGAGGCGGCGCAGCTCAGCAGCACGTACGGCCGGCTGATCATCGGGAGACGGGCCGGTCAGGGGTACGGCCCGCCGGCGCCTCCGCCGCCTCGGTCTCCGCCGCCTCGGTCTGCGCCGCCTCGGTCTGCGCCGCCTCGGTCTGCGCCGCCTCGGTCTCCGCCGCCTCGGTCTGCGCCGCCTTGGCGGCCTTCGCCGCGAGGTACTCGGCGTTGGCCGGGGAGAGGAAGATGCTGGTGGGGACGCGTTCGACGACGTCCACGCCGAGCCGGGTCAACTGCTCGGCCTTGTCCGGGTTGCTGCTGAGCAGGCGCACGCGCGGCACGCCGAGGGTGGCCAGCATCTGCGCGGCGGCGCTGTAGTCGCGCTCGTCCTCGCCCCGGCCCAGCGCCACGTTGGCCTGGTAGGTGTCCAGCCCGGCATCCTGCAGGGCGTACGCGTCGAGCTTGGCGTACAGGCCGATGCCCCGGCCCTCCTGGCGCAGGTAGAGCAGGAACCCGCCGGTCTCGGCGATCCGCTGCACCGCCTCGCGCAGCTGCGGCCCGCAGTCGCAGCGCTGGCTGCCGAACACGTCACCGGTGAGGCACTCGCTGTGCGGGCGGACCAGCGGCGGCTCGCCACCGGCGGCGAGCCGGTCCAGCGCCCCGGCCCAGTCACCCAGGCCGAGAGCGAGGTGCTCCCGACCGTCGATGAGGCCCTTGAACGTGAACACCCGGACGGTGGTGGTGTAGCCGTCGGGAAACGCCAGCGGCACCGTGACCTGCGTACGGACCGTGGCGACCGGCAGTGCTTCGGGCATGGGACTCCTTTGTCCGGCGCCGCCAACAGGCGGCGACGCGTACCGTCTCACCACCACTCAACAGCCGCCGCCGGAGGCAGCTTCCCGAGCGGTGGCGGGATTGCGGGCCCGCCGGGCGAGCAGCACGGCCGCGCCGGGCAGGCTGGCCACCAGCACGAGGGCACCGTAGACGGTGGCGGTGGCGACACCTTCGGCCGCGCTGAGTCCGGCCGCGCCGAACACCCACGCGGCCACCCCCTCGCGGGGTCCGAACCCGGCGACGTTCAGGGGCAGACCCATGGCGAGCAGGGCCAGCAGCGTCAGCGGCAGCAGCCGTGTCAGCGGAGCGTCCGAACCGGCGGTCCGTGCCGCCACCAGGAAGGTGGCCAGGTGCCCGGCGACCATCACGGCGGAGGCGACCAGCACGCCGAGCCAGGTACGCCGGGCCAGCAGCCCGGACCGCACGTCCGCCACGGCGGTGCGTACGCCTCGGGCCCACCGGGACCGGCCGCCGCCGGGCAGGCGCCGCGCCAGCAGCACGACGGCCAGCCCGCCCGCGAGCAGCAGGGCGGCGGCGGCCGGCAGGTACGGCCGCACCGGCGACGGAAACGCCGCCAGCACCACCAGCGCGACACCCACCAGGACCACCTGGCCGGCGGTACGCTCCCAGACCACCGCCCGGATGCCCCGGCTGACGTCGCCGGCGTCGCGGCCGTGGCGTACCGCCCGGTGCACGTCCCCGAGCACCCCGCCGGGCAGCGTGGCGTTGAGGAACACCGCCCGGTAGCAGTGCGCCACCGCGGTCGCCAGCGGCAGTCGTACGCCGAGGCCACCGGCGACGAGGCTCCACCGCCAGGCCGCGCAGACCGTGGTGAGCACGCCGATGAGCAGGGCAGCGGCCAGCGCCGGCGCGTTGATCAGCCGTACGCCGGCGAGGAACGGGCCGCCGCCCACCTGCCACAGCAGGGCGGCGAGCAGGCCCACCCCGCCGACCACTCGTGCCCAGGCCCACACCATAGACGCCGGTCCTCCCTGAAGATCGTCCACTCCCTCTAGTGCACGTACCCAGGGCGTCGACGGTTCATCCACCGGCCAGAAGGTCCAGGTGCTCGACCAGCACGCCGAGCCGGCCGGCGGCGGCGTCGGCCAGCCGGCGCTGGGCGTACGCCCCGGTTGCGCCGGCCAGTTCCGGGCGTTGCTCGCAGGCCGCGCCCAGCCAGCCGCGGAACCACTCGGCGGCCAGGTCGGCCTGCTCCGGGCCGAGCCGCCACGGGCTGGGCCGCTCCCGCACCGGCAC
>NZ_JBEXIA010000075.1:0-8589 GCF_040608335.1 Micromonospora sp. NPDC005194 | reverse complement strand
CAACCACACCCTCACCCGCACCGCCCTACGCGCCACCCAGGCCGGCAGCTACGACGTCATCCACGCCCACGACTGGCTCGTCGCCCACACCGCGATGACGTTGCGCGACCACCTGGACATCCCCCTCGTCAGCACCATCCACGCGACCGAGGCGGGCCGGCACCAGGGCTGGCTGCCCGAGGAGATGAACCGCACCATCCACGGTGTCGAGCAGTGGCTCAGCAGCGAGTCCGGTCGGGTGATCGTCTGCTCCGGCTACATGCGCGACGAGGTGGGCGCGCTGTTCGGCGTACCGGCCGGACGCGTCGACGTGGTCGCCAACGGCGTCGAGTCGCACCGCTGGAAGGTGCCGGCGCGGGACGTGGCCGCGGCGCGGGCCCGGTTCGCGGGGGACGGCCCACTGGTCACCTTCGCCGGCCGGCTGGTCTACGAGAAGGGCGTGCAGCACCTGATCGCCGCCCTCCCCCGGCTGCGCGAGCGGCACCCCGGGCTGCGCGCGGTGATCGCCGGCGACGGCCCGTACCGCGCCGAGTTGGAGGCCGAGGTGCACCGCCGCGGCCTGGGCGGCATGGTCACCATGCCGGGCTTCCTGGGCGGCAATGACCTGCCGGCGCTGATGGCGGCGTCCGACTGCTTCGCGGTGCCGAGCATCTACGAGCCGTTCGGCATGGTGGCCCTGGAGGGCGCCGCCGCCGGAGCGCCCCTGGCCGTCGCCGCCACCGGCGGTCTCGCCGAGATCGTGGAGCCGGGAGCGACCGGGATGACGTTCCGCCCGCACGACCCGGACGGGCTCGCCGACGCCGTCGACGCGCTGCTGTCCGACCGCGAGCGGGCCCGTGCCATGGCCCGCCGCGCCCGCCGGATGGTCCACGACCAGTACGGCTGGTCGGCCATCGCCCAGCGCACCGCCGCCAGCTACGCCGCCGCCATCGCCAACGACGCCGCGTTCACGGCGGAACGCGCCGAGCAGCGCATGTCCCAGGGCCGGGCCCTCCCAGCGCTGCCCGAGGGCAACCTGCTCGCCGCCGCCGGCCTGCGCTGACGGTCGGGCTGTTCCGGCCCGCTTGCGCTTGATCGACTCGGGTTCCTTGAAGTCGGGGTGTCCCGGTGCCGGGAATACCGCGACTTCCTGGAAGTCGAGTCGATCACATTGCAGTGACCGGGCTTCGCTGCTCAGCGCCGGCCGCCAGGCCGAGTCGATCACGGCGGAGGTCGGTCGGGCCTGCCAGAATGTGCGGATGTCTCGTCCTGTTGACGCCCTTGATTCCGCCTTTCCGGTCGCCGCCTCCATGGCGCTGGACCTGATCCGGCGCCCCGAGGTGTCCGCGCAGTGGTCGAACCCGAGCGTCCTGCCGCACCTGTCCGTGGGCGCCCTGGCGTGCCACCTCGGGCGGCAGGCCGTACGGGCCGCGGAGCTGCTGCCGACGCCCGCCGACCTGCCCACGCTGAAGTCGGCGGACAGCCACTACGAGCGGGCCGCCTGGGTCACCGAGGGCACTCCGGACGCCGACGCGGTCGCCGCGGGCTCGGACGAAGCCGACGCGCTGCACGGCCCGGCGGACCTGTACGCCCGCTCCGGCGAGGCGCTGGCGAAGGTCAGCGACCTGCTGTCGCGGGGAGCCGCCGTCGACGTCGTGCCGATCCCGTGGCAGGGCTGGGCCCTGCGCCGCGCCGACTTCCTGCTCACGCGTCAACTGGAGATCGTCGTGCACTCCGACGACCTCGCGGTCAGCGTCGGCGTGCCCACGCCGGAGTTCCCGGCGGAGGTCTTCGACCCCGTACGCGACCTGCTGGTCCGCCTAGCCGTCCGCCGGCACGGCCAGTCCGCGCTGATCGGCGCGCTGAGCCGCAGCGAGCGAGCCCGGGACATCTCCGCCTTCTGAACCCAACGTCCGACGCGCCCCACACCCCGCGCCGCCTCGGGCCCGGTGTCCCCCGGCCCCCTGGGTCCCTTGTTCATCCCCTGTCGAGCTGCCCCAGATATGGGGCGGGCCGCCGGAAGCGAGAATCGCGGATCAGCATCGCCAAAGCGCCGATGAACGTCGCCGAAGCGCGGATCAGCATCACGGAAGCGCGGATCAGCGTCACCGAAGCGCGGATCAGCATCACCCGAGGAGCCCCGGGGCCCGGACCGCCCCTTGATCGACTCCAGTTCGCCGACCTTGTGGTGTTCCGGCGCTGTTGATACCGCGATATCGGCGACCTGGAGCCGACCATTGGTGAGTCCAGCCCAACCAATCCGCGAGGCCATCCGTCAGCGGGGCAGGCCGGAGATCAGGCGCTTGAAGCCCGTCACGCCCCCGCCACGCCACGCCCCGGCCCGCCACGCCCCGCCTCGGCCCGCCCCGGCCCGCCCCGGCCCGCCCCATATGTGGGGCAGCTCGACAGGGGCCGAACCAGGGACTCGGGGTACGGCCCGGAGGGCCACCGGCCGGGGCAGATCGGCCGGCCCGCAAGCCGGAAGGCCCAGCGGACGGGCCGCAGAGCGCCAAGCCGCGAGGCCCAGCGAAGCCCCACGGACCAGCCGCGAGGCCCAGCGGAGGCCCCACGGACCAGCCCGAGGTCCGGCGGAGGCCCCACGGACCAGCCGCGAGGTCCGGCGGAAGTAGAACCCGATCACAAGCGAGAGGGTGAACGTAAGCCCCACGGACCGCCGAGCCGAAAGATCCGGCCGAAGCGCCCGGGCCGCCACGCGAGAGGGCGGGTGGGTACGGCGCAGGCCGCCGGCCCGGATCGGGTCGGCGGCCTGCGGGTGATGCGGGTGGTGCGGGTGGTGCGAGAGCGGAGGTCAGCGCTCGGCGAAGGGGAGGTAGTCCCGCTCGGCGGCACCGACGTAGACCTGCCGCGGACGGCCGATCTTGGTCTCCGGGTCGTTGATCATCTCGCGCCACTGGGCGATCCAGCCGGGCAGCCGGCCGAGCGCGAACAGCACCGTGAACATCTTCGTGGGGAAGCCCATGGCCTTGTAGATCAGGCCGGTGTAGAAGTCCACGTTCGGGTAGAGCCGGCGGGAGACGAAGAAGTCGTCGGCGAGCGCCATCTCCTCCAGCTCCATGGCGATGTCCAGCAGCGGGTCCGGCTTGGCCATCCGGCCCAGCACGTCCTGCGCGGCCTTCTTGACGATCGCCGCCCGCGGGTCGTAGTTCTTGTAGACCCGGTGGCCGAAGCCCATGAGCTTGACGCCGTCCTGCTTGTCCTTGACCTTGCGGACGAAGGACCGGACGTCGCCGTCGCCGGCGTGGATCTGCTGGAGCATCTCCAGCACCGCCTGGTTGGCGCCGCCGTGCAGCGGGCCGAACAGCGCGTTCACGCCCGCCGAGACGGAGGCGAACAGGTTGGCGTTGCTGGAGCCGACCAGCCGGACGGTCGACGTGGAGCAGTTCTGCTCGTGGTCGGCGTGCAGGACGAAGAGCATGTCCAGCACCTTCGACATCACCGGGTCGACCACGTACGGCTCCGCCGGTACGCCGAAGGTCATGCGCAGCAGGTTGTCCACGTACCCCAGGGAGTTGTCCGGGTAGAGCAGCGGCTGCCCGATGGACTTCTTGTACGCGTACGAGGCGATGGTGGGGACCTTCGCCATGAGCCGGACCGTGGAGATCTCCACGTGCTCGGAGTCGAACGGGTCCAGGCTGTCCTGGTAGAAGGTCGACAGGGCGCTCACCGCCGACGACAGCACCGCCATCGGGTGCGCGTCGCGGGGGAAGCCGTCGAAGAAGCGGCGCATCTCCTCGTGCAGCAGCGAGTGCCGCCGGATCCACTCGGTGAACTCGGTCAGCTGCTGCTCGGTGGGCAGCTCACCGTAGATGAGCAGGTACGAGACCTCCAGGAAGGAGGACTTCTCGGCCAGCTGCTCGATCGGGTATCCCCGGTAACGCAGGATCCCCGCGTCGCCATCGATGTAGGTGATCGCGGATGAGGCCGCTGCGGTGTTGACGAAACCGGGGTCGTACGTCGTCATCCCGGTTTCCTTCAGCAGCTTGCTCACCCCGATGCCAGCGGGGCCCTCGACCGCGGGATGTACCGGCATCGACAGCTGCCCGCCGGGGTGATCGAGCTTGACTTCCGTCATGTGGTTCCTCGCTTCGCCGGCAGATCTACGTTGAATTGCCTTCGCTTCTACCGTAATTGCGGCTCGGGGGACACTGCCCGCCGTGGTTCGGCGGTGAGGTATGCGTCACCCGATTCCCGACTGGGCAGCCGGGAAACCCGCCCTCCCGCCAGCGGAGGACAGGAGATCAGGACAACGTGAGGCGCCGTAGCGTACCGTCCGCCGCGACCTGGTAGACGTCGAGCTGATTCGTCCCGGCGCGGAACAGCCGGTCGTCGGTGAGCAGCGCGGCGAAGCGGCGGCCGCCCGGGTCGGCCGGCACCACCGGGACCACCGCGCCGATCCGGCCGTTGACGGCGACGGCCAGCAGCGTGCCGTCCGGTATCGCGTCCGGCACGTCACCCCAGACCAGCGCCGGGAGGGTGCCGGTGTCCGGGTCGGTCGCCCGGAAGGCGGCCAGGTCGGCGACCTGGGCGCTGCCCCCGGGCGGGCCGGCGCGGACCTCGGTGCCCACCAGGGGGTGCGGTGTCGGCAGCGGCGGCGCGGTGGGCACCCCGCCGGGGAAGGTGACCGCCTCGCCGGGGGTGTCGTAGAAGTGTTTCGTGACGTCGGCGCGGGGAGCCTGCCGGGCGGAGCGGCCGTCGACGTGCCAGGGCAGGCGGATGCCGGCTTCGTCGGCGACGGTGGGCAGCAGGTCGACGTGTTCCCAGTTGCGGTCGTCCACCCGGCCGGTCTGCTGCCCGGGCTCCTTGACGAACATGGGCACCCAGGCGACCTCACCGGCGGCGGCCTTGATGGCGTCCATGCCCCGGCCCTGCGCGCCCGGATGGAAGCTCACCCCGTGGTCGGCGGTGACGACGACGAGGGCCTGGTCGTAGAGGCCGCTGGCGCGCAGCGTCCGCAGGGTCTCCCCGATCAGCCGGTCGGTGTAGCCGAGTTGGGCGAGGTGACGCTGGCGGGCCAGCTCGACCCAGCCCGTGCCGTCGTTGGGCAGGTCCTCCGGGGCGTCGTAGCGGACGCCAGACGGCAGGTACGCCCACGGGGAGTGCGGCATCAGCAGGTGCAGGAAGTGCAGGGCGGGTCGGGGTTGCGGCTTCAGCCCGGCCAGGAAGCTGGTGAACCGGGCCGGCTGGTTGTCGTCGAGGCTGTCCCAGCGGAACTTCGGGTCGGCCGGGACCGGCTCGGCGGCGTCCAGGCCGGCCTCGACGCGGGTCTGCTCCCGGTAGGAGTCCTCCGGGTCAACGCGGGTGTTCGTCGGCCCGGCGACCTGGCCGAGCAGCTTGCCGGTCTCCCGGACCAGCACACCGAGGCCCTGTTCGGGGGTGACGGGCTGCTCGCACCGGCTGGGTGGGCAGAGCCGGGTGATGCTCTCCTGGGCCTGGATGTCGTACAGGCCGCCGAAGGCGGTGAAGAGGTTGTCCGGGTACTGCGAGTAGTGCGGCGCGACCGCCCGCGCCGGGTAGCGGCCGGTGAGCATCGCCGGCAGCGCGTTCGGCGTCCAGCCGCTGACCCCGGTGGCGTTGCGGTACCAGGTCGAGCCTTCGGCCAGCTCGGCGAAGTGCGGGAACCGCGCCGCGTCGATCCGGCCGTCGCCGCCGAGCAGGCTGACCAGCGGCAGCTCGTCGAGGATCAGCATGACCACCGGCGGGTGCACGGCCACGCCCTGCGCGGTGCCGACCGCGCCGCCGTCGCCGCCGCGTGGCAGCACGACCGCCGAGGTGGGCGAGACGAACAGGAACAGCGCCACGAAGGCCACCGGCCCGGCGGCGGCCAGTCGCATCGCCTTGCCCGGCGACCGCCACCGCCGGTGCGCGGCCGCGCCGCCCAGACCGGCCAGACCGGCAAGCACCAGCAGGGGTACGCCCCGAAGCGGCGTCGTGTGCCGGCCCACCTGCACGGCGAGGGCGGCGAGCAGCAGCCCGACCAGCGTCGTGTGGGTGAGCGCGCGGGCGGTGCGGCCGGCCAGTCGGCTCAGTGCGCCGAGCAGCGCCACGGGCACGGTGGGCGCGAGGGCCACCAGGGCGACCAGCAGCAGGATCTGGCCGGGGTCGGCGCGGTGGAAGAGGAAGAAGTCGGGGCTGCGGCCGAGTATGTCCAGCAGCGGCTGGGTGACGACCAGCCCGACCAGCGCCACGATCTCCAGCAGCCGGCCCAGCTCGCCGCGCCAGCCCCGGTCCCAGCGGCCGGGCGTCGGCGGGCCGGCGACGGGTCCCGGCGGGTCGGCGACTGCCGGTTCAGCCACCCATCACCGCCCGGTAGAGCGTGCGGGTGCCCGAGGGCAGTTCCAGTCGGTCGGTGATCCGGCCCCGGGCCGCGAGGAGCCGTTCGAAGGTGTCGCGCCGGTAGTCCGGGAAGAGGCCGTCGGGCTTGTTGGCCAGCAGCCGAGTGGCCATCGGGTCGTCCGGGTGGATGAACTCCACCACCACGGTGCCGCCGGGCGCGCTCAGCCCGGCCAGCCAGTCGACGACCTCCGGCAGCGGCACGTTGCGGCCGATCGCCAGGTGGTGCACCAGGGCCAGGGCGAGCACGACGTCCGCCGACGCCCGCTGCGCGAAGCCGGCGCGCTCGACGCCGCGCCAGCCGCCACCGGGCGACGGGTCGGCCAGGTCGACCACCAGCGGCAGGATCCGTTGCTGGCCCTCGGAGCGCAGCGCCCGGTACAGCTCGTCGACCACGGCCGGGTCCTGCTCGACGGCGACCACGTAGTCGGCGTGCCCGGCGGCCAGTCGGGCGTACCGGCCGTCGTTGGCGCCCAGGTCGAGCACCAGGCGCGGGCGGGCGGCGGCGGCCACCGCGGTGACCACGAACTGCTCCTTGGCGACCCGGTCGCGGGCCGAGTAGCCGCAGGTGCGCTGGTAGTCCGACCAGTGGCTGCGCGACGGACGGTGCTCCAGCCGGCGGACGAGCTTCTCGATGCCGCGTACGGTGGCCGCCTGCAGGTCCCGGGAGTAGCCGGCGGCGCGCAGTTGGGCCTTGACGTCGCTGGTGCTGGCGTCGGCGTTGCGTTGCTGCATGGCGCCGTGCAGGTGCAGGTGGGCCAGGACGCCGGGGCGCAGCCGGCGGGCGCCGCCGAAGAGGGGGCGCAACTGGTCGGCCTCGATGCCGTCGACCTGGGCGCGCAGCCAGGGCTGGAAGTCCACGCCCAGGTGGGCGGTGAGCAGCAGCGGGTAGAGCACGGTCTGGCAGAACTGCCGGTAGCCCGCCCACGGCTCCCCGTCGCGCAGCGGCTCGAAGGAGCCGATGTCGATGAAGACCGGCTTCGCGCCGCGCCACTGCAGGTTGTAGGCGGAGCCGTCCTTGGTGGTGAAGCCGTTGGCGAGGGCGGTACGCAGGATCTCCAGGTGCAGCAGCGCGGCGTCGCGCAGCATGCCGAAGGACCACTCGTACGGGTGGGAGACGAACGGGATGCGCTCGTGGCGCAGCACCGCCGCCCACGGGGTGCCGGCCGCAGCGGGCACCAGCGCCGGCGGGGCGTCCTCGGTGGCGCAGACCTTGCCCGCCGAGACGAGCGTGGGAAAGAACGGGCTGGCCGCGAGGGTCCGCCAGTGCTCGGCGGCCTGGGCGTCGAGCCCGCGCAGCACCTCGTCGCCGACGTGGAACACCCGGTTGGCGGGGTCGCGGAAGGAGGCGGGCTCGGGGCGTACCCCGGTGGGTGAGGTCGTCATCGTCGCGGCGACCGCTACCGCTGGTCGGTGGGCTGCCGACGGAACCGGTCGACCAGCCGTCGCCAGTAGAGCTTGGCGGCGACCGCGGCGCCGGCCACCCCGCCGACGACGGCCTGCACGATCAGG
Source organism: Micromonospora sp. NPDC005194 (assembly GCF_040608335.1). Classification (NCBI taxonomy): domain Bacteria; kingdom Bacillati; phylum Actinomycetota; class Actinomycetes; order Micromonosporales; family Micromonosporaceae; genus Micromonospora; species Micromonospora sp. NPDC005194. Next base: position 747 of record NZ_JBEXIA010000075.1, on the reverse strand, counting down.
CTGCCGGATCCCGCGTCCAGGTAGGCCAGATGGATCACCGACCGCTCCTTCCCCTCGCCCGTCTCGACACCGGCGTCCCGGGGATGCAGCGGTGAGGCTTTTAACCCAGAAAGCCGGACTTGTCCATCACCGTACGCTGCTCGTCTGCGCCGTCGCGGCGACATCGGAGGACTCCCAGCCCGGCCACAGGAAGCGGCCCTCGTCGGTACGCTGCGAAGCTGCGCTGGACACCCGAACGCCGACGAGGACCCCGACGGGCGCCACGCGCGACGCGTCGTCGAGGTCCTCGCGGACGTGCTGGGCGGCTGACCGGCGGCTGTCTCAGCCCCGCCGGTGGTGCATGCCGAGGCGCAGCAGCACGAAGCGCAGCACGGTCGCGGCCAGGTTCGCGGCCACCAGGACGGCCAGCTCCACCGGCCGGGCGGGCACGGCGACGAGAGCGTGCAGCACCGCCAGCGCCCCGCTGGTCAGCGCCAGGCCGAGCGCGAACGCCAGCAGCCCCTGCGCGTGGTGGCGACCGGCGTGCCGGCTGCCGGTGATGCCGAACGTCAGCCGCCGGTTCGCGGCCGTGTTCGCCACCGCCGTCACCAGCAGGGCCAGCAGGTTCGCCGGCTGCGCCCCGAGCGCACCCCGGGTGGCCACGAAGAGCAGCAGGTACGCCAGCGTGCTGGCCACCCCGACGGCGGCGAACCGGGTCAGCTGCCGGGGCAGCCCGACCGGCACCTGCGCCGGCGGCGCGGCCAGCGG
>NZ_JBEXIA010000074.1:0-10732 GCF_040608335.1 Micromonospora sp. NPDC005194 | reverse complement strand
GCGCGGTCGACGCCGCAGCCGGCGTGGACGGGCCTGCGAGAGCCGGCGCCGGCGGGCCCGCCGGAGGCGGTACGGGCAGCGCGGTCGGGGCGGCCTGCGGTCCCGCGTACGCCGGCAGCGCTCGGCGCAGCGGAAGGTCCGTCAGCGCGCCCTCGGCCACCGGCAGCTCCGGCTGGTCCAGCACCGTCGGCGCCACTCCCAGCTCGGCGTGCAGCATCCGGGCGACCAGCGGGATCCGCGAGGAGCCGCCCACCAGGAACAGCCCGGCGAGCTGGTCGGGGCGGAGCCCGGCCGCGGCGATGACCTCCCGGGCCCGCTGCACCGCCCGGCGCAGCAGCGGCGCGACCACCCGCTCGACGTCCTCCCGCGTCAACCGCACCGCCTCGGCCACCCCCGGCACCGCGACCGGGGCCACGGCCGAGCGCGACAGCGTCTCCTTCGCGCCGCGCACCTCGTCCCACAGCCGGACCTGGTCGCGACGCTGCGCCGGATCCGACGGCCGGACCAGCCGGGCCCACCGCCGGGCGTGCCGCTCGCCGAGCAGCTCGCCCACCCGCTGCACCAGCGCCGCGTCCAGATCGAGACCACCCAGGTCGGGCAGGCCACCGTCGGCGACCACGCGGAAGCCGGAGTCACCCCACGGGTCGGCGCCCTCGTTGCGCAGCACCGCGACGTCGAGCGTTCCACCGCCGAAGTCGAACACCGCGATCGCGCCGCCGACCGGCACCGGCCGGTGCAGCACCTGCGTGTAGTAGCGGGCGGCAGCCACCGGCTCGCGCAGCAGCCGGGTGCCCGGCGGCGTCGGCCCGGCGAGGGTGTGCTCGGCCGCCTGCGGCCAGCCCGCCCGCAGCAGCGCGTCGGCGAGCACCTGCCGGCGCGTGTCGTCCCAGGCCGCGGGGCAGGTGAGCACGGCCGGCGGCAGGAAGCCGACGGCGTCCACCGCGGCCCGACCGACCGCCGTCAGCACCGCGGCGAGCAGCTCCGCCGGAGCGTACGCGCGGTCACCGAGCTGCACGGTCGGCTCGTCCACCCGGCGCTTCGGGTTCGCCTCGAACCGGGCCGGGTCGGCCTGCGCCAACCGCCGGGCGTCCGTCCCGACGTGCAGGGTGCCGTCCGGGTCGGCGTACACGGCGGACGGGCTGACCGGCTGACCGTCCATCAGCAGCGGACGGGTCCGCCCGTCCGGCCACCGCAGCACGGCGACCGTGTTGGACGTACCGAGGTCGACACCGAGGGCGTAACCCTCGTGCTGGCCTGCCATCTGCCGATACCTCCGCCGCGACGAGGGAAACCCAGCCCCGCATCGTACGCAGCCCGCGCCGCCGGACCGATCAGTCGGTGCGGGTTCGGTGGGCAGTGCGCCTACCAGCGGAACAGGGCGTAGATGTCACAGACGTTGGTGCCGGTCAGCGCCGCCTCGATGATCTGCCCCATCCTCGCCAGCGGCTCGTAGGTGTTGTTGTCGGCCAGGACCCGTTCCCACGAGTAGCCGAGGTCGCTCAGCAGGCCGAAGCTCCCGCCGGTGACCCACGCGCCCATCGCCTCGGCGACGAAGTCCTGGCCGTCCGTCGCCAGAGCGACGAAGCAGGTCGAGCGGGAGCCCGAGATCTGCCGTGCCACCCGCCAGGCCAGTTCCTGACATCTGCCGCCCCGCCCGCCTCCACGGACGTTGACGGTGGCTTCGCCGCCGCCCAGCACGACCCGGGGTGGTGGCCCGCCGTCGCGGGTCGCCAGATCCAGACGGCGGGCGAAGAGCGCCGCCACATCCTGCGTACTGCCCTGCAGGGCGCTACCGATGATGTCGGTTCGAAACCCGCGACGCGCCGCCTCCTCGGCGCAGAGCCGCACCGCGAGCCCCGGATCGCCGACCATGGTGTTCCGGCATTCCGCGTGACCGGCGAACCTGCTTCTGCGCAACTCCATCGCGGCGACGAAGTTCGCCGTCAACCTGCTCGGGATCTCGGCCTTCTGCATGATCTCGACGACCGCGTCGGCATCCGTGACGGACGGGTACGTCATGCCCGAGCCGACGCCGGCCGGCCCCACCTGAACGTTGTCGCACAGTATGTACGAGCAGCAGCGGGCACCCAGTGAGTACGACAGGAGCCCGCCGTTGTGAATGGCGGACACCGACCGCCTGACCATGTTGACGGTGGTCACGTCCACCCCGGAGAGCACGAGGATCCGGGTGACCTCGGTGAGGTCTTCGAGAGTGACCGGTGGCAGCGGCAGGACCGCCAGCGCCGACGCTCCTCCCGAGATGCCGAACACGATCACGTCGCGCTGGTCGTAGGCGCCTGACGTCAGGAACGAGCGGAGTTGGATGCCGGCGGTGAGGCTGTTGCTGCGCGGGAAGGGATGGTCTCCCACCAGTTGGGTCACGCCGGGGATCGGCGTGCCCACGGACTTCGACACGCAGATTCCGCCTCGAAATCGGGTGCCGCTGGCCGCGACGATGGCCGACGCCATCTCGTGCGCGGCCTTTCCGACGGTGACGGACCGGACCGAGCGCACCCCGGGATGGAGGAACGGTTCACGATCTATCGCCGTCGCGGTCAGCTTCGTCGCGTGCAGACCGGGCAGGCAGGCGGCCGCGACCGACACGCACGTCTGGACTTCTGGCAACGAACGCACAACAGGCCCCCGCGTCATCGTCTGAGGTCCCTAGAGCACGACTCGCACGATGCGGCGGGCGAGCGTGCGGGGATCCTCGCGGTCACTGGAAAAGACCTCTGTTCTGCCCGGACTCTCCTTCAGCCCGTCGAGATATCCGGCCCGCAGCGCCGTCCAGTAGGACTCCAGCCCGATGTCCTTGCGGCTGAACGGGCTGAGTGTGCTCCGCTCGAGCGTGGTCGACAACGAGACATCGAGGAAGACCGTCACGTCCGGTTCGATTCCCCTGCTGGCAAAGGCGGTGACCCCTGCCACGACCTCCGGCGGCAGGCCCCGCACGTGAACGAAGAAGGCGGAGACGGACAGCGACCAACGGTCCGCGATGACGATGGCGTCCGGCGCGTCGGCGGAGACCCTGCTCAGGAGGTGGGCCTTCCGGCTGAGGTGACCGGCGTACAGCATGAGTTCGGTGTTGGCGTCCAGCTCGTCCGCGAGCTTGGCCGGGTTGGTGATCGACTTCAGCCGCGTCGAGATCGGATCTCTGACCACGAGATCCTTCAGTTCGACGCAGGGCACTCCGTCGGAACGCAGGAGCGCGGCGACGGCCCCGCAGGTCGTGGACTTCCCGGCATTGGTCATTCCCTCGATCGCGACAAGCACCGACTGCACCCTCCTAGTTCGATCCCGCACCGACCTCCTTGGGCCCGGTGTCGAGCGCGAGCGCATCGGACTCCGCCGCACGGCGCTCGTCGAACGGCGTGAACAGGACGTTCTGCCGCGGTTTGGCGGACAGATCCCGGACTGCCCGACGCTTCACACGGGCAGGTATGGTCAGCGAACCCTGGGCCAGGTCATCCATTTGTTTCTTGATGGCACCGAGCGCGTCCCGCAGATCAGAGTCACGTCCGGGTGGGATCGCCATGATCTGTTCCAACTCCCGGCGGATGGCGCCGTACCTGGCCGAATCCGCGCGGTAGCGATCGGCCCGCTGCTCGAAGCGGAGGAACGTCTGGAGACTGGACAGGACCACGGAACACAGACTCAGGACACCGGTCGCGATCCGTATCCAGAGTGCCGGGTCGGCCGCGAGGGTTGCGAAGATTCCCGTGCTCACGACGGCGGAGAGCGCGATCGTCGTGCCGCCGATCAGGCTGTTCAGGCGGGAGTAGTGGTTACCGGTGTCGTACTGCACACGCTGACTCTGCCTGCTGCGTCGATGCCAGTCGGCGATGAGCTTCTTGGTCGAGTCGTCCATTCCCGACCTCCGGATGTCAAGAAGTGCCCGCGCTCAGGCGGTCACGCAACCGCCGGTGTCGTTCTTCGACGGGCGCTGCGAAGACGAACCTGTTCTTCTGGGGCGAGAAGCAGAGGTCTCCCGCAGCGTCCTTGAGGAACACCGCCTCAAGTTTCGGCTTCTCGATGAACTCGCCGGGATCGAGCAGGAACGCCGCGCGCGTGTAGGCGCCGGCATCGACCTGGTAATAGATGGTCAACAGGTCGACGAAGGGCCCCGGCTCGGCACGACCACCGACGGACGCCATGGTCGTGATCCGGTCGCAGGACTCGTCCAGAGAGATCTTCTCCCGCACGTACAGACCGAGGGCGTCGTCGGACAGGAGCCCTCGGCAGATGGCCCACTCCCGATCACTGATCGGCAGCGCGTCCCGCAGATCCGACCAGACCGCCAGGGTGTATTCGTGCTGCAGGCCCTTCTGCTCCTCGGCCAGAGCGCGGGGCTTACCGATGTCGTGAAGGCACAGCATGAGTCGGAGCGCCCGCAGCCGCAGGCCAAGCGGCAGCGGGACGGCACTGAACCACTTTTCGAACAGGGAACAGACCATGATCGTGTGGTCCCGGAGCGAATAGTCACGCTTTCGGGAATTCCTTCCCCGGAGCTGTTCCTCGATCGCCGGAATGGTGGCCAGAACGCCCAGAGCGCGCTCGGGAAGGTACGCCGCGTCATCGACCAGGCCCTCAAGTCGCGAGCGGACGACCGAATGATCCAACTGAACCTCCCACCGTGCCCCTACGGCGTGCCCTACGCCTAGCTTGCAGCGACACCGATGAGTAGGCAAGGCGACCCTGCTCCACATCCTCCGAAACGGTCGACCTCGTGCTCGCCTCCCCTTCCCGTGCGTACTGGTGCAGGATTGCCGACATGCTTCGCTCACCTCGCGCGCTCCTGCTGGACTTCGGTGGCGTCTTGGTCGACGCGCCGCCACAGCCCCCGGCGCCGCCCGCGCTGGTCGACCGGTTCTCGCACCTCCTGGGTGGGCTGGTCTCCGACGCGCAGATCGCCGCCGACCTGAGCGAGGGCACGACCGCGTACGCGCATTGGCGTGACGAGGTGGGCACGACAGGCGACCCGGTCGAGCTGCCGCACGCGCGGGTATGGGCCGAGTTCGTGACGCCACGATGGCCGCCTGCGGCCCGTGCGGCCGTCGAGCGGGAGGCGACCGCACTGGCGTACGCCTGGACCTCGCGAGCCGAGTGGGAGGTCCGCCCGGGCATCCCGGAGGCGCTGCGTGCCGCCGCTGCTGCCGGCCTGCGGCTGGCGGTGGTCAGCAACACGCTGTGCGGCGCCGCCCACCGGGACTACCTGAACACCGCCGGCTTGTCCGAGCTGTTCGCCGCCGAGTTCTACAGCGACGAAGCCGGGCCCCGCAAACCCAACCCACAGCTCGCACTTCTGGCGGCGCGGGCCATCGACGTGTCCATCGACGAATGCTGGTTCGTGGGTGACACCGTGCACCGGGACATCGCCTGTGCCCGCCGCGCCGGTGCTCAGGCGGCGATCCTCATGCGGTCGCCCCGGACCGACCGGGAGCCGCCACATCCCGAACTCGTTCCCGATGCCGTGATCGAGGACGGGCACGGTCTGCTCGCGCTGCTTCGACAGGTGTGGGGCACGGCGGTCGCGGCACCGTAAGCGAACCGCAAGATCTCCCGGGTCGGGGCCGTCGGCTCCGCTGGCTAGGCTGGCCCGGGAGGTGGCCGGTGGCGCAGCGGGTGCTCGTGGTCGACGACGATCGCACCGTCAGCGACGTGGTGTGCCGCTACCTGGAGCACGCCGGGTACGAGGTGAGCCACGTCGGGGACGGGCTGGCCGCCCTGGAGGCCGTCCAGGACCGGCCGCCGCACCTGGTCGTGCTGGACCTGATGCTCCCCGGGCTGGACGGGTTGCAGGTGTGCCGGCGGCTGCGGGAGCGGCCGGACGGCGTACCCATCATCATGCTGACCGCACGCGGCGACGAGGCGGACCGGGTGCTCGGCCTGCAACTGGGCGCCGACGACTACCTGGGCAAACCGTTCTCTCCGCGCGAGCTGGTGCTGCGGGTCGGTTCGGTGCTGCGTCGGGCCGGTGAGCCGGCCGCGCCGGCGGCCGAGCTGCTGGCCGACGCGGGGCTGGAGGTGGCCACCGGGCCACGGATCGCCCGGCTGCACGGCCGCGAGCTGGCCCTGACATTGCGCGAGTTCGATCTGCTGGCACACCTGATGCGGCACCCGACGCGGGCGTTCAAACGCACCGAGCTGCTGGAGCGGGTGTGGGGGTGGAACTTCGGCGACCAGTCCACGGTGACCGTGCACGTGCGGCGGCTGCGGGAGAAGATCGAGGACGACCCGGCCGAGCCGCGACGGATCGTCACGGTCTGGGGCGTCGGCTACCGGTACGAGCCAGCCGATGCGTGACCTGGCGCTGATCTTCGGGGCGGCGCTCACGGCCGCGCTCGGCGTGGGCCTGCTGGGCGCGCTCACCCTGCGGCTGCTGCGCCACCGGTCGATCACCGTGCACGTGTGCGTCCTGCTCACCGTCACCGTGGCCGCCGTGGTGGCCGGGGTGGTGGTGGTCGCCCAGGCGATGTTCCTGTCTCCGCACGACCTCCAGGTCGTCCTGCTCACAGTCGCCGCGGCGGCGGTCGTGAGCCTCGGCGTCGGCTGGTACTTCGGGCGGCGACTGGCCGTGGCCGCGGTCTGGGCGGCCCAGGCCCGGGAGCGGGAACGGCGGGTCGAGAAGGGCCGCCGGGACCTGGTGGCCTGGGTGTCACACGACCTGCGGACGCCGCTGGCCGGCCTGCGGGCGATGGCCGAGGCGCTGGAGGACCGGGTGGTCGACGACCCGGAGACGGTCGCCGAGTACCACCGGCGGATCCGCCTGCAGACCGACCGGATGACCCGACTCGTCGACGACCTGTTCGAGCTGTCCCGGATCAACGCCGGGGCGCTGCGCCTGACATTGTCGGCGGTGCCGCTCGGTGAGGTGGTCTCCGACGCGTTGGCCGGCACCGCGCCGCTGGCCAAGGCCCGCCGCATCCGCCTGGTGGCCGCCGAGTCGGGCTGGCCCACCGTGCTGGCCAGCGAGCCCGAGCTGGCCCGGGTCGTGGGCAACTTGCTGCTCAACGCGGTGCACTACACGCCGAGCGACGGCACGGTACGGGTGGACGCCGGATGCGAGAGCGACGCCGCCTGGCTGGCGATCGCCGACACCTGCGGCGGCATTCCGGAAGACGACCTGCCCCGGCTGTTCGACGTGGCGTTCCGGGGTGAGCCGGCCCGTACGCCCCGCTCCGGTGGGGAGGGCTCCGGCGGGCTGGGGCTGGCGATCGTGCGCGGGCTGGTCGAGGCGCACGGCGGCCGGGTGGACGTGCAGAACGTCGTCGGCGGCTGCCGATTCGTGGTCCGCCTCCCGACGGCCTGACGCCCCGCGGCGTCAGCGACCCGCTGCCAGCTCGCCGAACCAGCGTCGCCCCCGCCGGAACACGTCCCGTACCGCCAGGCCGGCGGCGTCGGCGACCGGGTGCACGGCGCGCGCGTCCAGCCGGGCCCAGCGGAACGCCGGGCCGAGCAGCAACCGGCCGGCGCGCTGCTCGGCGGCCACCCGGGCCAGGCCCTGCCACAGCCCCGCGCCGGGCGGCTCCAGCTCGACCAGCACCGTTCCGTCGGGTGCGAGCAGCTCCCGGCAGCGGCGCAGCAGCGCGACCGGTTCACCGCCGATGCCGATGTTCCCGTCGATCAGCACCGCGTGCGCCCACCGGCCCTCGCCGGGCAGCGGCTCGAACAGGTCGCCGTGCACCGCCACCGCGCCCCGGGCCCGCGTCAGCCGCACCGCCGTCGCGGAGACGTCCACACCGACCGCCGTCCGCCCGGCCCGGGTCAGCGCCACGGTGAGCCGCCCCGGCCCGCAACCGAGGTCGAGTGTCGGCCCGGCGCACCGCTCGACCAGCCCGGCGACCGCCGGCTCGGCCGGTCCGTGCCAGCGGTCCACCGGTAGCCGGCTGCGGACACCGTCGCCGTGCACGAGCCACCGCCTCCGGGCCGCACGGTCGGCGAGGGCGGCAGCGAATGGATCCGCCCCCGTGCCCGCCGACGACCCGTCGTGCCCCCGCGCCGGCACCGCAGGCGACGTCGACAGCGCCTCGATCGGGGCGGTGTCGACGGGATTCACCGCCGACCTCCCGGCTGCAGGGCGAGGCGGACCGCCGCGACCTGTCGGGCGAACCGACCCTCGGGCGCCTCGACGGCCACCGCGAGGGCGTCGGACCACTCGTCGACGTCGCGCAGCACCGGCAACGGCGCGGTACGCAGGCCGCGCCCGGTCAGGGCCGCCCACGTGTCGTGGCCGGTGTCCGGCGTCGACATCGGCACGTCGCGCAACACCCGGGCGTGGCGGGGGTCGCGCAGCCCGAGCGACCACCAGCCGCCGTCGCGCGCCCGGCCGAGCACCGCGTCGGTGGCGCCCAGCCGCACCACCGCCGCGGCCAGCCCGGTCGGCGTCACCTGCGGGGTGTCCATCCCGATCTGGAGCACCGGCCGACCCGGGTACGCCGCCGCGACCTCGGCGTACGCGTTGGCGAGCCGATCGCCCAGGCCGACGCCGCGCTGGTCGAGCACCACCCAGCCGGCCAGCGCGGCGGTCAACGCGGCGGCGTCCTCCGCCTCGGTCAGCCGACCCGTCCAGGCCAGCACCGGCGTGACACCGGGGGTGGCGCGGACGGCGTCGAGGGTGTCGCGCAGCGCGGCGGCCGCGATCCGGGCCGCCTGCGCCGGGGTGGCCGGTGGGCAGAGCCGCGTCTTCACCGCCCCCGCGACGGGCGCCTTGGCGACCACCAACAGGACGGTCACCGGGGGCCCTCCACGGTACGCAGCACCCCGGCGAAGTCACGGGTCGCGCGCAGGGTGCCCCGCACCGAACCGGACACCTTGGACCGGGTGCCGGCGGCCCGGGGCGCGTAGGTGACGTCCAGCTCGTAGATCCGCCAGCCGGCGGCGGCGGCCCGGATCAGCAGTTCGAGGGGGTAGCCGAAGGCCCGGTCGGTGACGCCGAGGTCGAGCAGCGCCTCCCGGCGGGCCACCCGGATCGGGCTGAGGTCCCGCAGCGGTACGCCCCGACGGCGCAGCAGCGCGGCGACCAGCGCCGTACCGGCGCGGGCGTGCCACGGCCACACCCCGGCCCCGACCGGACGTCGCCGGCCCACGCTGAGGTCGGCGGTGCCGGCCAGCACCGGGGCGACCAGGGCCGGCAACTCGGTGGGATCGAACGACCCGTCGGCGTCGAGGACGCACACCACCTCGGCGTCGGCGGCCTCCAGGCCGGCGTGCACCGCCGCGCCGTAGCCGCGCCGAGGCTCGTGCACCACCCGGGCGCCGTGCCGCGCGGCCACCTCGGGCGAGCCGTCGCGCGAGCCGTTGTCCACCACGATGGCCCGGTAGCCGGGCGGCAGCGCGGTCAGCACGCCGGTCAGGGCGGCCGCCTCGTCCAGGCAGGGCAGCACCACGTCGATCTCAGTCGGCATATTGCCGACGCTAGGGCGGCAGGCCCGCGGCGGAGGCCGAAATGTGCTTACCGAACCCTTACCACCTGGGCATTTCTTACCGTCCGGTGACGGGCCGCCGATTGGCGAGCGCGAGGGCGGGCTGTCGCCGTACCGTCCGGTGGTCATGGCCTCGACCACCACTCTCGCCGCCGCCCCCGGGCGGACCCCGCCCCGCCGCCGGGCCGGCGACCTCCTGATACTGGGCGTGGAGGCGGCGCTGCTCGCCGCCGCCGTGCTGGTGGGTGCCCTGCTCAACGCGCGTGGCGCCGGGCTGCACGCCGACGCCGCTCCGCTGTACGCGACGTGGCGGCCGCACGTCGGCTGGGGCAGCCCCGCCGCGCTGGCCGTAGCGGTCGCGGTGGTGGGGTGGGGAGCGCGGTGGGCCCGCACCGCCCGGTGGGGTGTCCTGCTGGCTGCCGCGTGGCTGACCGCGGTCGCCTGGACGTTGTCGTTGGCCCTGGTGGACGGCTGGACGGCAGGGCTGACCCGGCGGCTCACCCCGCAGGCCGAGTACCTGCACGAGGTCCCCGGGGTGACCGACATCCCGGCGATGCTGGCCGGCTTCACCGGCCGGATCGTCGACTTCCAACCCGACGCGTGGTCCACCCACACCGCCGGGCATCCGCCGGGCGCGCTGCTCATCTTCGTCTGGCTGGACCGCATCGGCCTCGGCGGAGGCGCCGCCGCCGCGCTGGCCTGCGTGCTGGTCGGCGCCACGGTCGCGGTGTCGGTGCCGGTGACCCTGCGGGCGCTCGGCGCGCCCGACGCGGCCCGCGCGGTGCTCCCGTTCCTGGTGCTGCTGCCGGGGGCGGTCTGGGTGGGCGCCTCGGCCGACGGCATCTTCGCCGCCGTGGTCGCGGCCGGCCTGGCGCTGCTGGCGGTCCGTGGCCGCGTCGCCGCTCTCGCCGGCGGGACGGTGCTCGGGTTCGCGCTGTACCTGTCGTACGGGTTCCTCCTGGTCGGCGTGCTCGCGCTGGCCGTGGTGACGCTGCGCCGTACGCACCGTGGGGGCGCGCTGCTCGCCGCCGCCGTCGGGGTCGCGGCCGTGACGGCGGCCTTCAGCGCGGCGGGCTTCCACTGGTGGGTCGGCTACCAGCTGGTCGTCGAGCGGTACTACCAGGGCTGGGCCGCCGACCGCCCGTACGCCTACTGGGTGTGGGCCAACCTGGCCGCGCTGCTGCTCAGCGCCGGGCCCGTGCTCGGGCCGGCGCAGCAACCAGCTCGCCCTGGCCGAGCTGGACTCGTCACGGGAGCGGCTGGCGAGAGCGGAGGTCCGGGCGTTGCGGGCGCAGATCAGCCCGCACTTC
>NZ_JBEXIA010000073.1:0-10775 GCF_040608335.1 Micromonospora sp. NPDC005194 | reverse complement strand
CAACGGACAGCATGCTCTTACGGAAGATCGTGTTCATGGGGGTAGCTCCTTCGGGGGTAGGAACACCACACGCCACCACACGGGGGTGGGTGACGTGGGTGTGAGCACCTCGTCGGGCGCTGCACAAAAAAGGGGGGAAAGTTGGGGGCGGCCTGCGAGCCGGGGCTCGCGGCGCGGCGGCCTGCGAGCGGGGGGCTCGTGGCGCCGGGACGGTGTGTAACGACCGTCGGGCCGGGGGGATTCCCGGGGCGGCCCGCGAGTGGGGCTCGTGGCGCCGGACCGTGTGTAACGGCTGTCGGGCCGGGGGGATTCCCGCGGCGGTGGGCCGGAGGGGCGCACCGGTCGGCGGGGTCTGCGGTCGTTCCGGGGGGTCTGCAACGACCCGGCCCGGCTGGCCATTCCCCCGCCGGTCGAGCGGGCGGGGTGGCGGTGGTCCTGCGATCGTCAGGGTATGTAACGACCCCCGGCCCGCCACGATTCCAGCCCACGGATGCGACCGGTCACAGGTGAGCGCCGGCCCGAACCAGACACCAGGCCCAGAACACACCAGGCCGGGCGCGTCAGGCCGGTCGCCCGGCTGTGATCCACTCCAGGTCGGCGACATCGCCGTATCAGGCGAGCGGGACATCCCCACATCGCCGATGCCGTATCGATCATTGCCGAACGCGTCAGCCGTCGCCAGCCGTCGCCAAGCGGACATCACGCCCGACTGGACAGGTCGGGCGCGTCAGGCCGGCTGCCCGGCGGTTGTCGACTCCAGGTCGGCGACATCGTCATACCAAGCGAGCGGGACACTCCCACATCGCTGCCGGGGCTCGGCGCCCGATTGGCCAATCCCTCATAGCCAGCAGGGCGCCTGACCTGCCGGTGGCAGTCATTCGCACCCTCAGGCTTGATCGACTCGGGTTCCTGCAAACCGGGGCATCCGGACGACCGGGACACCCCGACATTCAAGAGCCCGAGTCGATCAAGGAACTCGGCCTCGGAGCCCGGCCTCGGAGCCCGGCCTCGGAGAACGGCACGGGGTGCGGCGCGGAGCCCGCGGCGATCGGAGGCACGGGTGAGGCCCTAGGGTGATCGGTGTGGCGACCCTTCTGCTTCTGCGACACGGCCGTACCACGGCGAACGCCGACGGCGGCCTGGCCGGTCGGCAGCCGGTCGAGCTGGACGACACCGGGCGCGCCCAGGCCACGGCGGTGGGGGAACGGTTGCGGGCGGTGCCGCTCGCGGCGGTCGTCACCAGTCCGCTGATCCGCTGCCGGCAGACCCTGGAACTGGCGGTGCCGCAGGCCACGCCGGTGGTCGAGGAGGGGCTGATCGAGTGCGACTACGGCAGCTGGGAGGGGCAGCCGCTGAAGAAGCTCGCCAAGGAGCCGCTCTGGCCGGTGGTCCAGCAGCATCCCAGCGCGGCGGTCTTCCCGCAGGGGGAGGCGATGGCGGCGATGGCGGCCCGCGCGGTGGCGGCCGTACGCGACTGGGACGCCCGGGTGAGCGCGGAGCACGGGCCCGAGGCGGTCTGGCTGGCGTGCAGCCACGGTGACGTGATCAAGGCCATCGTGGCGGACGCGCTCGGCGTACACCTGGATGCTTTTCAGCGGATCGTGGCCGACCCGGCGTCGGTGACCGCGATCCGCTTCACGCCGCTGCGACCGTTCCTGGTGCGGCTCAACGACACCGGCGGTGACCTCGCCGCGCTGGTCCCGCCGCCGCGCAAGCGGCGTCGGCGGACCACGCGGGCGGCCGACTCGGACGCCGCCGTGGGCGGCGGGGCGGGTGCGGCCAGGTGACGCGCGCGGTGACGCCACCACCGACCAAGGCCGCCACGGCCGGGGCCGCGACCCCCGCGAACGCTGAGGCCGCGACGGCCCGGGGGGCCGCCACGCCCGGGTGTGGCCCCCGATACACCGGGCGCGTTGCCCCTGCGGTGATTCGGGTCGGTGGGGTGCGCGATGCCATGGCGGGCCGGATAGGGTCGTGGGTATGACCCACCAGGTGCACGCCTTCGAACCGCCGGAGCGGTTCGTCGCCGGGACTGTCGGGCCGCCGGGGGAGCGCACGTTCTTCCTGCAGGCCCGCGGCGGCGGCAGGCTGGTCAGCGTCGCGCTGGAGAAGGTCCAGGTGTCCCTGCTCGCCGAGAAGCTGGAGGAGCTGCTCACCGAGGCGCAGCGTCGCTTCGGGGTGGACCTGCCCGAGTTGGCGCCGGTGATCGGCGACAACGAGCCGCTGGACACTCCGGTCGATGAGGAGTTCCGGGTCGGGACCCTCGGGCTGGCCTTCGACGTGGACACCGCGACCGTGGTGATCGAGGCGATCGCCGCCGGCGAGGTGGAGCCCGAGGTCGAGCTGGGCGACGAGGACGACGAAGACGACGAGGACGAGGACGACGAGCCGGACGAGGACCTGGACCGGCTTCGGGTCCGGCTCACCCCGCAGGCCACCCGCCAGTTCATCGAGCGGGCCCGGCGCGTGGTCAACGCGGGCCGGCCGCCGTGCCCCCTGTGCGGCCAGCCGTTGGATCCCGCCGGGCACCTGTGCCCGCGGCACAACGGTTACCACCGGTGACCTTGTCCGGCCTCGAGCCCCTGCGCGACGGTGACGCCGCGCTGCGGCTGCTGCGCGACGGCACGCTCGACCTGGAGGGCCGGCTGGTCGACGCGTCGAACACCACGCTGCGGGGCATCCTGACCCTCGACGGGGTCACGGCCCGCTGTGTCTACAAGCCGGTGCGCGGCGAGCGCCCGCTGTGGGACTTCCCGGACGGCACCCTCGCCGGGCGGGAGGTGTCGGCGTTCCTGGTCTCCGACGCCACCGGCTGGGGTCTGGTGCCGCCCACCGTGCTGCGCGACGGGCCGTTCGGCCCCGGCTCCTGCCAGCTCTGGATCGACGAGCCGGACGACGCCGAGCCGCTCGTCGGGTTCGTGCCGGCCGACGAGCTGCCGCCACGCTGGTTCCCCATCGCGGCGGCGCGGGACGACGACGGCGTCGCGTACGCCCTCGCCCACGCCGACGACCCCCGGCTGGCCCGTCTCGCGGTGCTCGACGCGGTGATCAACAACGCGGACCGCAAGGGCGGCCACGTGCTGGTCGGCGCGGACGACCGGATCTACGGCGTGGACCACGGGGTGAGCTTCCACGTCGAGGGCAAACTGCGGACGGTGCTGTGGGGTTGGGCCGGAAAGCAGTTGCCGCCGGACGCCGTGGAGATGCTCGACGGCCTTGCCGGGCAGGTCGCCGGGGCGCTCGGCGACGAGCTGGCCGATCACCTGACGATCAGCGAGATCGCCGAGTTGGCCGCCCGCATCGACGTTCTGCGCAAGACCGGCCGCTTTCCGCAGCCGCCGGAGGACTGGCCGGCGGTGCCCTGGCCGCCGATGTGAACCGCTGTCATCTTGATCACCCGTGGGGCGGCCCGGTGCCGCCTGAGGGCTGGTTAGGCTGAGGCCATGGAGTCTTGGGCGGGACACGAGGTGCCACGGCTGCCGGGCAGAGGCGAGCCGCTGGCGTTGTACGACTCGGCGCGGCAGGGCGTCCACCCGAGCGAGCCGGTCGACGCGGGAAGCATGTACGTCTGCGGCATCACCCCGTACGACGCCACCCACCTCGGCCACGCCGCCACCATGATCACGTTCGACCTGGTGCAGCGGATGTGGCGGGACGCCGGGCGCCCGGTGCGCTACGTGCAGAACGTCACCGACATCGACGACCCGCTGCTGGAGCGGGCCGCCCGCGACGGCGAGGACTGGGTGGTCCTGGCGATGCGGGAGACGGCGCTGTTCCGCGAGGACATGGAGGCGCTGCGGATCATCCCGCCGGAGCACTACGTGGGCGCCGTCGAGTCGATCCCGGACATCGCCGACAAGGTCGAGGTGCTGCTCAAGGACGGTGCCGCGTACCGGCTCGACGACGGCACCGGCGACGTCTACTTCGACATCTCCGCCACCGGCCGGTTCGGCTACGAGTCCAACCTGACCCGCGAGCAGATGCTGGAGATCTTCCCGGAGCGCGGCGGTGACCCGGACCGCGCCGGCAAGCGCGACCCGCTCGATCCGCTGCTGTGGCGCGGCGCCCGCGAGGGGGAGCCGTCCTGGCCGGGCGGGGAGCTGGGCCCGGGCCGGCCGGGCTGGCACATCGAGTGCGCGGTCATCGCGCTGAACCTGCTCGGCGACCGGATCGACGTGCAGGGCGGCGGCAACGACCTGCTGTTCCCGCACCACGAGGCGTCCGCCGCGCACGCCGAGCGGCTCACCGGCCAGGCGCCGTTCGCCGAGCACTACGTGCACGCCGGGATGATCGGCCTGGACGGCGAGAAGATGTCCAAGTCGCGCGGCAACCTGGTCTTCGTCTCCCGGCTGCGCGCCGACAAGGTCGACCCGATGGCGATCCGGCTGGCGTTGATCTCCGGGCACTACCGCGGCGACCGCACGTGGACCGACGAGCTGCTCACGGCCGCGCAGGAGCGCCTGGACCGCTGGCGGCGGGCCGCCGCCGCGCCCGCGGGGCCGTCCGGGGCCGAGCTGCTGGCCGGGGTACGCGAACGCCTGGCCGACGACCTCGACACCCCGGGCGCCCTGGCCGTGGCCGACCGCTGGGCCGACGTGACCCTGTCCGGCGCCACGGACGACGCCGAGGCCCCCGCCCTCTTCGCCAAGACCGTCGACGCACTCCTCGGCATCCGCCTCTGACCCGCGTCCACGGCCACGCCGCAGCCCTCCGCGGCGCGGGAGACGGTTTCCTGTCGGAGCAGCGCGCAGGACGTGGTGGCCGACGCCGGCCGGGGGCGGGTTCGCGTTCGACCCTCATGACTCTGCGGTATGAATATGACTCTGAGGAATGACGCCCAACAGCGTGGATGGCACCCAGCCATCTCGAGGCCCTGACCGCGCCGCGGGTCACCGCGCACCGGCGTCGACCTCCTCGGCCGCCGCATCCGACCCCACCCGCGGACACGAATGCCGGCCCACCCCCCGAACCAGCACCGCGACGAGCGGACGCAGACGGCTGGGCGGCACCGGGGCGCGGTGACGAGCTGGTCAGCCCAGGACCAGGCCGGGGTCGGGTTCCGGGTCGGGGGTCGGGCCGGGGATCTTGTACTCCTCGGTGAGGGTGGTCATCGGGCCGGGCCAGGTGGCCTGGGCCACCTCGATGGGCTTGCGGTTCGCGTCGTAGGCGACGTGCAGCAGGTGCAGCACCGGGGTGTCGGGCCGGATCTGGAGGGTCTCGGCCTCCTCCCGGCTGGGCTGGCGGGCGCTGATCGTGTCGGTGGCCGAGACGTACCGCCGGCCGGTGGCCTCCTCGGCCTCCTGGTAGAGCGGCCGGCCGAACGCCTCGGCGCGCTCCAGCGAGGTGCCGGCGGTGTCGGCGGGCAGGAACCAGGAGGCGCCCACCTCGACGGGGGAGTCGTCGGTGCGCACGAGGTGGCGGCGGCAGAGCAGGTTGGTGCCGTCGGAGACGCCGAACGCGTCGGCGACCTCGGCGGGCGCGGGGGCGCGGCCGACCGAGACGAGCTGCTGGCGGTACCGAGCGGCCAGGTCGGTGTGGTAGCCCCGGAAACCGCCGTACCGGCCCCGGGAGAGCCGGTTGAGTCGGCGCCGGGTGCCCCGGACGTACGTACCGGAGCCGGGTTTGGTGATCAGGATGCCCTCGACCCGCAGCTGGTCGACGGCGCGTTGCACGGTCTGCTTGGCGACGCCGAACATCTCGGCGATGGCCGGGATGGACGGCAGCCGTTCGCCCGGCCCCCAGTCACCGCGGCGGACCTGGTCCTTGAGTTGCGCGGCGATCTGCCGGTGGGGGAACTCGGCCGCGCCGGGGTTGATCTGCACACCCGCCTCCTTGATCACATCTAGGTTCCTAGGATGCCGTAGAGGGTGTGACGGCGCCACCCCGGACACGCGAAAACGGGCCCCGGACCAGAAAGGTCCGAGGGCCCGCAGAGAACAGTGCTACCAGGAGCCGGCGGTGGGGCCGGCCGAACCGCCCCGACGCCGCAGGTACTTCTCGAACTCCTGCGCGATCTCGTCACCGGTCAACGGGGTGATGCCCTCGTCGCCGACCCGTTCCTCCAGCTCGCGGACGTACTCGCCCAGCTCGGCGTCCTGCTCGGCGGCGCTGCGCACCCGCTGCTCCCACTCGGCGGACTCCTCGGCCAGGTCGGCCATCGGCACCGGCAGGTCGACGACCTCCTCGACCCGGTGCAGCAGGGCGAGGGTGGCCTTGGGGCAGGGCGGGTTGTTGGCGTAGTGCGGCACGTGCACCCAGAACGACACGGCGTCGACCTCGGCGCGGGCGCAGGCGTCGTGCAGCACGCCGACGATGCCGGTCGGGCCGTCGTAGCGGGTCGGAGTGAGCTGGTAGCGCTCCGCGGCCTGCGCGTCGGAGGCGCTGCCGCTGATCGGCAACGGCCGGGTGTACGGCACGTCGGCCAGCAACGCGCCGAGCAGCACCACCCGCTCCACCTCCAGGCTGTGGCAGATCTCCAGAACCTGCTCGCAGAACGTCCGCCAGCGCATGCTCGGCTCGATGCCCCGGATCAGCACGACGTCCCGGTCGGTGCCCTCGGGGCTCGCCACCATGAACCGGGTCGTCGGCCACTCCACCCGGCGGGTCTCCCCGTCGGCCATGGTGATGGTGGGCCGGCTGACCTGGAAGTCGTAGAAGTCCTCCGGGTCCAGCTCGGCGATCTGCCGCGCGTTCCAGACCTGCTCCAGGTGCTCGACGGCCGCGGTGGACGCGTCGGCGGCGTCGTTCCAACCCTCGAATGCGGCAATGGCCACGGGGGACCGCAGTACCGGCAGTCCGTCGAACTCGGTCACGCCGTCACCTCACCCTGCTCGTCGCGGCCGACACCGGGACCGCGCCCGGTCGTCGGGCCGTGGTGCACGGCGGCGTCCCTGTTGTCCTTCACGTCCGCCAGCCTACGTGCCGGGCAGGGATGCGGCCCGTCGGCCGCGCCGGTCCGCCCGGTCCACCACCGGGCATACGGCGGCGAACCGGACAGCGTGATCCGCCCGACACAATATGGGATCGGGCCCGGACGGCGCTCGGGTTCACGCAGGATCGCACTAACCTGAACGGGTGCGGACTTCGTTGCTGGATGTGCTGGCCGATCGGATCCTCATCGCCGACGGGGCGATGGGCACGATGTTGCAGGCCGCTGACCTCACGCTCGACGACTTCGACGGGCTCGAAGGGTGCAACGAGATCCTCAACGTCACCCGTCCCGACGTGGTGCGGGGGGTGCACGACGCCTACCTGGCCGCCGGCGCGGACTGCGTGGAGACCAACACCTTCGGCGCCAACCTGGCCAACCTGGCCGAATATGACATCCCGCACCGCATCCGGGAGCTGTCGACGGCGGCCGCCCGGATCGCGCGGGAGGCCGCCGACGCGGCGAGCACCCCGGCCCGGCCCCGGTTCGTGCTGGGCTCGATGGGGCCGGGCACCAAGCTGCCGACCCTCGGGCACGCCGACTACGCGACCCTGCGCGACGCGTACCAGGAAAACGCCGCCGGCCTGATCGACGGCGGCGCGGACGCTCTGATCATCGAGACCTGCCAGGACCTGTTGCAGGTCAAGGCGGCGGTCGTCGGGTCGAAGCGGGCGATGGCCGAGCTGGGGCAGCAGGTGCCGATCATCTGCCAGGTGTCCGTGGAGACCACCGGCACGATGCTGGTGGGCAGCGAGATCGGCGCGGCCCTGGCCGCGATCGAGCCGCTCGGGGTGGACCTGATCGGGCTCAACTGCTCCACCGGCCCGGCCGAGATGAGCGAGCACCTGCGCTACCTGTCGCAGCACTCCCGCATCCCGGTGTCGGTGATGCCGAACGCCGGCCTGCCGGTGCTGACCGCCGACGGCGCGTACTTCCCGCTGACTCCCGTGGAGTTGGCCGACGCCCTGGAGCGGTTCGTCACCGAGTACGGCGTGGGGCTCGTCGGCGGCTGCTGCGGCACCACGCCGGAGCACATCCGGGTGCTGGCCGAGCGGCTGCACGGCGTCACCGCCCCGGCCCGCGAGCCGCAGCACGAGGCGGGTGTCTCGTCGGTCTACCACCCGGTGCCGTTCGCCCAGGACGCGTCGGTGCTGATGGTGGGGGAGCGGACCAACGCCAACGGCTCGAAGGCGTTCCGGGAGGCGATGCTCGCCGGTGACTTCCGCGCCTGCGTGGAGATCGCCCGCAGCCAGGCCCGTGACGGCTCGCACCTGCTCGACCTGTGCGTGGACTACGTCGGGCGCGACGGCACCCGGGACATGCGCGAGCTGGCCGGCCGGTTCGCCACCGCGTCGACGCTGCCGATCATGCTGGACTCCACCGAGCCGGCCGTCGTCGAGGCCGGGCTGGAGAT
This sequence comes from Micromonospora sp. NPDC005194, assembly GCF_040608335.1. Taxonomy (NCBI): domain Bacteria; kingdom Bacillati; phylum Actinomycetota; class Actinomycetes; order Micromonosporales; family Micromonosporaceae; genus Micromonospora; species Micromonospora sp. NPDC005194. The sequence goes on along the minus strand of NZ_JBEXIA010000073.1, from coordinate 2,433 downwards.
GCTCGGCGGCCGGTGCGTGGTCAACTCGGTCAACTTCGAGGACGGCGACGGCCCCGACTCCCGGTACGCGCGGGTCATGCCCGTCGTGCGCGAGCACGGCGCGGCGGTGGTGGCGCTGCTCATCGACGAGGAGGGCCAGGCGCGTACGAAGGAGTGGAAGGTCCGGGTCGCGGCACGGCTGATCGACGACCTGACCGGCCGGTGGGGGATGGACCGCGCCGACATCCTGATCGACGCGCTGACGTTCCCGATCGCCACCGGTCAGGAGGAGACTCGCCGCGACGGCATCGAGACGATCGAGGCGATCCGGGAGATCTCCACCCGCTACCCGGGGGTCAACTTCACCCTGGGCATCTCGAACATCTCCTTCGGGCTCAACCCGGCGGCCCGGCAGGTGCTCAACTCGGTGTTCCTGCACGAGTGCGTCCAGGCCGGCCTGACCTCGGCCATCGTGCACGCCAGCAAGATCCTGCCGATGTCGAAGATCCCCGACGAGCAGCGCGAGGTCGCGCTCGACCTGGTCTACGACCGGCGCCGCGAGGGGTACGACCCGGTGCAGCGCTTCCTGGAGCTCTTCGAGGGCGTCGACGTGACCAGCGCGCGCGCCACCCGTGCGCAGGAGCTGGCGGCGCTGCCCCTGGACGAGCGGCTCAAGCGGCGCATCATCGACGGTGAGCGCAACGGCCTGGAGGCCGACCTGGACGAGGCGATGGCCGGCGGCCGAACGCCGTTGTCGATCATCAACGACATCCTGCTGGACGGCATGAAGGTCGTCGGCGAGCTGTTCGGCTCCGGGCAGATGCAGCTGCCGTTCGTGCTCCAGTCGGCCGAGGTGATGAAGACCGCGGTGGCGTACCTGGAGCCGCACATGGAGACCACCGAGGACGGCGGCAAGGGCCGCATCGTGCTGGCCACCGTGCGCGGCGACGTGCACGACATCGGCAAGAACCTCGTCGACATCATCCTGTCCAACAACGGCTACGAGGTCGTCAACATCGGCATCAAGCAGCCGATCAGCGCCATCCTGGACGCCGCCGAGCAGCACCGCGCCGACGCGATCGGCATGTCCGGGCTGCTGGTCAAGAGCACGGTCATCATGAAGGAGAATCTGGCCGAGATGGCCACGCGCGGGGTCGCCGACCGCTGGCCGGTCCTGCTGGGTGGGGCGGCGCTGACCCGCGCGTACGTCGAGGACGACCTGCGGTCGATGTTCCCCGGTGAGGTGCACTACGCGCGGGACGCGTTCGAGGGTCTGTCCCTGATGGACAAGGTGATGACCGCCAAGCGCGGCGGAGCGCCGGTGATCGACCCGGAGCGGGAGGCGGCCCTGGCGGCCCGTCGTGCCCGCCGGGAACGGCAGCGCACCATGGTCACCGAGTCCCTGCCGGAGCTGCACGACTCCTCGGTGCGCTCCGATGTGGCGCTGGACGTGGAGGTGCCCGCCCCGCCGTTCTTCGGCACCCGGGTGGTCAAGGGTGTACCGATGGCCGACTACGCGGCGCTGCTCGACGAGCGGGCCACGTTCCGCGGGCAGTGGGGGCTCAACGGCGCCCGGGGTGGCAACGGGCCCTCCTACGACGAGCTGGTCGAGACCGAGGGCCGGCCGCGTCTGCGGTACTGGCTGGACCGGCTGATCGCCGACCAGGTCCTTGAGGCAGCCGTGGTGTACGGCTACTTCCCCGCGTACTCCGAAGGCAATGACCTGGTGGTGCTCGACGAGAACGGGCACGCGGAGCGCGCCCGGTTCTCCTTCCCCCGCCAGCGCCAGGAGCGACGGCTCTGCCTGGCCGACTTCTTCAAGCCCAAGGGCGACCAGCTCGATGTGGTCGCGCTGCAACTGGTCACCGTCGGGCAACCCGTCAGTGAGTACGCGGCGAAGCTGTTCGCCCGCAACGAGTACCGCGACTACCTGGAGGTGCACGGGCTGTCCGTGCAGCTCACCGAGGCCCTCGCCGAGTACTGGCACCGGCGCATCCGCGCCGAGCTGACCCTGCCCGACGGGCGTCCGCTGGGCCACGACGACCCGAGCGACCTGGCCGGAATCCTGCGCAACGACTACCGGGGCTGCCGGTACGCGTTCGGCTACCCGGCCTGCCCCGACCTGGAGGATCGGGCGAAGATCGTGGATCTGCTCGGGTCGGAGCGGATCGGCGTGGAGCTGTCCGAGGAGTTCCAGCTGATGCCGGAGCAGGCCACCGACGCCATCGTGGTCCACCACCCGGAAGCGAGCTACTTCAACGCCAAGTAACGGGCACCGGTTCCCTGACCTGCGCCTGAGATCGTTCGGAAGGCCGCTGAACCATGATCATGCCGTCTCAAGGCGGCCCGACAAGCGGGCTGCCGAGGTCGACCCGGCCGCCACTCATCTGGTCGACCTGTGCGACCAGCACGGCGAGAGGGCCGGGCAGGCGGAAGGTCGCCGACGTGACCAGG
>NZ_JBEXIA010000072.1:0-11120 GCF_040608335.1 Micromonospora sp. NPDC005194 | reverse complement strand
GCTCCCCTCTGTCCGTCCCCGACGGGCGGCCGCTCCCGGGGCCGGCGGGGCGATCGGCGCGATCGGGCGGGGCCGGCGGGGCGATCGGCGCGATCGGGCGGGGCCGGCGGGGCGGCCGGGATCTGCGCAACTTCCGGGATGTTGCTGCCTCCGGGGCGATGGAGGCAGCAACATCCCTGTTCTTGTGCGGATCTTGCGCCAGGCTGCCCGGTTCCGGGGCCGTCTTGATCATGGGTTCGCGAGGGATCGGTCTTCCGGGCCGGGTGACTCGTGATCGGGCTGGTCGGGTGGGTGGGGGGTCTACTACCGGGGGTAGGATTGGGGGGTGACTCGGTTGGGCGATCTTGAGCGTGCGGTGATGGACGTGCTGTGGGACGTGGTCCCGGGCACGTCGGACGGTGTGACCGTGCGCGAGGTGGCCGACGCGCTCGACGGCCGCGAACTGGCGTACACGACGGTGATGACCGTTCTCGACCGGCTCGCCGGCAAGGGCATGGTGCAGCGGGAACGGGAGGGCCGCGCCTGGCGGTACCGGCCGGCGGCCAGTCGTGAGGCGCACATCGCCCAGCTCATGCTCGACGCCCTCGACCTGGGCGGCAGCCGCGACGCCGCGCTGGTGCGCTTCGCCCGCTCGGTGACCGGCACCGAGGCCGAGGTGCTGCGGGCCGCCCTGGGCAGCGAGGCCGGGCTGGCCGGGCCGAGTTCCGCCGACGGCACCACGGGCGGGGCCGACGCCCTGACCGACCGGGTGGATCCGCCGGCGGGCCGGCGGCCGGCCGGCGAGGCAGCGGAGCGGTAGGGCGCGCGCCATGGCCTACGCCGTGCACTTCGCCGCCACCATGCTCGCCTGCTATCTGACCGCGCAGGTGCTGGCCCGCTCCACCTGGACCTGGCGCAGCCCGCGTGTGGCGATCGTCTGCTGGCAGGCCGTCGGGCTGGCGTTGGGCCTCTCCGCGATGGGCCTGCCGATGGCCCTCGGGCTGACCGCGTACGACCTGCCGACCGGCAGCGCACTGCTCGCCCTGACCACCGACCTCGCCCACGGCAGCCTGCCGATCGGCGTGACCGCGTTCCACCTCGCCGGCGTCGGGGTGGGCTTCGGCATCGGAGCGGTGCTCGTCACCACGACCGTCCGCAGCATCCACGGGACCATCCGCGCCCAGCGCCGACACCGGGACCTGCTCACCCTGGTGGCCCGGGACGACCCGGCCGCGCCCGGGGCGCTCGTCCTGGACCATCCGAGCGCCGCCGCGTACTGCCTGCCCGGGGTGAAGCCGCAGGTGGTGGTCAGCGCGGGCACGCTGAGCCTGCTGGATCGCGCCGAGCTGGCCGCCGTGCTCTCCCACGAGCGCGCGCACGCCCATGAGCGACACGATCTGGTGCTGCTGCCGTTCACCGCGCTCTGCCGGGCGCTGCCGTGGTTCGGCTGGGTCCGCGACGCGCACGAGCGGGTCGCCCTGCTGGTCGAGATGCGCGCCGACGACAAGGCACGCGAACTGCACGCCGAGGCGCCGCTGGCGGGCGCGCTTCGTCGTTTCGCCGCCGCCGGGCACCGGGTCACCCCGGCCGGCGCTCTGGGCCTGGGCGACCGCGACCTGGACGTACGCGTACAGCGCCTACTGGTTGCCGACCGGCCGCCCCGGGCCCTCGGCGCCACGGCCCTCGCGGTGGCCACCACCCTGGTCGCCCTGCCGATCACGCTCTTCCTGAGCTGACGCCCCAGCCCCACGCCTCGTACGTCCCTCGCGCCTCGCTCCGCGGCGCGCTCCCTCGCATGATCGCGCTCGATCCAGGATCGAGGGGCATCCGGATGGCGCGAGGGCACCCACATCCAGGATCGAGCGCGATCATCTCCCGGATCCCACTACTACTACGGCTCGTCGTAGGATTTCCTACGACGGGCCGTAGTAGTGATTACATGTAGCCAGGCTACGTGTAGGGTTGCTACGACAAGGGAGCCAACAGCTAGGGAGAGCCGGCCATGGACACGCTGCTCCTCGCCCGCCTGCAGTTCGCCACCACCACGTCGATCCACTTCCTGTTCGTGGTCGTCACGCTCGGGCTGGTCACGCTGCTGGTCGGGATGCAGACCGCCTGGGTGCTCACCGGCAACCCGAAGTGGGAGCGACTGACCCGGTTCTGGGGCCAGCTCTACGTGATCAACTACGTGCTCGGCATCGCCACGGGCATCGTGATGGAGTTCCAGTTCGGGCTGAACTGGAGCGGCCTGTCGCGCTACGTCGGCAACGTCTTCGGCGCGCCGCTGGCGATCGAGACGCTGGTGGCCTTCTTCCTGGAGTCCACGTTCCTCGGGATGTGGATCTTCGGTTGGCACCGGCTCGGCAAGGGCGTCCACCTCGCGCTGCTGTGGGGCGTGGCGCTCACCGCGTACGCCTCGGCCTTCTGGATCATGGTGGCCAACTCCTGGCTGCAACACCCGGTCGGGTACGAGGTCCGCGACGGGATCGCCCACCTCACCGACTTCGGCGCGCTGCTCACCAACCCCAGCCTCGGCATGGCGTTCGGGCACGTGGTCTCCGCGGCGCTCCTGGTCGGCGGGATGCTGATGGCGGCCGTCAGCGCCTGGCACCTGATCCGGCGTACGCCCGACTTCGCGCTCTTCCGCACCTCGCTGCGCATCGGCCTGGTCACGGCGGCACTGGCGATCACGATGGTGCAGGGCTTCGGCTTCGCCCAGTTCGGCCCGGTCGGCGCGGTGCAGCCGACCAAGTTCGGCGCGGACAGCCCCGAGGCGCAGGCGCTGATCGGCGAGTGGACCACGCGGTTCGGGCCCGGCGACTACACCCCGCCGGTCCTGGCCAGCGTCGGGCTGGGCTTCATGATCCTGGTCGGCTTCACCCTCGGCTGCGTGTGGTTCCTGCTGCCCCTGCTCTACCGGGACTGGATCGTCCGGCTGCGTTTCCCGCTCTGGCTCATCCTGCTCGCCGTGCCGTTGCCGTTCGTCGCGGTGATCCTCGGCTGGATCGCCCGCGAGGTCGGCCGCCAGCCCTGGGTGGCGTACGGCCTGCTCCCCACCGAGCAGGCGGTCTCCCCCGTCGGCACGCCGGTGATGCTCGCCTCGCTGATCGGCTTCAGCATGCTGCTGGGCACCCTCGCCGTCACCAACTGGGTGCTGCTCGCCCGGCACGCGGGACGAGGCGCGGCCGACCCGGCTCTCGGCCGTCCACCGGCAGCGCTCGGCGAGCCGGCCCACCCCGAACCCGCCCTCGCCTGAGCGACTGAGGAGACTCACCCGTGGATCTCGCCTGGTACGTCCTTCTCGGCCTCTTCTTCGCCTGCTACCTCGTGCTCGCCGGTTACGACTACGGCGTCGGGTTGCTGCTCGCCCGGGGCGGCGCCCCGGCCGGGCGGCGGGCCGCGCTCACCGCCCTCGGCCCGTTCTTCCTCGGCAACGAGGTCTGGCTGGTCGCCGCCGTGGGCATCCTGTTCGGCGCCTTCCCGGTGCTGGAGGGTGAGCTGCTCGCCGGCTGCTACCCGGCGTTCGCCGGCGCGCTGGTCGGCGTCATCCTGGTCACCGCCGGGGTGCAACTGCGCAGCCGGCCGAGCGACGAGCGGGTCCGCGCCCGCTGGGACCGGGTCATCGTGGTCGGCAGCGCGCTCGCCGCGCTGGGCTGGGGCGTGGTGCTGGCCGCGCTGTTGCAGGGCGTGCCCCGCCAGGCCGACGGGCACGTCGCCGGGGTGTCGCACCTGGCCACCCCGTTCGCGGCGACGGCCGGGCTGACCATGGTCGCCCTGGCCGCGGTGCACGGTGCGACCTTCCTCACGCTGCGACTGCCGGCCGACGCCGCCGCCGTGGCCGGGCGCACGGCCCGCCGGCTGGTGCCGGTGGCGCTCTGCGCGGTCGCCGTGGCCACCGTCGTGGGCCTGCTCTCCTGGCGGGTACGCGACGCCGTCGGGCGACCGGCGGTGGCCGTACTCCTGCCGGTGTTGCTGGTGGCGGCGCTGCTGGCGGCCCGCGCGGCGCTGGCGCGGCGGCGGCCCGGGTGGGCCCTGATCGCCACCGGCGCGGCAATGGCGCTGCCGGTGGCGCTGGTCGGCGCGGCTCTCTGGCCCTACGTGCTGGTGTCCACGACCGACCCGGGCGCCTCGCTGACGGTGGCCGACGCGGCCGCCAGCGCGCCGACGCTGCGGCTGCTTGGCTGGGTGGCGCTGCCGCTGCTGCCGGCCCTACTAGGCTTCCAGGCGATGTGCTGGTGGGTTTTCCGGGGACGGACCGACGGCAGGGCACCGGTGTACTGGTGAACCGCCGTCCCTTCGACCCGCGTCTGCTGCGTCGGGTCCCCGCGGCCCGGCGCGATCTTGCCGTGCTCGCGCTCCTCGGCGTGCTCGCCGCCGCGTTGATCGTCGCGCAGGCCACCGCGCTGGCGGCGGTGCTGGCCACCGCCTTTGACGGGCGGCTCAACCGGCCGGCGCTGGCGGGTCTCGTGGTCGCGGTCGCCGCCCGGTCGGCGCTGGTCTGGGCACAGGGCACGGTCTCCGCGCGGGTCGCCGCCACGGTCAAGGCCACGCTGCGGGCCGACCTGCTCGGCGCGGTGGGGCGGCACGGGCCGGGCTGGGTGGCGGGGCAGCGGGCCGGTGAGCTGGCCACCCTGGCCGGGCGTGGGCTGGACGCGCTGGACGCCTACTTCACCGGGTATCTGCCGCAGTTGGTGCTCAGCGTGACGGTGCCCGTGGCCGTGCTGGCCCGGATCGTCGTCGCCGACTGGAGCTCGGCGCTGATCATCGCGTTGACGCTGCCGCTGATCCCGGTCTTCGGCGCGCTCCTCGGCTGGCAGGCGCAGGCCGCCACCGAGCGGCAGTGGCGTCGGCTGGCCCTGCTGGGCGGACACTTCCTGGACATGGTGGCCGGGCTGCCCACCCTGCGCGCGTTCGGCCGGGCCCGGGCGCAGACCGAGGTGGTCCGCCGGATGGCCGACGGGCACCGGGTCGCCACCATGAAGACGCTGCGGATCGCGTTCCTCTCGGCGCTGGTGCTGGAGCTGGTCGCCACTCTCTCGGTGGCCCTGGTCGCGGTGCCGGTCGGCATCCGGCTGCTCGGCGGCGGGCTGGCCCTGCACACCGCGCTGCTGGTGCTGCTGCTCACCCCCGAGGCGTACCTGCCGCTGCGGGCCGCCGGCAGCCGCTTCCACGCCAGCATGGAGGGGCTCACCGCGCTGGACGAGGCGCTCACCGTCTCGGCCGCGCCCGCCACCCCCCGCGCCGCGGAGGGCGCGACCATCCCGGACGGTCGCGGTGAGATCCGGTTCGAGGCCGTGACCGTGGCGTACGAGCGGACCACCGCGCTGCGCGACGTGACCCTGAGCGTCCGACCCGGCGAACGGATCGCCATCATCGGGCCCAGCGGCGCCGGCAAGAGCACCCTGCTCGGTCTGCTGCTCGGCTTCGTGACCCCGACCAGCGGCCGGATCACCGTCGACGGCGTCGACCTCGCCACCGCCGACCCGGACGCCTGGCGTCGGCAGCTCGCCTGGGTGCCGCAGCGCGCCCACCTCTTCGCCACCTCGCTGGCCGACAACATCCGGCTCGGCGCACCGGACACCCCGCCCGAGGCGCTCGCCGCCGCGGTGCGCGCCGCGGCCCTGGACGACGTGGTGGCCGGCCTGCCCGAGGGGCTGGACACGCTGCTCGGCGAGCGCGGGCACGGCCTGTCCAGCGGCCAGCGGCAGCGGGTCGCACTGGCCCGGGCGTTCCTGCGCGACGCCCCGGTGGTGCTGCTCGACGAGCCCACGGCGCGGCTGGACACGGCCGCCGAGGCGGTGGTGCTGGACGCCACCCGCCGGCTGGTCGCCGGACGGACGGCGCTGCTGGTGGCGCACCGGCCGGCGCTGCTGACCGACGCCGACCGGGTCCTGCGCATCGAGGACGGCCGGGTCACCGAGCTGACGCCCGAACCGATCGGAAAGGCGGCCCGATGAGCACGGAACACGGGCCGGAGGTCGTGGCTGGGGTGACATCGGCCGGGCGGGCCGGCGCCGAGCGCGCCGTGCTGCGGCTGGCCCACCCGTACCTGGGTCGACTGGCCGGCGCCGGGCTGCTCGCCGCCGCCACCGAGTTCGCCGGGATCGCCCTGATGGCCACCGCGACGTGGCTGCTGATGAGCGCCGCCGGGCGGCCTCCGCTGGACCGGCTCACCGTGGCGATCGTCGCGGTCCGGGCGCTGGCGATCAGCCGGGGCGTGTTCCGCTACACCGAACGGCTCGCCGGGCACGACGCGGTCCTCCGCATGATCACCGACGTGCGGGCCCGGGTCTTCGCCACCCTCACGGCCCGCCGCGACACTCGACACCGCTCGGGGGACGTCCTGAGCCGGCTGGTGTCCGACGTCGAGGCGGTCCAGGATCTGCTGCTGCGGGTGCTGGTGCCCGGCTCGGCGGCGGCCCTGGTCGGGGTGCTGGCGGTGGCCGGGGCGGCGCTGATCTCGCCGCCGGCCGCCGGTGTGCTCGCGCTCGGGCTGGTGGTCGCCGGTGTGGCGCTGCCGGCGCTGGCCACCGCGGTCACCCGGCGCAGCGCGGCCGAGGTGGCACCGCTGCGCGGCGCGCTGGCCACCGACGCCGTCGACCTCACCCACGGCGCCGCCGACCTGGCCGCGTTCGGGGCGACCGACGCCGCGCTGCGCGCCGCCGAGCAGCGGGCCGGCCGGCTCGCCCGCCTGGAACGCCGGCTGGCCGCCACCGGCTTCGCGGTGGACGCCGCAGGGGTGTTGACCGCCGGACTGACCGCCGCCGCGGTGGTGCTGGTCGCGCTGGCCTCCGACGTGCCGGGCGCCCTGGTCGGGGTGCTGGCCGTCGGCACCCTGGCCGCCGTGGAGGTGGCGCTGGCCCTGGTCTCGGCCGCCCGGCAGTGGACCCAGCTGCGGCCCGGCCTGGCCCGGGTGGCCGCCCTCCTCGACGTCGACACGCCCAGTGCCCCGCCCGCTCCCCGAGTGACCGACCGGGCCGACCCGCACGACCTGCGCTTCGACGAGGTGAGCGTGCGGTACCGGACCGGCGCCGCACCCGCGTTGGACCGGGTGAGCCTGGACCTGCCCGCCGGCCGGCGCATCGCCGTCGTCGGCCCGAGCGGCGCCGGCAAGAGCACCCTGGCCGCCGTGCTGACCGGGGCGGTCCGGCCCACCTCCGGCCAGGTCACCCTGGCCGGCCGCGACCTGGGGACGTACGCCGAGGAGGAGCTGCCCCGCAGCGTCGGCGGGCTGCTCGCCGAGGCGTACGTCTTCCATGCCACGGTCCGGGAGAACCTGCTGCTCGGGCGGGCCGGCGCCGACGAGGACGAGTTGACCGCCGCGATGGCGGCCGCCGGCCTGCTGGACTGGGTACGCGCCCAGCCGGCCGGCTGGGACACCCTGGTCGGCGAGGAGGGCGGCCAGCTCTCCGGCGGCCAGCGGCAACGGCTCGCGCTCGCTCGGGCCCTGCTCGCCGCGCCACCGGTGCTGGTGCTCGACGAGCCCACCGAGGGGCTGGACCCGGCCGCCGCCGACGCGGTGCTCGCCTCCGCCCTCGCGGGAACCCCCGCCGGGCACTCGGTCCTGCTGATCAGTCACCGACTCAGCGGGCTGGCCGACCTCGACGAGATCGTCGTCCTCGACGGCGGCCGGGTGATCCAGCGCGGCCGGCACGCCGAGTTGGTCGCGACCCCCGGCTGGTACCGGGACCAGTGGCTGCTCCAGGCAGCCGCCGAGCGCGGGTACCTGGCCCTCGCTCCCTGACCCGCTTCGGGGACGGACCAGGGTTCTCCCCGACGTGAGGGCGCTCGCGTCCGTGGCAGGGTGGTGCCATGCGGCATGCTGAGGACTTCCTGGTCGAGGAGCACCTGCGGGCGCTGGAGTCCCGGTTGCAGGGGCCGGCGCGGCTGAAGTCCGACCTGCTCACCGAGGCGCGGCACGACCTGCTGGACGCCGTCGACGCGTACCGCGAGAGTGGTGTGCCGCCCACGGAGGCGCAGCTGCGGGCGGTGGCCGAGTTCGGCTCACCGGCGCAGTTGCTGCCCTCCTGGCAGGCGGAGCTGGCGGTGGCCGCCCTGCGCGGCCTGTCCCTGCGGATGCTGGCCGTGGCCGGGGTTCTGGTGGCCGCCGGCGACCTGACGTGGCGCGGGTCGAGCTGGAGTGCGGGTCCGCAGCCGCCGGCGCTCTACCGGCTGCTGTCCGCCTCGGTCGACTGGATCTGGCTCGGCGCGCTGCTGCTGGCCGTGACCGGCCTGCTGGTGGTCTGGGCGAGCGCCCGGTCGTCGCGACCGGGCCTGGCGGCGGCGCAGCGCGCGGTGGGCGCCGCCCTGACCGGCACGCTGGTCCTCGGCATCGTGGCCGGCGGGGCTCTCTTCGCCTGGTCGATCGATCTGTGGGACGCGGCGCTGACGTGGCCGCCGATGATCGTCGGCATGGTGGTGGTGGGTGCGGCGCACTTCTCCCTGACCCGGGCCGCGCGCGGCTGGCTGCGGGCCGCCGCTTCCCGCTGAGCGGGCGTCCAGCGCTCAGGCGGGGGTGCCGGGCGGGCTGCCGGGGTCGAGGAACCGGCCGACCGTCGCGCGGAACTCCTGCCAGCCGGCGCGCTCGCCCGCCAACGCGCGGCGGCCGGAGTCGGTGAGCTGGTAGGTCCGCCGCTCCCGACCGTTCACCGTGCTCCAGGTGCTCGCCACGTGACCGGCGCGCTCCAGCCGGCGCAGCGCCGGATAGATCGTTCCGGTGGGCAGGTCGAGATTGCCGTCACTGCGCGCCCGCAGGGACTCGATGATGGCGTACCCGTGCAGCGCGCCCTGTTCGAGAACGGCGAGCAGAAGGGCGTCGAGATGGCCGTGCAGCGCCTGGGCCTTCATGTGTAGTTACGCTACTTGTCGAACGCCCCGATCGCCACCGTCGCGCCCGCGCAGGCCCGAGACGTTTCTCGGCCGGCCACCGGGGTGCGGGCTCCGGGCTTCCCGAGCCGCCGACTAGGGTATGTGCCCAGAGTCACTCGCCGGCCGGAGACGCCGGCGGGTGGGCAACCCGAAGCACACGGAGGTCAGCGTGGCCCGCCAGTCGCCCCAACGGCCCGACGCCGACGAGCCCGAGCTCGACGACACCACCGGCCCGGCCGAGCCAGACGAGGCCGACGAGGCCGACGACACCACCCGCGCGTCGGCCGACCGGTCGCTCTGGGACGAGCTGCGGATCGACCCGGTGGAGATCGCCCTGCCCGCCGGCACCGGCTTCACGCTGCGGGCGTACCGGCCGGCCGGGTCACTGACCCCGACCGACGTGACCGAGCGCGACCAGGACGACCCGTTCCTCGCCCGCCGGCAGGTGATCGAGGAGGAGGACGACGAGAGCGTCGTCATCCTCGACGAGGAGCTGGCCGAGGAGTTCGCCGACAGCGACGAGGACGAGCCGTCCCGCCGTCGCCGCGACAGCGCCACGGACGCCGACGCGACCGCGGACGACGACGAGGCCGAAGCCGAGGACGTCGCCGACGAGGCGGACGACGAGGAGGTGCCGGTCTTCCTCAGCCACCGGGGCAAGCTGCTGCTGTTCAAGACCCCCGAATCGCTTGTCAGTTTCATCCGCTCCGGCGCACCCAACGATCTGTCCCAACTGGACAGCTGGAATGAATTGGCCGAACGGGTGGAGCCGGCCGACATCGCGCCGCTCGACGAGGACACCTACGAACTCGACCTCGTCGTGGAGAACCTGCGCGGCGGTCACGACAGCTGGGATTCGACCCTGCTGATCGAGGCCGGCGAGGTCGCCCGCGACCTGTCGTACGCGTTGCGCCTGCCTGCGGTTCTGGACATGCTCTCCGCCGGCTCCAGCCTCGACGACCTGGACGAGGCGCTGCGGGCCACGGCCAACGGCGGGATCGGCGCCTTCATGGGCCGGCGACGGTTGAAGAAGATCGGGGCACAGACCGCGAGTTTGGGTTGGCGCACCATTGTCGGCAAGATCTCTGCGGTGGTGGACTGGCGCGACTGACCCGTACCGGGGAGCATCAGTTGCTGGCAGTAGGAAGACCTGTCCCGGGAGGAGGACGACGCCGTGGCGCTCGTGCGCGTGTACTGCGGTCTGGCCTCGGCGGATCCGGCTGACCGACCGGCCTCGGCCGGTTCGACGCTGACGTCCGCTGTGGTCGACGACGCAGGCCGTCTGCTGCATGTCAGCGAGATCGGCGACGACGCGGCTGGCTACGCCCAGCTCGTCGCCCTGCTCGTGGAGCGGTCGGGCGGACCGAGCGGTGCGGCCATCGCAGCCGACAGCGACGACCACACGGTCACCTCGCTGTTGAGCGCGGCGGGTCGTCCCCTGGCGATCGCCGACGACGACTCGGTGGACGACTTCGCCGAGCGGTTCGCCGACGACGACTCGCTTGAGGAGATGCAGTCGCCGCCGGCCGAGCGCCGGGCCGTCGGTCTGGCCCGCGCGTTGCAGGCCGGTGCGCTCTCCGCCGTCACACTGCCGGCTCCCCGGGACCTCGCCGGCTACAAGCAGGTGCTCGCCGCGCACGCCGCCCTGGCCAGCGGCCGGCACTCCGCCGCCGTGGCGCTGCGCGAGGTGCTGCGGGAGCTCTACCCGGCGGCGCTGCGCGCCTATCCGGACCCGGCCGAGCCGGTGTCGCTGGCCGTGCTGGACGCGCTGCCCGAGCCGGGCATGCTCGGCGGCACCATCGCCCGTGGCCGCGAGGTGTCCGTCGCCGCGGACGCCATCGCCGCGCATCTCGCGGCGGACGGGGTCGCCGACGCCGAAGAGATCAACGAGGCGGTCACCGCGCTGCGGGTCGCCATCTCGGAGACGCCGCGCCGCGCCGCCGTCAACCGGGCGCTCACCTCTGCCGTGGCCGAGACCGTCCGGCAGGCCGTCGCCTCCGTACGGGCCTGCGACGCCGGCTGCGAGGCCCTCGTCAGCGCGCTCAGCGCCCGGGTCAGCACGCCCGCCCCGGCCCCCGGCCGACGGGCCGCCGCCCGTCGTGGCGAGTCGGTCGGCGAGCTGACCGGCCTCGCCGGCACCGGCGCCGGCCTGCGCTCCGTCCGACCGAACCCGATCGCCGCCGAGCCCACACCCGTCACCGGCCGACGCAGCCGACCCGAGCCGGCACCGGGCAGCGCCCCGCTGGCGTCGCCGCGCCAGATCGGAAGAGCAC
>NZ_JBEXIA010000071.1:0-11825 GCF_040608335.1 Micromonospora sp. NPDC005194 | reverse complement strand
CCCAGCGCTGCCGCGCCGAACGCCGCCGCGCCGAACGCCGCCGCGCCGAACGCCGCCGCGCCGAACGCCGCCGGCGGCGAACACCGCGTCGGCCGCCTCACGCCGTCCCATCCATGCGCGGACTTTTGCCCCCGGGCAACTCGGGCTACACCTGTCGCGGGCCGATCCGCGGCCACCGCGCCGGTCCGGCTTCGCCGGGCGCGAGCGGCGCGCGGATTCCCGCCCGGCGCCCCTGCGGTACGCGCGGCAGGTGACCTGGACTGTGAGCGATAACAAGGCCATTGCCCGGTGCGCCCACAGCGTCGAGGCCGCATGGATCGTCGACCCGTTCCCGTACGGACGTCGACAGGTGGCAATGATGCACGCTCCGCGAACCGATTCGGCCGGGCGGCTATGTGGCCGGCTCGTTACGTCTTGACGAACAGCATGTTATCGCTCACTCTCGATGCAGAGGTCGGCGGCGTCGGTGGCTCACCGGGCGAGTCCCGCGGTCGCGCCTCGAAGCACGGCGTCCCCGGGCAGCGGACGTCGTCTCAGGACTCGCGTGGTTGCCGGCGAGCGCCGGCCAGGCTGCGTGCGCCGGTGCGCAGTGCCCAGGATGACCGTTGCGGATTCCTCGGCTCACGCCGGCGTCCGCCACCGGGATCAGTCCGTCCTGAGTGAAGTGGCACATCACCACCACCGATGCAACCACTGAGAAGGAACGACATGAGACCCAAGAAAGCTCTGCTGGCGACGGCGACCCTCGCGGTCGCACTGACCGCGGGTATGACGGTGGCGCTGGCGCCCATGGCCAGCGCCGGAACGACGTTGCGGGCGTCGGCGGCCGAGAAGGGCCGCTACTTCGGCGCCGCCGTCGCGACGGGCAAGCTCTCCAACAGCCAGTACGTCGGCATCCTCAACAGCGAGTTCAACAGCGTCACCCCCGAGAACGAGATGAAGTGGGACGCCACCGAGCCGTCCCAGGGCCAGTTCAGCTACACCGGTGGTGATCGTCTCGTCAGCCACGCGCAGGCCAACGGCATGAGCGTGCGGGGGCACGCGCTGTTGTGGCACGCCCAGCAGCCGGGTTGGGCGCAGGGCATGTCCGGCACCGCGCTGCGCAACGCCGCCATCAACCACGTCACCCAGGTCGCCACCCACTTCCGGGGCAAGATCTACGCCTGGGACGTGGTGAACGAGGCGTTCGCCGACGGTGGCAGCGGCGGCCGACGGGACTCGAACCTTCAGCGCACCGGCAACGACTGGATCGAGGCGGCGTTCCGCGCCGCCCGCGCCGCCGACCCCGGCGCCAAGCTCTGCTACAACGACTACAACACCGACGGCATCAACGCGAAGTCCACCGGCATCTACAACATGGTGCGCGACTTCAAGTCCCGCGGCGTCCCGATCGACTGCGTCGGCTTCCAGTCCCACCTCGGCACCACGTTGGCCAGTGACTACCAGGCCAACCTGCAGCGCTTCGCCGACCTCGGCGTCGACGTGCAGATCACCGAGCTCGACGTGATGACCGGCTCCAACCAGGCCAACATCTACGCCTCGGTGACCCGCGCCTGCCTGGCCGTCGCCCGCTGCGCCGGCATCACGACCTGGGGCGTCCGGGACAGCGACTCCTGGCGCGGGTCCGACAACGCGCTACTGTTCGATGGATCGGGCAACAAGAAGCCGGCGTACACCTCCGTCCTCAACGCCCTCAACGGGGGCAGCACCTCGCCCACCACGCCCCCGCCGAGCACCGGGGTGGACACCACTGCCTGGTACGTGCTGGTCAACCGCAACAGCGGCAAGGCGCTCGACGTGTACGGACGGGCGACCACCGACGGCGCGCGGATCGACCAGTGGGCCCGCAACGACGGCGCGTGGCAGCAGTGGCAGTTCGTGGACTCCGGTGGCGGCTACTACCGACTGAAGTCCCGCAACTCCGGCAAGGTGCTGGACGTCTACAACTTCTCCACCGCTGACTCCGCGGCGATCGTGCAGTGGAGCGACGGCAACGGCACGAACCAGCAGTTCCGGCTGGCCGAGTCCTCCGGCGGCTACCTGCGTCTGATCAACCGCAACAGCGGCAAGGCCGTCGAGGTGCAGGGCGCGTCGACCGCCGACGGCGGGAACATCGTGCAGTATGCCGACTGGGGCGGCAACAACCAGCAGTGGCAACTGGTCCGTGTCGGGTAGCCACCTGACCCGCTGAACCGGCAGCGCGGTGGCGCGGACGCACCTCGTCCGCGCCACCGTCGCCGCTGACCGCGACGCCCAGCGGTACGCGACCGTTGAACCCGGTGCCTGCACATCCACGCTTCGGACAGCGGATGGACAAGGCCAGGACTATTGGAGAGCATCTATTTCATGATTATCCGGTCCGCCACCCCGCCACCGACCACGGAGAACGCGACGCCCGAGCCGACCTCCGACGACCGGCCACCGGCCGATTGGGGTCGATGGCGCTGGGCCCGTTCCGAATGGACCGTGGCGGTACTGGCGAGCCTGCTGCTGGCAGCGGTGCTGACCTGGCCGACGCTGCGGCATCCGGCGAGCACGATCCCCGGCGACCTGGGCGACCCGCTGTTGCAGGCCTGGCAGGTCGCCTGGTCGGGGCACGCTCTGCTCAGCAACCCGGCCGACCTCTGGCACTCCAACACGTTCTACCCCGAGAAGTACACGTACGCCTACAGCGACACCCTGCTCGGCTACGCGCCGATCGGGATGCTCGGGTCCGGCTTCGAGGCCGCCGTGGTCCGGTACAACGTGCTGTACGTGCTGCTGCACGCCTTGGCGTCGCTCGGGGCGTACGCCCTGGCGCGGCAGCTCGGCGCGAACCGGTGGGGCGGGGCCGTCGCCGCGATCGCGTGGGCGTACGCGCCCTGGCGGTTGGCGCACTCCGGGCACCTGAACATCCTGTCCAGCGCGGGAATCGCGCTGTCGCTGGCCATGCTGGCCCGTGGTCACGGCTGGTCGCTGCGCCACGGGTACCGGCCCGAGCTCCGCCGGCCGGGCTGGGCGTTGGCCGGGTGGCTGGTCGCCGCCTGGCAGATCAGCCTCGGCTTCGGCATCGGTCTGCCGCTGGTGTACTTCCTGCTGGCCGCGGTGCTGGTGGCGGCGGGTTGCTACGGCTGGTCCTGGTGGCGGCGGCGGGAGCGCCCGCCGTTCGGCCGGCGGCTGCTGCTCGCGGATCTGCTCGGTGGGGGTGCGTTCGGCGCGGTGACGCTGCTGCTGGGTATGGTCTACCTGCGCGTCGTCGATCTCAACCCGCAGGCCGAGCGGACGCTGGACTGGACGAAGATGTTCTCGCCTCCGCTGATCGGGTTCGTCACCGCGCCGGCGGACTCGTGGTTGTGGGGCGAGCGGCACGCCGCCGCACGCGAACAGTTGTCCTGGCCGCCGGAGATGGCGCTGCTGCCGGGGATGATGCTGATCGGGCTGGCCGCGGCGGGGCTGTTCCTCTCGGTGTATCCGCTGCGCCACCGGGTCGTGCTGGGGCTCGGCGTGCTCGGCACGGTGCTGCTGGGCCTGGGCGCCACCCTCGGCGGTGACGGAGACCCGGGCTACCTGACACTGTCCACGCTCCTGCCGGGCTGGGACGCGTTGCGCACCCCCGGGCGGATGATGCACTGGACGAGCCTGCTGCTGGCGGTGCTGGCCGCCGGCGCGGTGACGGCGCTGGCCGAATCGCTGCGCGAGTCCTCGCCCCGCCAGTGGACGCGGATCCTCACGCCGCTGGTCCTGCTGGTGCCGTTGACCATGGTCACCCTGGAGGGCGTCAACCGGACACCCCACCCGACCGTGCCACAGCCACCGGCGGCGATGCGGACGGTGCAGGACCCGATCCTGGTGCTGCCGGCCGGCAGCGTGGGCGATCTGACGTACATGTTGTGGACGACCGACGGGTTCCCCCGGGTGACCAACGGTCTGGCCGGCTTCGAGCCGGTCAGCCAGGCGCAGACCCGGACCGCGGTGGCGTCGTTCCCCGATGCGGGCAGCGTGGCGTACCTGCGGGGGATAGGCGTGCGGTCGGTGGTGTTCGTGCCGAGCCGCGCCGTGGGGACGCCGTGGGAGGGCATCGCGGCCCGGCCCGTCGACGGGCTGGGTATCACCCGGGAGGATCTTGATGGCACGCTGGTCTACCACCTCTGACCGCGCGGGCGACGGACCGGCCGGCGGCGGATGCCCGGGTACGGGCGGGGCGGGGTGACGACGGTGCGATTGTCAGTCGTGGTGCCCTGCTTCAACGAGGAAGCGTCGGTGGAGCGGTTGCACGAGACCGTGTGCGCCGCCCTCGCCGAGCTGCCCGACGTGGACGTCGAGGTGGTGTACGTCGACGACGGCAGCGAGGACGGCACCCTCGCGGCGCTGCGCCGGCTCGCCGCCGCGGACCCCGCTGTCTGCTACACGTCGCTCAGCCGCAACTTCGGCAAGGAGGCGGCGATGCTCGCCGGGTTGCAGCGGGCCACCGGCGACGCGGTAGTCATCATGGACGCCGACCTGCAGCATCCGCCGCGGTTGCTGCCCGAGATGGTGATGCTGTATCAGCAGGGCTTCGACCAGGTGATCGCCCGTCGGGACCGGCGTGGCGACCGGTTCGTACGGATGGTCGCCTCACGGTCCTTCTACCGCGTGATCAACTGGTGGATCGACGTGCGCCTGCAGGACGGGGCGGGTGACTTCCGTCTGCTGTCCCGACTGGCGGTGGACGCGATCCTGGCCATGCCGGAATACAACCGCTTCTCCAAGGGACTGTTCTCCTGGATCGGCTTCCGGACGGCGGTGGTGGCCCACCCCAACGAGACCCGGCAGTCGGGGCGGAGCAGGTGGACGTTCGGCAAGCTCTTCAACTACGCGTTCGACGGCCTGCTGTCGTTCAACAACCGGCCACTGCGCCTGGCGATCTACGGCGGCCTGTTCCTCACCCTCATCGCGCTGGTCTACATGGCCTGGGTGGTCGCGGACGCCGTCGAGAAGGGCATCGACGTTCCCGGCTACACCACCATCATCGTCAGCGTGATCGGGCTCGGCGGCATCCAGATGACGATCCTGGGCGTGATCGGGGAGTACATCGGCCGGATCTACTACGAGACCAAGCGCCGACCCCACTACCTGGTGCAGGAGACCGAGCACCTGCTCGCGGAGAACGGCGGGGCGCCACGGCTGCCGGTCTCGCCCGCGCCACGCTCGGCCGCGCGCGGCCCGCGGACGGTACCGGCCCGGGAGGACTCCCTCGGCCGGACTCCCGCACCCCACCGGCGGGAGGCCCACGACCGCGACACCGGCTGACCGGGACCGGCGGGTGTCGGGCGTCCGCCGGAGTGGAGTCGGTCAGCGGCCGCAGGCCCGGCACGCGCTGCGGGTGCGCAGGTGGTAATCGCTGGACGCGGCGAGGAGGCCGAGCCCCAGGAGGCAGTACGCCGACATGGCCACCCAGAGGAACAGGTCAGAGAACTCGCTTGCCGATCCTGATGCCACCTGCGTCAGCCCCATTCCGAAGTAGGCCACGACGCTCGCCCCGAGCCCGAAGCCGGGCACCAGCAACAACCGTCGGGGGATCGTGCGGCCGGCGAGCAGCGGCACCCATCCCGGCCAGACCTCACCCCAGTGCCCCACCAGTGCCAGCGGCAGCAGCGCCCCGGCCAGCACCAGACCGATCTCCAACCCGATCACCGAGGCGTCCTGCGTGAGACCGTCGAAGCCCACCACCGCCTGGGCCACGAACCGGGTCACGAGGCCGGCCACCGCCACGTACGCGGCCCAGCGTGCCCACGGCGCGGGTGCCGAGCGCTGCTGGCCGGGTCGGACCATCCGGCAGCAGTCCGGGCAGTCGCCCCGGGTGCGCCGCTGGTAGCGGGCGGTGGCCAGGCCGAGCAGCACCGCTCCGGTGACGCACCCGAGTCGGCTCGCGAACGCCACCGGATCGAAGGACGGGCCACGGGCGAACAGCAGGAGGCTCACCAGCTCCGGCAGCAGTATCGCGGCGGCCGCGACCAGCGCCCCGCCGAGGGCCCAGGCGAATCCCGCGAGCATCGGCCGCCAGGTCGTCGCCCGGTCCAGCGCCACCGCCGCCGCGCCTGCGGCCAGGCACAACACCACCGACCGCCAGCCGGTGAAGCCGAGCAGGTCGGATCCGAACGGGCCGAACTCCGGCGCCTCTCCGACCGTCCACGCCAGACGTACGCCGCCATAGGCCACGGTCCAGGCGAGTACGGCGTACGTCAGGCCGTTGCCGCTCCTGCGCGCGATCGCTGTCGGTGTCGTCATGCGTCCGATCCTCGCGGGGCCCCGACCGGAGCGGTCCCCTCCTGTCGGGGAAGGCGCTCCCCGCAGGGAGGGAGCCGCGGTGATCGATCTTGATCCTGCGGCCGTTCCGCCGTACGCTCGGAGCATGGTTGAACATGTTCAAAAACCGGTGCCGACCGAGGATCGACCGTGAAGATCGTCATTCCGGGCGGCACCGGCCAGGTTGGCGCGATCCTGGACCGGGCGTTGACCGCGCAGGGTCACGACGTGGTGCTGTTGACCCGCTCGCCGAGGGGTGCGCGTCAGGTTCGCTGGGACGGCGCCACGCTCGGCGACTGGGCCCGGCAGATCAACGGCAGCGATGTGGTCATCAATCTGGCCGGGCGCAGTGTGAACTGTCGGTACACCCCGGAGAACCTCGACGCCATGATGCGCTCACGGGTGGAGTCGGCGCGGGTCGTCGGCGAGGCCATCGCCGCGGCCGACCGGCCGCCCAGGGTGTGGATGCAGATGAGCACCGCGACCATCTACGCGCACCGTTTCGACGCCGCCAACGACGAGCGCGACGGCGTGCTCGGTGGCGGCGAGCACGGTGTGCCCGGGTACTGGTCGTACAGCGTCAGGATCGCCCAGAACTGGGAGGCCGCGCAGGAGCGGGCGGCGACTCCCCACACGCGCAAGGTCGCGCTGCGCTCGGCCTTGGTGATGAGCCCCGACCGCGGTGGTGTGTTCGATGTGCTGAGCTGGCTCGCGCGGCTCGGGCTCGGCGGCTCGGTCGCCGGCGGTGGGCAGTACGTCTCGTGGATCCACGACCAGGATTTCGTCCGCGCGGTGTGCTTTCTCATTGACCGCGACGACATCGCCGGGCCCGTGAACCTGGCCGCGCCCGGCGCGGTGCCACAGCGGGAATTCATGCGGGCGCTGCGGTCGGCCTGGCGGATTCCGGTCGGCCTGCCGGCCACCCGGTTGATGGCGGAGGTCGGCGCGTTCGTGCTCCGGTCGGACACCGAACTGCTGTTGAAGAGCCGGCGCGTCGCCCCGGGCCGGCTCTCCGCCGCGGGCTTCATGTTCGACCATCCGGGGTGGCCCGATGCCGCCGTGGACCTGGCCCTGCGACGCCGGCACGCTGGCGCGGTGGGGCGTGGGGGAGCGCACGGTCGCTCGCACCCCCACGCCCGGTCGCCTTGCGACCGACTCCCGGGAGCGGTCAGAGAGTGAACACGAGTGTCGAGATGCTGCGTGCGCCGACGTTGATGGTGGCCTGTCCTCCGTTCACGCTGGTCGGCTGGCTGGCCGCGTTGGCGTTCTGCGAGGTGAGGTAGTACTCGGCCCTGCTGACGTTCTGCGGGGCCTGGATCACGGCGTTGTTGACCGCGCTGTTCGACCGGTTGAGGATCACCAGCGTGATCTTGCCGTCGCCCTGGTAGGCGGTCACCTCCAGCGGCGAGGCCTTGGAGCTCTTGGTCAGGGCCACCCGTTGATAGCCCGGCCGGACGTACTTCGCGTACTGGGAGAACGCGTACCCGCGCTTGAGCGGAGCGCCCGCGGTGGTGCCGTAGGCCGCCTCGCCGTCGCCGATGAAGGAGTAGTAACGCTTGCCGTACCACCAGATGTAGGCGCTCCAGTTCGACTCCATCGACTTGTGCACCGTGCGCATGATGTCGTCGAGCGTCTCGTTCCAGACCGCCAGGTTGGCGGGGTTACCCCAGATGTTGGAACCGCCGCCGTCCGCCTCGTGGTAGTTCCACTCGGTCATCCACACCGGCTTGTTGTACTGGGCGGCCAGGGAGTACGGCGCCAGCCGGCCCGCGGCCTCGGTGCCGTACAGGTGGCCGCCGATGTAGCCGATGTTGTTCCGGGCGGTCGCGTCGTTCAGGGTCGGATCGGTGTAGCCGTAGTTCATGTTGACCGCCTCGGCGACCATCAGCTTGCTGTTCTGCACCTTGGTGCCCTGATCACGGACGAAGTTGCGCAGCTCGGTGCCGCTCCAGTCCATCGAGTCGTAGTCCGGGTGCCAGTCCGGCTCGTTCTGCACCGACGTGACGTCGATGGTCACGCCCTGGCCGCGCATGTACTGGACATAGCTGTTCAGGTGGTTCGCGTAGTCGTCGTAGTAGTCGGTTTTCAACTTGCCGCCGTTGGTTCGGCTGTTGTTGGTCTTCCACGCCGCCGGCGCCGTCCACGGCGAGGCGAGGATCTTCACACCGGACCCGTACGACTTCGCCGTCTTCAACGAGTTCACGTGGGTCGACCATTCGCTGGACACCGGTGAGAGGCCGGTGCGCACGATGGACAGCCCGAGCTGGTTGGCACCCATCCCGACCAGCGTCTGGGTGTCGGTCGTCGACCAGGCGCTGCCCCAGATGGACTGGGCGGCCCCGAACCCGTCGATCGTCTGGTACCGGGTGGCGCTGTTCACCGTGATGTCCGCCGGCCCGGTGGGTGGCGGAGTGGCGGGTGGCGGCGTGGTCGGCGGCGGTGTCGTCGGGGGTGCCGAGGTCGGCGGCGGTGTGGTCGGCGTCGTGCCGCCGGTGCAGGTCACACCGTTCAGCGCGAAGCTGGACGGATCGGGATTGCTGCCCGTCCACGAGCCGTTGAACCCGAACGATGTCGTGCCGTTGGTGGGGATGGCCCCGTTGTAGCTGACGTTCTTGGCGGTGACCGCGGCGCCGCTCTGGGTCAGAGTCGTGTTCCACGCCTGCGTGACCGTCTGGCCAGCGCTGTAGGACCAGGTCAGCGTCCAACTGCTGACCGCGTCGCCGAGATTGGTGATGGTGACGTTCGCGCCGAAGCCGCCCTGCCACTGCGACGACACGGCATAGTTCACCGCACAGCCGGCGGCTGCGGCGCCGGCCGGCGCCGCCAGGGCGACCGCCGTCGACGCCAGCAGGACGGCACCGGCCGAGACCAGGGCGGCGTTGGTCACTCTTCGTTTTCTCATGAGACTTCTCCTGAAGGGGTGGTGGCGGCCGACGCGTCCGGTGGTGCGGTCTTCGGGCGAGCGCCGGGCGGTACGTCAGCAGTGCGTCAGGCGATGCTCGGGAGCGCTCCCAAGCGTGCGGCGGCGGGGTGTCGAAATATCGCCCGTCCAGTCCAGTCCCGCATGGCAACCCGCGACATCACCTGTCGGCCACCGACTCTCGCGCTACGCAGACAGGCGCGGAGAAGACACCGGGGGAACGCCGGTGCGGAGGCCGGGGCGGCGGCACCGATCGGCCCTCGTGCCATCGGTCGCGGATACGCGAGCGGCGGCAGGACTGATGGTGCGGCGAACGGGTCCAGCGGGACTGTGGCACCCTCCTCTGTCGGCCGACTCCTGGTCCGGGCCGGCCTCGCTGCTCATTCGCGGGCTCGCGGGTGAGTGCCGCACAGCGAGCGTACGAAACAGTTTCTTGTTGCCAGGAATTTATTTCGTCAAGTGGTGCCTGTCAATGCGTCACGCGTACGCGAGCAGGAAGTCGACGGTCCCGGTGCCGCCGGGCTGGCCCGGGGCGACGGGCAGACCGGGTTCGCTGTTCAGGACGTAGAAGCCGCCGCTGCCGATCAGGCGGGGTGTCACGGCCATCGTCTGCGCCGCCATGGTCGCGCCGGTCGGCCGCACCACGCTGTCGAGCAGGAGCCGGAAGAGGTTCGTGTTCAGGTTCGCGACGTGGAGCACCCGGTACGAGCGGGGGGCAGGAGCGCCGGTGCTCGTCAGTCCCCAGATCGGCACGATCTGGTTGCGCCACCGCGACGGCTTGTTCGTGATCGTGCTGTCGTGGGTGTTGAGCTGGGTCTGGATGCCCGAGTGGATTCCGGCCAGGTGGATGTGCGGCTGGTCCTGCGTACGGATCGCCGGGTCGGCCGAGTTGATGCCCAGCCCGACGTGGGGATAGACGACGTGTCCTGCCTGGCCCGGTTGGGCGTTGTCCCACGCGTCGAGCCAGTAGTTCGGCGCGCTGGCGGTGGTGATGAACGGGCACTCGATGCCGCGGATCCGACAACTGGGGACCAGCAGGAAGTCGTGGTTCGACCCGGTTCCTCCATTGAGGATCACGTAGGTGGGGGTGGTCCGCAGGCACTGGGGGAACGGAGGGCCGGTCCTGGTGCCCTCGCAGACCTGCACCCTGTCCCAGAGGTCGCAACGTCTGCAAAAAACCTGCAAACGCTAACCCTTGCCCAGAGGGAAACCGCTTTCCTACGATTGCGTTACATCGATGTTTCATCGCCGAACTGGGCGGGCGCGTATCGGGATGCGCCTTCGACGACGCGCCGCTTGGCCAGCGGTTTCGCCGCGCACGCCAGGGCGATGAGGTTCTCCGCGATGAGCAGACAATTGATTGCCGTCAATGCAAAGTGATCGACTTGAATCGCGTACCCGTGGAGGGTCGGCGTGTCGATCGCCGCTGCCGTCGGCACATTCAGACGATGACGAAGGAGACGCGACATGAGACGACCAGTCGCACTGCGACTTCTGGCGGCGCTGGCCACGGCCGCTGTCGGGATCGCGGTCGGGGGAACACTGTCCACCCCGCAGGCGTCGGCGGCGGCCGGCACCGCCACCGGCTACGCCACCCAGAACGGCGGGACCACCGGCGGCGCGGGCGGGCAGACGGTACGGGCCAGCACGGGCACCGCGATCCACGCGGCGCTGTGCGGGCGTGCCAGCAGCAGCACCCCGATCACCATCGAGGTGACGGGGACGATCAACCACGGCAACACCAGCAAGGTGTCGGGCTCGAGCTGCAACACCGCCGACGGCGTGATCGAGCTCAAGCAGATCAGCAACGTCACCATCATCGGGGTCGGCAGCGGTGCGATCTTCGATCAGTTGGGCATCCACATCCGCGACTCCAGCAACATCATCATCCAGAACGTGACGGTCCGGAACGTCAAGAAGTCGGGTTCGCCCACCTCCAACGGTGGAGACGCGATCGGCATGGAGAGCACGGTCCGCAACGTCTGGGTCGATCACGTCACCCTGGAGGCGTCCGGCGGGGAGTCGGAGGGCTACGACGGCCTGTTCGACATGAAGGACAACACCCAGTACGTGACCCTGTCGTACAGCATCCTGCGCAACTCCGGTCGTGGCGGCCTCATCGGCTCCAGCGAGAGCGACCTCTCGAACGGCTTCATCACGTTCCACCACAACCTGTACGAGAACATCGACTCCCGTACGCCGTTGCTGCGCGGCGGCATCGCGCACATCTACAACAACCACTACGTGAGCCTGCACGAGTCCGGCATCAACTCCCGGGCCGGCGCACGGGCCAAGGTGGAGAACAACTACTTCCGGAACTCGAAGGACGTCCTGGGCACCTTCTACACCAACGAGCGCGGCTACTGGCAGGTCAGCGGCAACACCTTCGACAACGTCACCTGGTCCAGCGCCGGCAGTGAGAACTACCCCGCCGGCCCCAACCCGACGTCCAACACCACCGTCAGCATCCCGTACGCGTACCGCCTCGACGGCGCGAGCTGCGTACCGGACGTCGTCCGTCAGACGGCCGGCGCCAACACGGGCCTGCGGGTTTCCGACGGGAGCTGCTCGCCGCAGACGCCGCCGCCGACCACCGCGCCGCCGACCACCGCGCCGCCGACCACCGCGCCGCCGACCACCG
>NZ_JBEXIA010000070.1:0-12765 GCF_040608335.1 Micromonospora sp. NPDC005194 | reverse complement strand
CGCGCCGGTGGGTCGCCGCGTGGGCGTGCGCCGCTGGCCGTCGCCGCCGGGGTGGCCGCGGCCGGGGCGGCTCTCACCTCGTACCTGCCGGTCGCCATCGTGCTCGGCCTGGTTCAGCTCGGCGCGGATTCCACCACGCTGGGCGGCACCCTGCGCACCGCGCTCGCCGGTTGGCTGGTGGGGCACGGGGTGCCGCTGCACACCGAGGCGGGCCCGTTCGGGCTCGCCCCGCTGGCGCTCACCGTGCTCGCGCTCTGGCGACTGACCCGGGCCGGCGTGCACGTGAGCCGCGCGATCGGCGCCCGCGACACCCGCTCACCGCGTCGCGCGCTGATCGCCGCCGCAGCGGTCGGTCTGGCGTACGCGCTGCTCGGCGCGCTCGCCGCGGTGCTGATCGGCGCGGGCGGGCCGCAGGTGTCCCCGGTGCGGGCGGCGGCGACGTTCGCGGTGGTCGGCACGCTCGGCGCGCTGGTCGGTGCGATCCGGATCACCGCAGTGACCCGGCTGCTCGTCACCCGGATACCCGGCCCGCTGCGCGACGGCGTACGCGCTGGGCTGGTGGCCGCGCTCCTCCTGCTCGGGGCGGGCGCCGGCGCGGCCGGTCTGGCCGTGGCCATGGGCGGCGGTGACGCCGCGGACATGATCGGCGCGTACCGGACCGGAGTGGCCGGGCAGGCCGGGATCACCCTGGTCAGCATGGCGTACGCGCCGAACGCCGCGGTCTGGTCGACCAGCTATCTGCTCGGGCCGGGCTTCGCGGTGGGCGTCGACACGGCCGTGCGTACCAGTGAGGTGTCGGTCGGCGCGCTGCCGGCCGTACCGTTGCTCGCTGGCCTGCCGCGCGGCCCGGTGGACGGCCTCGGCGCCCTGCTGCTCGCGGTTCCGGTGCTGGCCGGGATGGTCGCCGGCTGGTTGCTCGCCCGCCGGCTGGCCCGGTCCGCCGGGTCGGAGCGGCCGCCGCGGCGCTGGGCGGAGCTGTTGGCGCCGGCGGCGCTGGCCGGGCCGGTGGCCGGCGTGCTGCTCGGCGTCGCCGCCGCGGCCTCCGGTGGGCCGCTCGGCGCGGGACGGCTGGCACAGCTCGGGCCGGTGGCCTGGCAGGTAGGCGCGGTGGCGGCCGGTGTCGTCGCGGTCGGCGCGCTGCTCGGCGCCGCCGCCACCCGGGTGCTCGCCCGGAGCCCGCGCGCCGCTCAGACACCGCCGGTGCGCCCCGGAGTCTGACCGTCCGGCTGCGCGGCCGACGGTGGCTCGACCGAGGCTGGGCACGGCCGACGGCGGCGCGGCCGACGGCGGCGCGGCCAACGGCGGTACGGCCAACGTGGCGCGGCCAACGTGGCGCGGAGACGACGCGGGGCGCCCCGGACGGATCCGGAGCGCCCCGTCGGGAGCAGGGTCTTCTCAGGGCTCGGTCGGCAGGTTGACGTTCGCCACGATGCTGATGATGAGCAGCAGGATGCCCAGGCCGACGCCGACCGCGCCGCAGATCAGGCCAGCCTTGGCCTGGCCGGCGTTGCTGGCCTGGCCCTGGGCGACCTTCTGCTTCGCGAGGTAACCGGTCACCACGCCCGCGATACCCACCGGGATGCCCAGGTAGAGGCAGCAGATCAGCGGGATCGACGCGATGCCGAGGATCATCGACACCAGGCCCAGGGTGTTGTTCTGGCCCTGCTGCTGCGGGTAGCCGGCGTTCGGGTACGTCGGGGTGCCACCGTAGGGCTGCTGCTGGCCGTACGGGGCCTGCGGTGCGCCGTACGGGTCCTGCGGCTGCTGGCCGTACGGGGCACCGGGCTGCTGGCCGTAGGGAGCCGCCGGCGGCTGGCCGTACGGCTGGCCCGAGGTGGGCTGGCCGTAGGGCTGACCCGAGGTGGGCTGCTGGCCGTACGGGGCGGCCGGCGGCGGGGCGTACGGGTCGTGCGGCGGCTGGGGGGCGGTCGGGTCCTGGTTGGGCTGCTGGCCGTACGGGTCCTGACCGGGGTTGCCGGGCTGCATTCGAGAAGCTCCTTGGACTGGTTCCGTCAGTTGCTGCTGTTGTTCCCATCCATGATCGCGGTCAGACCACCTCAGGCACAGCACAGCAGCGCGACGACATACCGCGCATTACCCCCGATAACTATTCAGTCCGCCCGTCGGTCACTGTCACAGATCGGCGAACCGCCCAACCGAGGGGCGTCCTGACCTGCCCGATAGGGTGGCCCGGTGACCGAGCCCGCGTCCGCCGCCCGCATCGTCGTCCTCATCTCCGGCTCCGGGAGCAACCTGCAGGCCCTGCTGGACGCCGCCGCCGACCCCGCGTACGGCGCACAGGTCGTCGCGGTCGGCGCGGACCGCGACGGCATCGCGGGCCTGGACCGGGCCGAGGCCGCGGGGGTGCCGACCTTCGTCGAGCGGGTCCGCGACCATGACAGCCGGGAGGACTGGGACCGCGCGCTCACCGCGCACGTCGCCAAGCACCAGCCCGACCTGGTCATCTCCGCCGGCTTCCTCAAGCTGGTCGGCCCGCACTTCCTCGCCGCCTTCGGCGACCGCTACCTGAACACCCACAACACCCTGCTGCCGGCGTTCCCCGGCATCCACGGCCCGCGCGACGCCCTCGCCTACGGCGTGAAGCTCACCGGGGCCACGCTCTTCTTCGTCGACGCCGGCATGGACACCGGGCCGATCGTGGCGCAGGTCGCGGTGCCGGTGCTCGACGACGACGACGTGGACGCGCTCACCGAGCGCATCAAGGAAGCCGAACGGCGCCAGCTCGTCGAGCAGGTCGGCCGCCTGGTCCGCGAAGGCTGGACCATCACCGGAAGGAAGGTCACGGTTCCGTGAGTCCCACTCAGGACGGACGTCGCCCGATTCGGCGGGCGCTGGTCAGCGTCTACGACAAGACCGGATTGGTCGAGCTGGCCCAGGCCCTGCACGCGGCCGGTGTCCAGATCGTGTCCACCGGCAGCACGGCGGGCACCATCGCCGCCGCCGGGGTGCCGGTGACGCCGGTGGAGACGGTGACCGGGTTCCCCGAGGTGCTCGACGGCCGGGTGAAGACCCTGCACCCGAAGGTGCACGCCGGTCTCCTCGCCGACCTGCGCAAGGACACGCACGTCGCCCAGCTCGACGAGCTGGGGGTGGCCGCGTTCGACCTGCTGGTCTCCAACCTCTATCCGTTCCAGGCGACCGTCGCCTCCGGCGCCGGCGTCGAGGAGTGCGTGGAGCAGATCGACATCGGTGGCCCGGCCATGGTGCGGGCCGCCGCCAAGAACCACGCCTCGGTAGCGGTCCTCACCGACCCGGCCGGTTATCCGGCGCTGCTCGGCGCGCTCGACGAGGGTGGCTTCACGCTGGCCCAGCGCCGCGCGCTGGCCGCCCGCGCGTTCGCCGACATCGCCGAGTACGACGTCGCGGTGGCCCAGTGGTGTGCCCAGGAGCTGGCCCCGGCCGACGACTCGTGGCCGACGTTCGCCGGGTCCGCGCTGCGCAAGTCGACAGTGCTGCGCTACGGGGAGAACCCGCACCAGCCCGCCGCGCTCTACGTCGACCCGGACGCCCCGGCGGGGCTGGCCCAGGCCGAGCAGCTGCACGGCAAGGAGATGTCGTACAACAACTACGTCGACGCCGACGCCGCCTGGCGGGCCGCCAACGACTTCGCCGACCAGCCGGCGGTTGCGATCATCAAGCACGCCAACCCGTGCGGCATCGCCGTGGGCGCGGACGTGGCCGAGGCGCACCGCCGGGCGCACGCCTGTGACCCGGTGTCGGCGTTCGGCGGCGTGATCGCGGTCAACCGGCCGGTCTCGGTCGAGCTGGCCCGGCAGGTCGCCGAGATCTTCACCGAGGTGGTGGTCGCCCCCGGCTTCGACGAGGGCGCGGTCGAGGTGTTGCAGGGCAAGAAGAACATCCGGCTGCTGCGGGCGCCGGCCTGGAGCCCGGCGAAGGTCGAGTGGCGGCCGGTGACCGGTGGCGTGCTGACCCAGGTCGCCGACCGGGTGGACGCTCCCGGTGACGACCCGGCGAACTGGCAGTTGGCGACCGGCGAGGCCGCGGACGAGGAGCTGTTGCGGGACCTCGCGTTCGCCTGGCGGGCGGTGCGCGCGGTGAAGAGCAACGCGATCCTGCTCGCCAAGGACGGCGCCACCGTCGGGGTCGGCATGGGTCAGGTCAACCGGGTCGACTCCGCGCGGTTGGCGGTCGACCGGGCCGGCGCCGACCGCGCCCGGGGATCGGTCGCCGCATCGGACGCGTTCTTCCCGTTCGCCGACGGCCCGCAGATCCTTCTCGACGCCGGCGTCCGCGCCATCGTCCAGCCCGGCGGCTCGATCCGCGACGAAGAGGTCATCGCAGCGGCCAAAAAGGCCAACGTAACGATGTACCTGACGGGAACCCGCCACTTCTTCCACTGACCCTCGTCTGCACCCCGTCGATCATGAAGTTATTGCCCTGACACGCCGATGTGCAGGGCAATAACTTCATGATCAACTGCCCCTTTGGGGTCAGGCTGGCGTGACCGGGCGGAGTTCGGCGAAGTGGCAGGCCGAGGGGTGCGGGTCTGCCGCTCTCGGCACCGCCTGGGGATCCTGGGTGGCGCAGATGTCCTGGGCCTTCCAGCAGCGGGTGCGGAAGTGGCAGCCGCTCGGCGGGTCGGCCGGGCTGGGCACGTCGCCGACCAGCCGGATCATGTTGCGCTGATCGCGTACCTCCGGGTCCGGCACCGGCACCGCGGAGAGCAGCGCCTGGGTGTACGGGTGGGTGGCGCGCTCGTAGATCTCGTCCTCGGTGCCGATCTCGACGATCCGGCCGAGGTACATCACGGCCACCCGGTCGGCGATGTGCCGGACCACGGACAGGTCGTGCGCGATGAAGATGTAGGAGAGCCCGAGCTCGTCCTGGAGCTGCTCCAGCAGGTTGATCACCTGGGCCTGGATGGACACGTCCAGCGCCGACACCGGCTCGTCGCAGACGATGATCTCGGGCCGCAGGGCGAGCGCCCGGGCGATGCCGATGCGCTGGCGCTGACCGCCGGAGAACTGGTGCGGGTACCGGTTGATGTGCTCCGGGTTGAGCCCGACCAGGTCCAGCAACTCCTGCACCCGCTTGGCCTTGCTGCCCTTCGGTGCGGCGTCCCGGTGGATCTCGAACGGCTCACCGATGATGTCGCCGACCGTCATCCGCGGGTTCAGCGAGGTGTACGGGTCCTGCATGACCATCTGCATGTTGCGGCGCAGCCGGCGCAGCTCGCCCCCGGAGGCCTTGAACAGGTCCCTGCCCTCCAGGGTGGCCCGGCCCGAGGTGGGCGTCTCCAGCCGCATCAGCAGCCGGGCGAGGGTGGACTTGCCGCAGCCGGACTCGCCGACCACGCCCAGCGTCTCGCCCCGGCGCAGCTCGAAGCTCACGCCGTCGACGGCCTTGACGGCGCCGATCTGCCGCTGGAACAGCACACCCTGACTGATCGGGAAGTGCTTCACCAGGTTGTCGACGGAGAGGATGGTCTCGCCCCGGACCTTGGTGGAGCTAGCGGGCGCTGTCATCACGAACCTCCTGCGCGAAGTGGCAAGCGCTGGTCCGGCCGTCGCCGAGGACCAGGTCGTGCGGCACCACGTCCACGCAGACCTGCTGCACGTACGGGCACCGGGGGTGGAACGGGCAGCCGGAGGGGATGCGCATCAGGTTCGGCGGCAACCCCTTGATCGTCGACAGTTCCTGGCCGCGGACGTCCATTCGCGGGATCGACTCCAGCAACCCCTTGGTGTACGGGTGGGCCGGCGCCTTGTAGAGCGAACGGACATCGGCGTGCTCGACGATCCGACCCGCGTACATGACCGCGATCCGGTCCGCGACGCCGGCGACCACACCCAGGTCGTGAGTGATCAGGATCATCGCCATGTTGAGGTCCCGGCGCAGGTCGGCCAGCAGGTCCATGATCTGGGCCTGCACGGTGACGTCGAGCGCGGTGGTGGGCTCGTCGGCGATCAGCACCTTCGGGTCCAGCGCCAGCGCCATGGCGATCATGACGCGTTGCCGCATGCCGCCGGAGAACTGGTGCGGGTAGTCGCCGATCCGCTTGGCGGCACCGGGGATCTTGACCAGGTCCATCAGCTCGACGGCCCGGCGGCGGGCGTCGCCCCGGGACATGCCGGAGCGCTGGCGCAGCGTCTCGCCGATCTGCCAGCCGACCGGGAAGACCGGGTTCAGCGCGGAGAGCGCGTCCTGGAAGATCATCGCGATCTCCTTGCCGCGGACCTGCCGGCGCTGCTCCTCGGACGCCGTGAGCAGGTCCTGACCCCGGTAGAGGATCTGGCCGGAGCGGACGAACGCGGGTGGCGTGTCCAGGATGCCCATGATCGCCTGGGCGGTGACCGACTTGCCCGAGCCGGATTCGCCGAGCACCGCGAGGGTCTCC
Source organism: Micromonospora sp. NPDC005194 (assembly GCF_040608335.1). Lineage (NCBI taxonomy): Bacteria > Bacillati > Actinomycetota > Actinomycetes > Micromonosporales > Micromonosporaceae > Micromonospora > Micromonospora sp. NPDC005194. The sequence goes on along the minus strand of NZ_JBEXIA010000070.1, from coordinate 6,386 downwards.
CCGGCGTCCAGGTGGTACGACACGCCGTTGATCACCCGGGCCACGCCCTCGTTGGTCCGGAACTCGACGTGCAGGTCCCGCAGCTCCAGCAGGTGGCCGCCCTCAGGGGTGGGGGAGGCGGGGGTGGGTTCGACGGTGGAGTGGGTCATCAGAGAGTCACCGCAACTTCGGGTCGAAGGCGTCACGGATCGCGTCGCCGAGCATGATGAACGCCAGCACGGTCAGCGCGAGGAAGGCCGACGGGACGATCAGCGGAGTCGCCGCCTCCCGCATGTGGATACGGCCGGTGTCGATGTCCTGGCCCCACGAGATGGTCGGCGCCTTGAGGCCGATGCCCAGGAAGGAGAGCGTCGCCTCGGCGGCGATGAACGAGCCGAGCGCGATGGTCAGCACGACGATGGCCGGGGCCAGTGAGTTCGGCAGGATGTGCCGCCACATGATCCGGCCGTTGCCGGCGCCGAGCATCCGGGCCGCCGCCACGTAGTCCTGCTCCTTGGCGGTGATCACCGAGGAGCGGACGACGCGGGCCGCCGTGGTCCAGCCGAGAATGGCCAGTACGAAGATCACCGCGGCGATCCGGGCGTTGTCGCTGGCGGTGGAGACGCGCTTGAGCAGCACGATCGCGGCCAGCAGCAGCGGGATGCCGAGCACCACGTCGATCACCCGGGAGAGCACCGCGTCGACCCAGCGGCCGAAGTACCCGGCCACCATGCCGACGACCAGCGCGATGATGCCGGTGCCGAGCGCGGCGAGCGCGCCGACCAGCAGCGAGGCCCGCGTGCCGTAGACGGCCCGGGAGTACGTGTCGCAGCCCTGGAAGTCGTACCCGAAGATGGCCCCGCCGGACGGCCCGGCGTGCTGTCGGGACAGCAGGCAGTCGTTCGGGCTGTTGGCGGTGAACACGCCGGGGGCCAGCGCCATCAGGGTGAAGATGACGACCAGTGTCAGCGAGACCCAGAAGATCGGGTTGCGGCGCAGGTCGCGCCAGGCGTCGCCGGCCAGGCTGCGCGGCTTCTGCGGCGCGCCCACCTGGTTCGGGGCGTCCGGCTCGCCCGAGGGGCCACGCCGTGCGGCCTGGTTCTCGGTGGCCGCCACAGTTTCAAAATCACTCATGCCTGCACCTCGCTGCGCTCGGCGCCGGCATGAGAGCCCAAGCACGCTGCGCTGATGATTCGTTCGCTGCGCTCACTCATAGCGGATCCTCGGGTCGAGTACGGCGTACAGGACGTCCACCACCAGGTTCGAGACCAGGTAGACCACGACGAGCACGCTGACGATGCCCACCACCAGGGGGCCGTCCTCGGTGCGGATGCCGCGGAAGAGGTTGAAGCCCACGCCGGGGATGTTGAAGACGCCCTCGGTGATGATCGCGCCGCTCATCAGGTTGCCCAGCTCCACACCGAGGAAGGTGACCACCGGGATGAGCGAGTTGCGCAGCACGTGGACGGTGACGATGCGGCGCTTGACCAGGCCCTTGGACCGCGCGGTCCGGACGTAGTCGGCGCGCAGGTTCTCGGCCACCGAGGTACGGGTCAGCCGCAGCGCGGTGGCCAGCGACAGCGAGCCGAGCACGATGCCCGGCAGCAGCAGCGCGTAGAACGTCGGCTGGGAGCCGGCGGTGGGCGGGAAGAGCTGCCACTTGACGCCCAGGAAGTACTGGGCGAGCGGCGCCAGCACGATGGTCGGGATGCCCAGCACGAGCAGGGTCAGCACCAGCGTCGAGTTGTCGAAGATGCTGGCCCGGCGGATGCCGGCGACCACGCCGGCGCTGACTCCGAAGATGATCGCCACGGCGAGCGCGATGAGCGCGAGCTTGAGGGTGACCGGCCAGGCCGCCTGCAGGATGTCGCCGATCTGGCGGCCGGTCAGGGACTGGCCGAGGTCACCCTGGAGCAGGTTCTTGACGTAGTCGAAGTAGCGGTAGAAGAAGCCGCCCACGCCTGTCGCGTCGAGGTGGTACTTCTCCGTCAGGTAGGCCCGTTGGGCCGGCGTCACCGGGCGTTCGCCCGCGAGGGCCTGGATGGGGTCGCCCTGGCCGGCGAACATCAGCGCGTAGACGATCAGGGTGGTCCCGAAGAACGCCAGGACCATCTGCAGTAGGCGCCGCAAGATGTAGCGGAACATGCTTAGCAGTCTCTCCGGAAATATGCGAAAGGGTCGCAGGACGGCATCTCTGGTCGTACCCGAAATATCCGAGACGTGCCGTCCGGCCCGGGGGAGGCCGGCGCCACCGACTGCGGGCCCACGCGAGCGGCCCGGCCGGTACAGCGCGGTCCGGGCCACCCGGGCGTCGTCGCCCGGGTGGCCCGAATCCGTTGGTCAGCTCAGCTGGCCGCTTCGATCTTGATGAGGTTGACCCGCTGGAACAGGTCCATCTGCACGTTCTTGACCTTGGACGAGGTGCCGTACACGTTCTCGCCGAAGCGGAGCGGGATCACCGGCATGTCCTTGGCCAGGATGTCCTCCGCCTGCTGGTACTTGGCGATCGCCTCGTCCTGCGTCTTGGCGGCGGAACCCTCCTTGACGAGCTTGTCGAACTCCGGGTTGCTGTAGCCGTAGTAGTTCGACGAGCCGTTGGTGCTGTACAGCGGGCCGAGGTAGTCCTCCATGGAGGGGTAGTCCATGACCCAGCCCAGCCGGAACATGCCAACCGGCTGCTTCTTCTCGACCTTGGTGAGCAGGTCGGCGAACTTCGGCTCGGCCGAGCCGACAACGTCCACGCCCAGGTTGGCCTTCAGCTGGTTGGCGGTCGCGTCGACCCAGTCCTTGTGACCGCCGTCGCCGTTGTAGGAGATGACGATCTTCGACGGGCCGCCGGCGGCCTGGTAGAGCTTCTTGGCCTCGGTCGGGTTGAACTCACCCGACGCGCCGGTGGTGTTCTCCCGGTAGCCCGGCAGGACCGGCGAGACGAAGGAGCGCGCCGGCGTCTGCGAGCCCTTGAAGACCGACTTGGTGATCTCGTCACGGTCGATCGCCATCGAGATGGCCTTGCGCACGTCCGGGTTGCTGAAGTTCTTGTCGAACGTCGGGAAGGCCAGGAACTGGAACGACGACATCGGGCTGGTCTGGTACCGGTCGCCCAGGTCGGTCGGCGCGTTGCCGAGGCTCTCGGTCGGGATCGTCGGGAGCACGTCCAGGTTGTCGCCCAGCACGTCCGCGTAGGCCGCGGTGAGCTGCTGGTAGACCCGGAACTCGACGTCCTGCACCTTGGGCTTCTCGCCCGGGTAGGCGTCGTACCGCTCGACGTCGATCTTGCTGTCGTGCTGCCAGGTGCCCTTCATCTTGAACGGGCCCTGACCGATCGGTGCCTGCTCGTAAGAGTCCTTGAGCACGCCCGGAGCCGAGAACGCGGCGTCCGGCAGCGGGTAGAACGCGTTGTATCCGAGCATCGTCTTGAAATCGATGTACGGAGCGCTGAGCGTCACCTGGAAGGTCAGGTCGTCGACCTTCTTCAGGCCGGACATCTCCTTGGCCTTCGGCTTGTCGCCCTGCAGGTCCTGGTAGCCGGCGATCTTCTCGAAGAAGTAGCTGCCACCCTGGCCGTTGGGCGCGTAGGCGCCGTAGTTCCACGCGTTGATGTAGTCCTCGGACGTGACCTTCTCGCCGTTGTGGAAGGTGTAGCCGTCCTTGAGCTTGATCGTCCAGACCGTGTTGTCGGACGAGGTGATCGACTGCGCGGCGACCTCGTACGGCTTGTTCTGGGCGTCGTAGTCGACGAGCGGGCTGAACAGGCCGGCGAGCACCTGCGACCCGGACGTCTCGGTGGTGTTGGTCGGAACCAGGTGCTGGGGCTCGGCGATCTGAATGCTGACCGCCGAACTGCCGTTGCCGCCGGATCCACCGTCTCCGCCGCTGCCGCAGGCCGCGAGGCCCAGCGTCACCGCGAGCGGGAGGGCGGTCCAGGCGGCGAGTCTACGAACTCGCATAGAGCCTCCTCATCTCCTCACGCTGCGCAGTCAGGCCCGACGCTGGGTTTACGCTGCGCAACAAGCGGTAACGGTAGGTCGAAATACCGGCCGTCGACAACGGCCCGGTTGCGGGTGCGTAACGGTCCGAGGACGTCTTCCTTGCGCGGCTCCCTCGTGCGTGCTAGCCCAAACCGGACAAGCGGCTCTGGGCTGCACATTCGCCAACAAGACCGAAGTGTCGTGGGGTCTGCTGGCAGGGATTCGGCCGCCTCCGGCGGGTCCGTCCGGTATCCGCCGCGTGCGCAGGCGCCGACCGCTTTCTCGGTGACAAGGTCCACAAATTGTCACCCAGAGTGATGAGCAACACGTAACTAATCGTGACCTTCGGTGGTGTGGCCGGTGCCTCGGCGGCCGTCCGGAGTGAGGTCGCCGGAACGGCACGTGCCGGACATGAGACGATCTGGTGGTGACGGCGACGCTTCTGGACGGCAAGGCGACCGCGGCGGAGATCAAGGACGAGCTGCGGATACGGGTGAAGGCTCTCGCGGAGCGCGGCATCACCCCCGGGCTCGGCACGGTCCTGGTCGGCGCCGACCCGGGCAGCCAGGCGTACGTCAACGGCAAGCACCGTGACTGCGCCGAGGTGGGCATCGCCTCGATCCGCCGGGAGCTGCCGGCCGACGCCACCCAGCAGCAGGTCGACGACGTCCTGGCCGAGCTGAACGCCGACCCGGCGTGCCACGGCTACATCGTCCAGCTGCCGCTGCCCGTCCACCTGGACACCCAGCGGGTGCTGGAGCTCATCGACCCGGCCAAGGACGCCGACGGCCTGCACCCGGTCAACCTGGGTCGTCTCGTCCTCGGCTACGACGGTCCGCTGCCCTGCACCCCGCGCGGCATCGTGGAGCTGCTCCGCCGTCACGACGTGGCGCTGCGCGGTGCCACCGTGGCGGTCGTCGGCCGGGGCAACACCGTCGGCCGTCCGCTCGGCCTGCTGCTCACCCGTCGCAGCGAGAACGCCACCGTCACCCTGTGCCACACCGGCACCCTCGACCTCGCCTCGCACACCCGGGCCGCCGACATCGTCATCGTCGCGGCCGGCGTACCGGGGCTGCTGACCGCCGACATGATCAACCCGGGTGCCGTCGTCGTGGACGTCGGCATCACCCGGGTGATCGGCCCGGACGGCAAGGGCCGCTACACCGGCGACGTCGCTCCGGAGGTGGCCGAGACGGCCGGCGCGCTGGTTCCGATGCCCGGCGGCGTCGGCCCGATGACCCGCGCCATGCTGCTGACCAACGTCGTGGAGCGCGCCGAGCGCGGCTGACCCGTCGACGCTGTCCCACGAGTGCCGTTCGCGTCTGTCCGGTCATAACTGTCCGCCCCTGGCCCGATCAGTGCCAGGATGGCTGATACGGTCCGGAAAACCGACTGGTATCAGGGAGTGGGACGACCATGGGTAAGAAGGTCACTGTCGTCGGGGCTGGCTTCTACGGCTCCACCACCGCACAGCGCCTGGCCGAGTACGACGTCTTCGACACCGTTGTGATCACCGACATCGTGGAGGGCAAGCCCGCGGGCCTCGCGCTCGACCTCAACCAGTCGCGGGCCATCGAGGGCTTCGAGACCAAGGTCGTCGGCGTGACCACCGGCCCGAACGGCGAGGGCTACGAGGCCATCGAGGGCTCCGACGTCGTCGTCATCACCGCTGGCCTGCCCCGCAAGCCGGGCATGAGCCGGATGGACCTGCTGGAGACCAACGCCAAGATCGTGCGGCAGGTCGCCGAGAACGTGGCCAAGTACGCCCCCAGCGCCGTCGTCATCGTCGTCTCCAACCCGCTGGACGAGATGACCGCGCTGGCGCAGCTCGCCACCCAGTTCCCGAAGAACCGGGTGCTCGGCCAGGCCGGCATGCTCGACACCGCCCGGTTCAGCAACTTCGTCGCCGAGGCGCTGAACGTGCCGGTGGCGTCGGTACGCACGCTGACCCTGGGCTCGCACGGCGACACCATGGTCCCGGTGCCGTCCAAGAGCACCGTCAACGGCAAGCCGCTGCGTGACGCGATGCCGGCCGAGCAGATCGAGGAGCTGGTCGTCAAGACCCGCAACGGTGGCGCCGAGGTCGTCGCACTGCTCAAGACCGGTTCGGCGTACTACGCCCCGTCCGCCGCCGCGGCGCGGATGGCGAAGGCCGTGGCCGAGGACTCCGGCGACGTCATGCCGGTCTGCGCCTGGGTCGACGGCGAGTACGGCATCTCCGGCGTCTACCTGGGTGTCGAGGCCGAGATCGGCCGCGAGGGTGTCCGTCGGATCGTCGAGACCGACCTGGACGCCGACGAGCTGGCCAGCCTCCTGGCCGCCGCCGAGGCCGTCCGCGCCAAGCAGGGCGACATCTCCAGCATGTAGTTCGTACCGGAATTCCCTGCATTGCCCAACCCCTTCCGGTTCCCCACGAACACTCCGGATGGTTTTCGCACC
>NZ_JBEXIA010000069.1:0-12996 GCF_040608335.1 Micromonospora sp. NPDC005194 | reverse complement strand
GAGCAGATCACCAACCCCGAGTACTCCACCACCGCGTTCCTCAAGGGCCTGCGTCAGGTTGACGGCTGGCAGGACATGCCCCTGACCCAGGCCGCCCAGACCGTGCAGGTCTCGGCCTACCCGGACGCCTACGCCCAGTGGGAGCAGCAGGCCACCGACCTGGTTGGCCAGCACTGGAACAGCTGACCCACCGCACGACCCGACCGACTGGCCGGCACCCGAACCCGGGTGCCGGCCATCGGCATATCCAGCCCCCGCCCACTGACCTGGCCGCCATCCAAGCTGGGTGCCGGCCAGCGGCGTACCCGGCCATCGCTCACTGACCTGGCCGCCACCCGGAGTTGGGTGCCGGCTAGCGGCATAACCAGCCCCGCCGAGTGACCGGCTGACCCCTCACATCCACGGGCGCAGCCCGCCGAACGGCATTGTCGGCCCGTGTGACGGTGAATCTTGGACAGTTTCCGTTCGGCCCTAACGGAAACTGTCCAAGATTCACTGACGCGACGTAGCGGAGCGGCGTGGTCGGCGCGGAGTGATCCGATGGGCCGGCGGGTACGTACCTCCCGGCGGGGACCGGCGGAAGGGCATAGGCATGGCCGCAGTGGGTGACGGCATCGAGCACCAGGCAGAACACGATCCGGGGCAGCAACCAACTAACCCGGCGGCGCCGCACCCGGCGGCGCCGCACCCGGCCGCAGATCAGCCGGAGCGCGCGGGCCGCCCGGCCCGGCCCGGCTCCGGGCCGGGGCACCGGTCGGAGGCGGAGCCGAGACCAGTGGGTGCCGAAGCGACACCGGGGCGCTGGTCGGTCGGTGCTCGGCTGCTGGTGGCCGCCGCGGCGGTGATGCTGGTTCTCGGCGCCGCGGCGGTGGTGGTCATCGTCGCCGACCCCTACCGCCTCGGCCAGGCATACTCCGGCGCACCCGACGGCGCCCGGCCCGACGGCGCCCGGCCCGACGGCGCCCGGCCCGACGGCGCCCGGTCCGACCGCGCCCCGTCCGACGGCGCCCGGTCCGACGGCGCCCGGCCGGGTGCGGCTGCGGCTGCGGCTGCCGAGCAGACGATGACGACGCCGCTGGCGGGGCGGCAGAAGGCCACCTTCGTACTGGCGGACGGGTTGTCATCGTTCGACCTTCGGGTGGCCGACCTGGGCGACGACCTCTACCGGATCAGCAGCCCGGCCGACTCGGGTGTGGCCGTCCGTCCAGTGGTGCAGGGTGAGACCGTCCGGCTCGGCGTGGTGGCCACCGGCACGTCCGAGAAGCGGGCCGCGCGGGTGCTGCTCAGCGAGCGGGTCGCCTGGCGTCTGCACCTGGAGGGCGGGGTGGGCGAACAGGTGCTCGACCTGGCGCAGGCACGACTTCTGGGCGTGGATCTCGTCGGCGGCTCCGCCCGCACCGATCTCATCCTGCCGCCGATGAACGGCGGCACGACGACCGTGCGGCTGACCGGTGGAGTCAACCAGTTCGACATCCGGGTGCCGGGCACACCACCGGTGCGGGTGCGGGTGGGAGCGGGGGCCGGTTCGGTCGCGGTCCGCGACGAGCGCTGGGCCGGGGTCGCCGCTGGCGCGCTGTTGAGTACGCCGGGGTGGGACCGCTCAACCGACCGGCTCTTCCTTGACCTGGTGGCAGGCGCCGGCACCGTGACGGTGACCGAGTCCCGGTGACCGGCCCACGACTAGGACGCCGACCAGGTTCGTCGGGCGTCGAGCCGGCGACCTCGGGTGCTGGCCGGGGCCGTCGGCGTCGGGCCGGCGACGTCGGGTGTGGGGTCGGGGCCGTCGGGCAGCGGCCAGGAGCGGGCAGCGGCCAAGAGCGGGCAGCGGCCAGGAGCGGGCAGCGGCCAGAGACGGAGACGCGGGCCGGTGTCGCCGGGGAGTGAGCCGGGCGCCGGGCGGTCGGGTAGGACGCCGACCAACCCACCCGCGACGTGCTGGGTCGGAGGTTCACCCCTGGCGGGAAGCGCCGCAGCCCGGGGAGGGCGCGAGCGTACAGTCGGGCGGTGGAGCGTACCGAATCGATGCCGGCACAGACCCGACCGCCCGGCGTGGCCGACGTCGATCCCGGCAGCGTGCTGCTGCCGGGCCACGATGTGCCACTGGGGCGGTACACGACCGTTCGGCGGTTGTTGCCGCAGCGGCCTCGGCGGATGGTCGGCGCGTGGTGCTTCGTGGACCATTTTGGCCCGGACGACGTGGCGCAGCGGCCCGGCATGGAGGTGCCACCGCACCCGCACATGGGCCTGCAGACGGTGACCTGGCTGCTCGACGGCGAGATCATTCACCGGGACAGCCTCGGCAACGTCCAGGCGATCCGGCCCGGCCAGCTGAACGTGATGACCTCCGGGCACGGCATCGCCCACTCGGAGCGGTCGCCGGCCACGCACCCGCCGGTCATGCACGGTGTGCAGCTCTGGGTGGCGCTGCCGGACCCGGCGCGGGCCGGCGCCGCGGACTTCGCGCACCACGCCGACCTGCCACGCTGGCGGGAGGGCGACGTGGACGCGACCCTGCTGGTCGGCGAGTTCGCCGGCCAGCGGTCCCCGGCGGTGGTGCACACCCCGCTGGTGGGCGTGCAGCTTGAGCTGGGCGGGGCGGCGCCGACCACGCTGCCGTTGCGGCCCGATTTCGAGTACGCCCTGCTGGCGATGTCCGGCTCCGCCGAGGCCGCCGGGGTGGGTTTCGAGCCAGGCGCGTTGCTCTACCTGGGTTCGGGTCGACGCGAGGTGACCGTGCGCGGCGGGGCGGGTGCCCGGCTGTTGCTGCTGGGGGGTACGCCGTTCGAGGAGCCGCTGGTCATGTGGTGGAACTTCGTGTGCCGCTCGCACGAGGAGGTCGCCGCCGCTCGGGAGGACTGGATGGCCGGCCGGCGTTTCGGCGTGGTGGCCGACGATGCGGCGTCGCCACTGCCGGCGCCCGCCCTGCCCACCACCCGGCTCAAGGCCCGCGACCGCACCGGCGGCCTGCACGGCTGACCGGCCCGCGGCGCCGGACCGGCGCCAGGGCTGGGGCAGGCCGGGGTCGGCGGTTGGCCGACGGTGGCGTGGGTAGTCGCCGGCATGGCGACCACTCTGATCACGCCTGTCGAGGACCGCAAACGCCTGGCCCGCCGGCTGGCCGGCAGTGGACGAGGCTTCGCCGAGCAGTACGGCTTCCGCGTGACCAACAATCCGGCGAGCCTGTTCCAGGTGCTCTACCTCGCGGTACTGCTCGCCCGCCGGGGTGACTTTCGTCGGGCGCTGGACGGCGCGCGGGCGCTGCGCGACGAGGGGTGGGACAGCGCCGCCCGGCTGGCCCGGTCGCTGCACCAGGACCGGGTGCGGGTGCTGCGCGACAGTGGTCAGCGCGGTGACGTCGACGCGTTGGCCGACGTGCTGGGCGATCTGGCCCGGACGGTCGTCGAGCGGTACCGGGGCGACCTGCGCCGGTTGCGCGCGGTCGCGCACCACGAGCCGGCTGCCGAGCGTGCGCTCCTCGCCGACCTGCCCGGGGTGGACGACCAGGTCGTCGACCTGTTTCTGCGCGAGGCGCAGGCGCTGTGGCGGGAGGTCGCCCCGGTGGCGGACCGGCGGGCGCTGGCGGCGGCCCGACGGCTCGGGCTGGGCCGCTCGGCGGATGACCTGGCCGGCTTGGCCAGCGGCGAGTCGGAGCGGCTGGCGTGGCTGGTGGGAGCGCTGGCCCGGGTCGATCTGGAGCACCGGTACGCGGAACTGTCCGGCCGTCCCTGACGTGCCCTGGCCCACACTTCGGCCAAAACTGACCGTACGGGGGATGGTCTGTCGTATGGTTGTACCCGGCGGTGCTGGCCGCTCGGTTCGAGCGGGCATCCACCGCCGGGTGACCGCGACCGGTTCGGACGCGGTTCACCGCCTGGGCAGGTTTGCGTGGCGCCCCCGGTCGCGGTTCGCGGCCAAGGGGCGCCCGCCTGTCCCGGCGAGCCGCCGCCCGTGACGCAGCCGGGCACGAGCGGCCCGTGACGCAGCCGGGCGCGAGCGCTCAGTGCGCCAGCCCCGCCAGCAGGTTCACCGTGACGCCGATGACGAACGCGCCGAACAGGTACGACAACAACGCGTGCCGCAGCACCGTCCGGCGCATCTCGTTGCTGGTCAGGTTGGTGTCGGAGACCTGGAACGTCGTCCCGACGGTGAACGCCACGTACGCGAAGTCCGAGTAGCGGGGCGGCTCGCTCTGGTTGAAGTTCACCCCGCCGTCCGGGCCCGTGTAGTAGATCCGGGCGTAGCGGGCGGTGAAGACGGTGTGGACGACCAGCCAGGACAGCACCACGCTGAGGACGCCCAGCACGCCGTACAGGTCGCGGTGTACGCCGGGTGGCGCGGCGTGCGCGCTGGCGAGGACCAGCCCGACGGCCAGCAGGCTGGCGAGGCACGCGATGAGCAGCACCACGTCCCGGGTGGCCCGGTTGGGGTCCTCGTACACGGCGAGGCGGGCGGTGCGGGTGGCGTCCATCGGCCAGAGTTTGCGCCACACCAGCACCAGCCAGCTCAGCGCGGCGACGTCCCAGCCGGCCAGCGGGGCGAGCGACGGCGACAGCGCCAGGGCGAAAACGCCGCCGACGATGACGCCGACCACCGCCACAACGACGAGTTGCACCGCCGCCGGGGTGTGCCCGTCCGGCGGGCGGGACAGCGGGCCGGTGCCAGTCATCCGCGCCGTCCGCGCGTTACGACGGACGCCACCACCGCCGGGTCAGATGCCGCGCAGATGCTGCGACACCCGGTTGTGCTTCTTGTCCCGGGCCTGCGCGGCGCGTTGCGAGGGGCTCACCTCGGGGGCGGCCTCGATGCCGGCGGACCGGGCCACCTCGGTGCCGTTGGCGTAGTCGACGGGCGGCAGGGCGCGCAGTGCCTTGAGCACGTCCGGCGGGGCGCCCTCCCGTTCGGCCTCGCGGACCACGTCGTTCTTCTCGGCCGGGTAGTCCAGGCTCGACAGGTACTGCAGGACGTCCGCGTAGCTCGCCATGTCTGGGGCTCCCTCGGGGCATCGATGTGGTCACGACCGGCGGCGGTTACCCGCCCGCCGCCTCGTCACGCCCGGGTCGGCGGAGGAAATCGCCCGGGTCGCCGCAGGAAATCCGGCGCCGTTTCCACCACGGCACCGCGGGTACCCGCAGGCGGCGCCGACAAGCCCGAGGGAGTACGCGATGCAATACGACACCTTCGTCGACCTGGTTTCCCAGCGCACCCGGACGTCGTCCGAGCAGGCGGTCGAGCTGACCCGGGCCGTGCTGGAGACGTTCGCCGAGCGGCTGACCGGCGGTGAGGTGCTGGACCTGGCCGCGCAGCTTCCGCAGCCGCTGCAACTGGTGCTCAAGCCCAGCCCGAGCACCGAGCAGGCGGACCGGTTCGGAGCGGCCGAGTTCGTGGCGCGGGTCGCGCTGCGCGCGCAGGTGCAGGAGCCGGCCGCGCGGGACGCCGTCCGGGCGGTGTTCACCACCCTGCGCGAGGCGATCACCGGCGGGGAGTTCGACGACGTGGCGACCCAGTTGCCGCGCGACTACCGGGGCCTCGTGGAGCAGGCGATGGCGCCGGGTGCGACGCTGCGCCGCGCCTGACGGTGGAACCTCCGACCGGGGACGCACAGCGGTTGGCCAGGGCAACGATCGACGTCCGGCTTGGCGTGTCGGTCGGCCCTGGCCTAACCTTGTCGTGCGAGGGGAGTACTTCCCACGAACCATTCCGGTCAGTACGGCACGCCCGGCGTGCCTCGGGTGGTTGCCCATCTCCGATGGGTGAAGGAGACCTCGAACATGACACGGTGTTCGAGGAGACCCCATGACCGAATTGTCATACCTGGCCGCAGCGAGTGACCTGTCGTCGGTGGGCACGCCCACGCTCTGGGCGCTGACCATCGCCGGCGTGGTGCTGCTGCTGGTGCTGGACTTCCTGGTGACGCGCAAGCCGCACGAGGTGTCCATGCGGGAGGCGATCGGTTGGTCGGCGTTCTACGTCGCGCTGCCGCTCGCGTTCGGCGGCTGGGTGTGGTCCCGTTACGGCTCCGAGCAGGGCGTGCAGTACCTGACCGGTTACCTCGTCGAGAAGTCCCTCTCGGTCGACAACCTCTTCGTCTTCATGCTGCTGCTGGCCGCGTTCGCGGTGCCGGCCGTGCTCGCCCAGCGGGTGCTGCTCTACGGCATCGCCGGCGCTCTGGTGCTGCGGGCGGTCTTCATCGCCCTGGGCGCGGCGGCCCTGCAGACCCTCGACTTCGCGTTCCTGCTCTTCGCGATCATCCTCATCGCCACCGCGGTGAAGCTGCTGCGCGACGCCCTCTCCGGGCATCAGCAGGAAGTCGACATCAACAAGATGCGCTCGGTGAAGCTGCTGCGCAAGATCATGCCGGTGGTCGACGAGTACCACGGCACCCGGATGACCGTGCGGCAGGGCGCGAAGCGGGCACTCACGCCGTTCGCCCTGGTGGTGGTCGCAGTGCTGGCCACCGACGTGGTCTTCGCCGTCGACTCGGTGCCGGCGGTGTACGGCATCACCGAGGACCCGTACCTGGTCTTCGCCACCAACGCGTTCGCCCTGCTCGGCCTGCGGGCGCTCTACTTCGTCCTGCACGCGGCGCTGAGCCGGCTGGTGCACCTCAGCTACGGCCTGGCGATCATCCTGGCGTTCATCGGCCTCAAGCTGGGTCTGCACTGGGCGCACGGCATCTGGGCCGGCGTGCCGCAGATCCCCACCCTGGCCTCGCTCGGCGTGATCATCGGCGTGCTGGTGGTGGTGACCCTGACCAGCCTTCGCGCCACCCGGGGCGGCACGCCCGAGCAGCGCGAGGTCGTCACGGAGCGGCACTGACCGCGCCGCGCCGGGTCGACGAGGGCGTACGCGGGAAAGCTCCCGCCCCGGCCGGCCCGGGTGGTACGACTGTGCAATGGGAATCGTGTCACCGGGCTTTCAGGGCCGGCCCCGCTCACAGGAGCCGGCCCTGCCACCCGGTCAGTACCTGACCGAGGACTTTCCGGTGCTGTCGGCCGGCCCGACACCCCGGGTCTCCCTGGACACCTGGGAGTTCGTCATCGCCGCCGAGAACGGCACCGAGTACCGGTGGTCGTGGCAGGAGCTGATGGCGCTTCCGCAGGAGACCGCGATGGTCGACATCCACTGCGTCACCCACTGGTCGAAGCTCGGCACCACCTGGCAGGGCGTCTCCCTGGACACCCTGCTCGACGGCGTGGACACCAGCGCGCACTTCGCGCTCGCCCACTCGTACGGCGGGTACACCACCAACCTGCCGCTGGACGACCTGCGCGGCGGCCGGGCCTGGGTGGCGCACACCTTCGACGGCGCGCCGCTGCCGGCCGAGCACGGCGGCCCGGCGCGGCTGCTGGTGCCGCACCTGTACTTCTGGAAGTCCGCCAAGTGGGTGCGCGGCATCCGACTCAAGACAATGGACGAACCGGGGTTCTGGGAGACGGCCGGTTACCACGACTACGGCGACCCGTGGCGCGAACAGCGGTACCAGGGTGACTGAGCGGGCCGTGGCGACGGGCACCCCGGCCCGGGCGCCGATCAAGTGGCAGGTGGCGCGGCTGGTGGAGCGCCGCGTCGAGACGGCGACGGCGGAGACGCTGATCCTGGAGGTGCCGGACTGGTCGGGGCACCTGCCCGGGCAGCACGTCGACGTGCGGTTGACCGCCCCGGACGGCTACCAGACCGCCCGGTCGTACTCGATCGCCGGGCCGGTCGTGGACGGCCCCGGCGGCCCGCGCATCGAGGTGACCGTCCAGCGGGTGCCCGACGGCGAGGTGTCGCCGTACCTCATCGATGTCTTCGGTCCCGGCGACCCGGTGGAGGTCCGCGGACCGCTCGGCGGCTGGTTCATCTGGCGATCGGAGGACACCGCGCCGGTGCAGCTGGTCGCGGGCGGCTCCGGCATCGTGCCGCTGATGGCGATGATCCGGGCGCGGCGGGCGATCGGCAGCAAGGTGCCGTTCCGGCTGATCTACTCGGTGCGCACCGCGGAGGACGTGATCTACGCCGACGAGCTGCGTCGCCGGGTCCGCGACGACTTCGGCCTCGACGTGGCGTACGTCTACACCCGCGAGGCGCCCGACGGCTGGCGCGGCGAGCCGCACCGGATCGGCCTGGCCGACGTGAACACCCACGGCTGGCCGCCGGACCTGGAACCGCTCACCTACGTGTGCGGCCCGACCGGGTTCGTGGAGGCCGTGGCCGATCTGCTGGTCGGGCTGGGCCACCCGTCGCGGCGGATCAAGACCGAACGCTTCGGCCCCACCGGCTGAGAGCCCGCCCGCCGACTGCCCCGCCCGCCGCCTGTCCGGCCCGCCAACTGTCCCGCCCGCCGACGCAACGTCGAGGAGATCCGATGACCGAGATGTCGTACCTGGACGGCAACATGCTCGACGGCCCGATGCGCGAGCTGTTCGCCGTCGACCTGAGCACCGCGATGGGCCGCTGTGAGAACTGCGGGACGACCGGCTCGATGGCCAGCCTGCACGTCTACTCGCACGCCCCGGGCATGGTCGCGCGCTGCCCGTCCTGCGAGTCGGTGATGGTGCGCCTGGTCCGCGCGCCGGACCGGGCCTGGCTGGACATGCGCGGTGTCACCTACCTCCAGGTGCCGATGCCGATGGAGCAGCCGCTTCCCGAGCCGCTCTGACCGTTCGCTCGGCGCTCGCGCCGCTGGGGCAGACTGGCCGGATGGGTACCGGTCGATGGCGTGGCGTTCCACTGCGGGCCCGGCTGGTCGTGTCGGCGGCCGTTCTGGTCTTCGCCTACGGCACCGTCGTGCACGTGCTCCAGGTGTTCGTCCCCGGGCTCCGACCGCCGCTCGCCCTGCCCGGGTGGCTCGCGGTCTACTTCGGGTCCCTGACCCTGTGGGATCCGTTGGCGGCGCTGTTGCTGGCGGCTCGCCGTCCGGCGGGGCTCGCGCTGGGCTGCGCCGTGCTGGTGACGGACGCCGCCGCGAACGGGTACGCCAACGACGTGCTCGACCCCGCCGGTGGGCGTCACCCCGGGCCGGATCGGGCAGGCCGTCATCACCGCCCTCGCCGTCGCCCTCGTCGCGCTCACCCCGTGGCTGGCCCGGTGGTTCGCCCGGCCCGCGACGCAGCGCCACTGAGGGGAGCCGCTACGGCGTTTCCGGATCCGCCTCGGCGAGGACGGCGATAGGACGGCGACCAGGGGGCCGGCCCAGGTCAGGGGCGCCGCGCAGACGAACCCGTCGGCGTACCGCCCGACGCGCCGCAGTGCCGGCGCGGCGAACCCTCCGATCAGGATCGGTGGCCCCCCGAGCGTGGTGGGGCGGGGCCCGGAAACTCGGGTGCGGCCGACCGGGCCCGTCCGTAGGCTTCCGAACTCCGGCCCGTCCGGGCCGCCCCGTCCCCGGATCGGAGATGAGCGCAGCGATGGCCAGCCACCTCTTCGCGGTGTGTTTCGGCGCGAACGAACCCCTCGGTGTCGCGCGGTTCTGGTCCGAGATCCTGGGTCGGGAGCTGGTCGACGACCCCCGCGACGGCGTCCTCGTGCTGCCCGACGACAAGACCGGTTTCCGGCTGCGTTTTCCGCGGGTCCCGGAGCCGAAGGTCCTGCAGAACCGGGCACACCTCGAGCTGACCAGCGACTCGCTGGAACACCAACGGCGGACGGTGGCCAGAGCGCTGGCGCTGGGCGCGCGGCACACCGACGTCGGCCAGCGTCCGGAAGAGAGTCACGTGGTGCTCGCCGATCCCGAGGGCAACGAGTTCTGCGTCCTCGGACCGGGTAACACGTTCCTCGCTGGCTGCGGTTTCCTCGGTGACGTCTCCTGCGACGGCTCGCAGGCCGTCGGCTACTTCTGGAGCGCGGCGCTCGGGTGGCCGCTGGTCTGGGACCAGGACGAGGAGACCGCCATCCAGTCACCCCTGGGCGGCCCGAAGATCGCCTGGGGTGGTCCACCGTTGATGCCGAAGGGGGACCGGGATCGGGTGACGTTCGACCTCGCCGTCGACGACGGCGACGACCCGCAGCCGGAGGTCGACCGCCTGCTCTCCCTCGGCGCCACAGTGGTCGGCGCCGACGCCGACGGCGCGGTCGTGCTGACCGACCCCGACGGCACCGAGTTCCGGCTGCTGACGCGCCGCTAGCGCGGCCGGGGGCGGCCAAGGCGCGTGCCACCCGGTGGCACGCGCCGCGCGGATGACGAGGGTGTGGGTCAGCTCGGCGTGAGGAGGCAGAACTCGTTGCCCTCCGGGTCGGCGAGGACCTTCCACGGCACGTCGCCGTCGCCCAGGTCGACGGCGGTGGCGCCGAGAGACCGCAGTCTGGCCGCCTCGGCCTCCAGGTCGTCACCCGGATAGGGGCGGACGTCGAGATGGACGCGGTTCCACACCGTCTTCACGTCGGGAGTGCGGAGAAACTGCAGATAGGGGCCCACGCCCTTGGCCGAGCGCAGCACCGCGCTGTCCTCGGTCACCTTGTGCACGGTCCAGTCCATGGCCTCGCCCCAGAAACGGGCCATGACCCGCGGATCCGCGCAGTCGACAACCACCGAGGCGATCGGTCCGGTGTCGTCGTAGAGCGAGTCCAGCACGCAGAACTCGTTGCCCTCCGGGTCGGCCATGACCGTCCACGGCACGTCGCCCTGGCCCACGTCGGCGAGCGTCGCGCCGAGACCCTTCAGTCGCGCCACCACCTCCGCCTGGTGGGCCGCCGAGGTGGTGGCCAGGTCGACGTGCACGCGGTTCTTCACCGTCTTGGGTTCCGGGGAGACGACGATGTCGACGCAGACGGCGACGGGATCGGGGTAGACGAAGCCCTCGGGTTCGAGGTTGGTGACACCCGGGCCCTCGCTGGAGATTCCCCAGCCGAGCGCTTTTGCCCAGAAACCGCCCAGGGCGGAGTCGTCCCGAGCCTTCATGTTGATCTGTACCAGCCGCGTTGCCATGCCGACGATGCTATGCGGACGCGCGGCCGGTGCGAACGACCGCCGAGATCGTCGCGCCACACGCGGTGCTGCCCCGGGAGAGCACCGACGTCCCGACGCGCTGATCGCAGGAGCGGGTGGCGGGCCGGTTGGACAACGGCCGCGCCGGTCGGTCAGAGTGGTCCGCCGTGAGATACCTGCGCAGCGGTGGTCCCGCCGCCATCCGGCGACCCCGACCCGCCGACGTCGACGAGTTCGTGGCGGCCGCCCTGCGCAGCCGGGACCTGCACCACCCGTGGCTGGCCGCGCCGGCGACCCCGCAGGAGTACGACCGCTACCTGCGCCGCATCCGTCGCCGGGACAGCGCCGGCTACCTGATCTGCGACCGGGCCAGCGGCGCGATCGCCGGCTACGTGAACATCAGCGGCATCGTGCTGGGCGCGCTGCGCGGCGGTTACCTGGGGTACGCGGCGTTCGAGCCGTACAGCGGCACCGGGCACGCCTCGACGGGCGTCGCGCTGGTGATCGACCACGCGTTCACGACAGCCGGGCTGCACCGCCTGGAGGCGAACATCCAGCCGGGCAACGAACCGTCGCGGCGGGTGGCCCGGAAGCTCGGCTTCCGCCTGGAGGGCTTCTCCCCGGACTACCTGTTCATCGACGGCGCGTGGCGCGACCACGAACGCTGGGCCATAACCGCCCCCACCCCACCTCTCACCCCCACCCCGCCTCCCGCGTGATCAAGAGGTTCGCGTCACCGACACCGGCGTGTCGTGACGCAAACCTCTTGATCAACGGGACGGGACGGCGGGGGCGGCGGGAGGGCGGGGAAGGGGGAGGGGTGGGCGGTCAGCTGCCGGGGCGGGGGAAGGCTACCGGGCTGCGGAGGCCGGCTCGGTTGACCGCGCGGATGCCGAAGAAGACGTTGTCCTTGGACAGGTCGATGCTGACCTCGGCTACGTCGCCGACCGGGATCACCCGCTGCCACTCGGCGGCCGTGGTCTCGCGCCACACCACCTCGTAGCCGGCCAGGCCCGGCTCGTCGCCGCGCTGCCAGCGCAGGGTCGTGTTGTTGGTCAGGTCGGTGGTCACGATGATGGCGCCCTTGGGCGTGCCGGGCGCCTGGGCCAGTGACCACAGCGCCGCGCCGTTGACCCTCGCCACCCGGGCGATGTACCCGAAGTCGCAGAACTCGGGCAGGTCACCGAACTGCTGGCCGTCCTGCACGCGGACGTCCTGGTGCTGGTGGGCGAAGTCCTCGTTCGGCTCGGTGAACCGCGCCGCCGGCCAGCCCTCCCGCAGGAACGAGATGTGGTCGCTGCCGCGCAGGTAGCGGTCCCGCCGGTAGATCACCCGCACCCGCATGCCTGTCGCGTCGTTCTCCGCCACGTCGCGTACGAACCGGGCGAGCTGCCGCGACGGTGAGTCGTTCTCGCCGCCGACGGACTGCCGGGTGGTGGCCTCCGCCGGTGTCTCGGCGGTCGGCACCCCCTCGGCGAACAGTCGCACCGCGTACGGGTCGCGGGTGCCGTCGTCGGCGGTGCCGCTGCCCACGATGTCGTCGCTGAACATGCCCTGCACGTCCGCGCCGGCGGCCTTGAGCTGCGCGGCCAGGTACGCCGAGCCGTACAGGCCCTGCTCCTCGGCGGCGACCGCGGCGAAGACGACAGTGGCGGCCGTGGGCCGGGTGGCCATCAGTCGGGCCAGCTCCAGCACCACGGCCACGCCGGACGCGTCGTCGTCGGCGCCGGGCGCGTCGCTGACGGCGTCCATCACGTCGGTGGCCCGGGAGTCGTAGTGGCCGGTCACGACGTAGGTGCGGTTTGGCGAGGTCACACCGCGCAGGGTGGCCACCACGTTGGTGATCCGGGTGGCGGTGGGGATCCGCGAGGCGGGCTGCTGCACGTACGACTGGAGTTCGACGGTCATCCGGCCGCCGGAGGTGGCCGCGTACTCCTGGAGGCGGGCGTGGATCCAGTCCCGGGCGGCGCCGATGCCCCGCTCGGGGTCGTCCTGGCTGGAGGCGGTCACCGAGTCGTGCAACACCGGCTTCGCGCAGCTCGGCGTACGGCTCGGCGCCGACAAGGTCAAGGAGAAGGCCCGGCAGTTCG
>NZ_JBEXIA010000068.1:0-13964 GCF_040608335.1 Micromonospora sp. NPDC005194 | reverse complement strand
CCGAGGCGTACTCCCGGACACCGCAGCCGCAGCCGCGCGGCCCGCACCAGCGGTTGCGGTGTCCGGGAGTACGCCTCGGCCAGCACCGGATAGCCGTCACCGGAGCGGTCGGAGCCGGCGGCGAAGCGTTCCAACCGCCACTGCAACTGATCCAGCAGGATGTGGCGGGTGCCGTCGAACACGCCGTAGAGGAGCACGTCACGGACCCGCGCGGCGTACCCGAACTCCTCGACGAGTGCCCGCGACCCCAGCACCGTGCGGCCTTCGGTGACTGCCTGCTCGGCCAGCTCGCAGCAGGCGTACTTGGCCACCGTGGCGGCGTACGCGGCGGCCGGCCCGAGCGCGTTGATGAGGAACGTGGCCTTCACGGCGGTCGCCGCGACCAGCACGTCGAGGGCCGCCGTCCGGACGAGGTGTTCGGCGATCGCGCCGAGGTGCACGATCGGTTCGCCGTAGACGTCGCGCTCGCGGGCGTACCGCACGGCCTGGGCGAGCGCGCCGCTGGCGGCGCCGGAGGCGAGTGAGCCGATGCCACCCCGCGACAGCGCCAGGGTCAGCTGCAGGATGGTCAGCCCGTCGCCGGGCGCGCCGATCGGCTGGGCCGGGGTGCCGGCGAACCGTACGCCGGAGATGTCGGCGGCAACGGCGGGCAGCGTCCGCCACCGGGGCAGGGCCGTCACCGTGTCGTCGCGTTCGGCGAGAAACAGGCCGAAGCGGTCGGTGTCGGCAAGCCGGGCCAGGGTGACCAGCAGGTCGTGCCGGGTGCCGCCGTTGATCAGTTGCTTCTCCCCGGTCAGCCGGTACCCGCCGTCGACCGGGTCGGCGCGGGTGCCGGTGCGGGCCAGGTTGCTGCCGTGCGCCAGCTCGGTGAGCAGCATGGCGGCGGCGCCACCGTCGCGCAGCACCGCGCCCGCCCGATCGCGCTGCTCCGGCGTGCCGGCGATGCAGAGCGGCAGCAGGGCCAGCGCGTTGACCCCGAGCGTGATGGCGAGGCTCCCGCTGTGCCGCGCGGCCTGCGCGTTGAGGGCGTTGACGTGCACGGCGGTGGCGCTGTCGGGGTCGTACACGGCGGCGACGCCGATCTCCCGCAGCTCGGCCAGGACGTCGTCCGGTGGTGTGCGCCCCGCGTCGGCCGCCGCGAGCCGGCGGGCGGTGTCGGGGTGACCCAGGTGACGGGCGATCGCCGGCAGCGGGTCGACCTGGGCCATCGGCAGGGGGCAGAGTCGTTGCCACGCCGACGTCTCGTCCGGTGTCATCCGGCACCTCACCGTAAATACGTGACAGCAGATACGAGATGCATGCTAGCGGTCCCGGCCGACCGGTTCACCCCCGGAAGCCCATCCCGATCCGACGCCGAGGGGCGCGCGGCTGACTACGCTCGGCCCATGGTGACGGCGGGACTGCTCCTCGCGGCCGGCGCCGGGCGTCGACTCGGCATGCCGAAGGCCCTCCTGCCCTACCGGGGGCGACTCCTGGTGGACCACGCGGCGGCGATCCTCACGGCCGCCGGCTGCCAACCGGTCGTGGTGGTGCTCGGCGCGCAGGCCGACCAGGTCCGCTCCCGGACGCGACTGCCGGGCGTGGTGCTCAACGACGACTGGGCGACAGGCCTGGGCTCGTCCCTGCGGGCCGGGCTGTCCGCCCTGACGGCCAGTCCGGCCGTGGCCGTCGTGGTCACCCTGGTCGACATGCCCGGCCTCACCCCTGAGGCGGTACGCCGCATTGCCCGCGACGCCACCGCCGACTCCCTCGCCGTGGCTACCTATGCGGACGGTCGACGCGGGCATCCGGTGCTGCTCGGCCGACAGCACTGGGCCGACGCGGCCGAGGCGGCCACCGGAGACCGGGGCGCGCGGGACTACCTGCGGGCCCGGGGCGACGAGGTACGGCTGGTCCCCTGCGCCGACGTCGCCGACGGCACCGACGTGGACCTGCCCGAGCAGGCGGCCCGCCTCCCCGGATAGGGTGACGGCGTGCTCAGCGGGGTCAACGGCCTGTCCCGACACTTCACCGAGGACAGTCTGCGTGAGTATCTGCTGCAGCGTTCGGTCCGGCAGGCCGACGGCTGCCTGATCATCCGCGGCTACGGCTCACAGCGCGGCGTCTACCAGAAGGTCGCCGGCAGAGCCTGGGCGCACATCGCGGCCTACGCCGTCTTCGTCGGCGGGTACGACCCCGACCTGGAGGTCGACCACCTCTGCCCCGCGAAGGACTGCGTCGAGCCCACCCACCTGCGGCAGGTCAGCCACGCGGACAACTGCCGCACGAGAACGCAGACGCCGACCTGCCGCAACGGGCACGAGCGCGAACTCGACGAGTCGACGGGCCGGTACCGCCGCACGTGCCGCGCCTGCAACCGGGACAGCCAGCGCCGCTGGCGCGAACGCCAGGCAGCCGAGGTGGCTCAGGCCCGCTCGGCGTACGTCCCGGGATAGGGCTTCGTCACCAGCTCCTCATCGCGCCGGTTCGAGCTGTGCGCGGAGCGCGGCGGCGATGTCATCCTGCTGCGCCTCGTCAAGGCGGTCACCCTCGGCGGCGTTCAGGTAGCCGAAGACCGCAGGGCCGCGGCGATCAGCCGGGAGATCTGGCATCCGTGGCACCACGTGGAAGTGCACGTGGGCGAAACCTTCCTTCTCGGCGAGCTGGATGACGTAGGTCTTCGCGCACCCCGTCACGGCGTGCAGGGCGCGCGACAGCCGGACCTGCCACGTGCCGAGGCTGGCCGCCTCGGCGTCGGACAGCTCAGCGATCGACGTCACGTGCCGGCGCGGAACGAGCACCAGCCACCCGGGCAAGGTCGAGTCGAACGCGTGGGCGACCCGCCAGTGCTCGTCAGCGGCGACGAGCTCACGGGCCGGCAGGGTGTCGATCCGCCGATTCTGGTCACAGGCGTAGCAGTCCACGGTCGAACACTAATGCCGCGGCCTCCTGCGGTAGAGCCTCGTCAGGCCCGATGGGCACCCGTGACGCCAGCTGTCCGCGCTCCGCGAGGCTGGACAGCAGCCGCGATCTCGCGCGTACACCATCCTGACCCCTTACGCACAATAACTGTCATTATGATGTGCGCACGGTATGCCCCTTTTGTGGGAGTGGATTATCGGATTATCGTTACTGGTAAACCGAAAATGAGCGCCGACTGGCCCGCTGCTCGCTCCTCTACGCTCAGGAGCCGACGACGCCAGAATGCTATGAAGGGGCCTTGGGCTTGCGATTCACGCATCGCGACACCGATGCGGACGCGGTCAACGCGGACCCTCCAGCGGCAGCACCGCGCGATCACCGGCCTGTCGCGGACCGCCGCGACCCAGAGCGACCGTGCGAACGCCGCGGCCACGATGCTGCGCGACGGTCTCGACTGGTGCGCGGTTGTCGAGGCGCTGGGGTACTTCGACCAGGCTCACCTGGCACATGCGCTGCGGCGCTACGTCGGGCGCACCGCGCGAGGGCTACGGGCGGGCGACGACCCGACGATGTCGTCCTGTACAAGACCGGCCCGCGGCCGGGCAGCTAGCCTCCGCCTGCCGCACCGGCATCGTCGACGCCGCGCGCCGGCTCAAGGAGCTTCCCGGCCGAGAGCTCCAGGTCCACGGCAGTTGGAGGCTCGTGCAGGCGCTACACCAGGCAGATCATCGCAGGCGCGAAAGCGCGTCTCAGGCCCGCCTGGGCGCTGCCGCGCCGGTAAGCGATATACCTCAGAGGTATGAATATGACTCTGAGGTATATCCCCTTCCAGTGACACACCGCAGTACCCGGTCGTCGTCGGAACCGGGAAACGCCTGTTCTGACGCCCACGACCCTCGGCGTGATCTCCACGGGCGCGTACACCGTGGACGAGGGGCGATCGACGCCAGTCCTCGACTGACGCCGACGCTCGGCCGCCCGCCGCGTGGCGCAACACCGGTCTTCCGTCAGAGTCGGCGACCCTGGTCGGCGGGCTCGCCGAACCAGCGCGACAGGTGATCGTCCAGGTCCTGCTGGTCGTCGCCGATCCAGGCGACGTGACCGTCTGGGCGCATCAGCACACCCGGAACGTCCAGGTCCGCGGTCGGGTCCGCGAGGTGGTCGACCCGGTCTGACCAGCCGCCGACGCTGAGGCGTTCGGTGCGGTCCAGCAGCAGGCCGCGGCCGCGGTGCAGCAGAGCGTAGAGGTTGCCGGGCCGCAGGTCGATGTCGCGCAGGCGGCGGCCGAGCAGGTCGGGGCCCTCGCCGACGTCGTACCGGATCCCGACCCCGGTGATCTTCTCCAGGAGATGGCGGTTCACCTCGTCGAAATCCATCAGTTCGGTGAGCAGCCGGCGTACGGCCTGCGCGCCCGGTTCGCTGGACAGCAGTTCCGTCTGGGCTCGGGTGTTGTCCAGCACGTCCGCGGCGACCGGATGACGTTCGGCCTGATAGGTGTCCAGCAGCGTTTCCGGCGCCCAGCCACGGACCTGCGCGGCCAGTTTCCAGCCGAGGTTGACCGCGTCCTGGACACCCAGGTTGAGGCCCTGCCCGCCGATGGGCGGATGGATGTGGGCGGCGTCGCCGGCCAGCAGCACCCGCCCGACCCGATACCGCTCGGCCAGCCGGGTGGCGTCGCCGAAGCGGGACATCCAGCGTGGGGAGTGCACGCCGAAATCGGTTCCGGCCACGGCCCGCAGTCGTTGTCTGAAGTCCTCAAGCGTGGGCCGTCGCGCGCGGTCGCTGACGTCCGCCGCTGGGACCACGACACTGTAGACGCCGACGCCTGCGGGACGGAGCCAGAATCGCTTATGGGTCTCGCGGATCGTGGCCACCGTGGCGGCGACCTCCTCCGGCGGCACACCCACCTCCATCTCGCCCATCAGCGTCTCGGTGCGCGCGGGCTCGCCGGGGAAACCGACGCCCAGGAGTTTGCGCACCGTGCTGCGCGCGCCGTCACAGCCGACGAGGTAGCGCGTGCGCAGCTGTTGCCCGTCGGACAGCTCGACGGTCACACCCTCGTCGTCCTGCGCGAGACCGGTGACCGCCTGGCCGCGCCGGACCTGCGCGCCCAGATCGATCGCGTGCTGTTCGAGCAGACGTTCGATGACCGGCTGCCGGATGCCCAGCAGATAGGCGTACGCGGAGTCCAGCCCGGTGGGCGCGGGCTTGTTGATGGCGGCGAAGAAGCCGGCGGCCGGACGCTTTCGTCCATGCTCGAGCAACCGGGTCAGCAGTCCGCGCATCGCCATCAACTCGAGGCTGCGGATGTGCAGGCCGACGATCCGGACGGCCGAGGTCGGCTCGGTCTCCTTCTCCAGGACGAGAACCCGCACGTCGTGCAGGCGCAGCTCGGCGGCGAGCATCGCACCCGTCGGCCCACAGCCGGCGATGATCACATCGAAGATGGGGCTCGGCGATGAAAGTTCGGAGGCGTCGTTCACGATGGGGTCGCGCCGGCCCGTGTCGGTCGACGGGGGTTCGGCGGTGAAGTGCGCGGAGGGCACAGGAGTGGCCTTTCGGGAGTGCCTTGTTGTGAGAGGCGCTCCCGGCGACACCTACGTCAGTCGCCCAAACCGTGACGGCAGGGGGAGCACCCACATCGAACGAGCGTTCATGGGTCTCACCTCCTCGGGCGGTGTCGCGGTCCCCTGCAAGCTACAAGCCCGTACATGATCGCGTCCAGTTCTTTGAACCGGCGCCGCCATCCGCTTGACCCTCGACCCGGTCGAGGCCCGAGCATCGGCGACGTGAACGACCAGCCGGCACCCGATCCGACCATGACCCGCATCATCGAGGCGGTGCAGCTCGGCCAGACCGGCGCACCCGCCCAGGCCCGTGAGCTGCTCACCACGCTGTGGGACGAGATCGGCCCCGCCGGTGACGCCCTGCACTGTTGCACCCTGGCCCACCACCTCGCCGACCTGCAGGACACCACCGAGGCGGAGATGGCTTGGGACGAACGGGCCCTGGCCGCTGTGTCCGAACTGACCGCCGAACGCGCCCAGCGTTACCTGCCCTCGCTCCAGGTGCAGGCGTTCCTGCCGTCGCTGTACCTGAACCTTGCCGACTGCCACCGACGGCTGGGCAACACCGGCCCGGCCCGGGAATACCTCGCCCGAG
This sequence comes from Micromonospora sp. NPDC005194, assembly GCF_040608335.1. Taxonomy (NCBI): domain Bacteria; kingdom Bacillati; phylum Actinomycetota; class Actinomycetes; order Micromonosporales; family Micromonosporaceae; genus Micromonospora; species Micromonospora sp. NPDC005194. The sequence continues at coordinate 7,901 of NZ_JBEXIA010000068.1, read as the reverse complement.
CCCGCGAACACCTGGCGCAGCTACCGGACGACCCGTACGGCGAGACCATCCGCGCCGCTGTCCGTGACTTCGTGGCGGACGACCCGACCGATCGCCGGCGGCGCTAGCGGTTCCGCACACCCGGCCGCCTCGCCACGGTGCAGGGAAGAACGGGCGGCCGGGGAATCAGTCACCGTTCCCGGTGCGCGATGGCCATCCGGTACGCCTGCGGTGAACGTCCGTAGCGAGCACGGAAGAGGCGGCTGAAGTGAGCCTTGTCCGCAAACCCCCAGCGTGCGGCGATGACATGGACCGGCTGGCGCAGGTGCAGCGGGTTGCTGAGATCACGCCGGCACCGCTCCAGGCGCTTGGCGCGGATGAGCTCGGCAGCCGTCGTCGCCTCCCCTTCGAACAGGCGATGCAGCGACCGCAGCGAGATGTGGTGGGCGGCGGCGACGCTACGCGGGCTGAGCTCGGCGCTGTCGAGGTGGCGGTCGATGAAGTCGACGACGCGGGCGCGCAGGGCGGTGTGCCGGGCCTCCGGTGAGAGGGTGTCCTCGATGTCGAGGTGCTGAGCGAGCGTGGCGGCGAGCAGGTCCAGCGTCACGGTGCCCAGGACCTCGGCCTGCGCCGCCTCGTACTGCTCCGGGTGGGCCGCGATGCTGCGCAGGTGGTGGGTCAACAGCCCGCCGACGCCGAGGCGTGCGGGCAGCGGCGTGGCCAGCAGGTGGCGCAGCCGGTCCGGTGCCAACGGCAGCGCCGCGCGGGGTATCTGCACGGTGATCGTCGCGGCGAGACCGGGGCCGTCCGCGCGGTGCCGGGCGATGTACGGGCGCGCGGTGTCCAGCAGGGTGAAATGGCTGGCGGCGACGAGCGTGGTCTCGGTGCGGTCCTGGACCAGGGTGCTGCGACCCGTCAGTGGCAGCGCGAGCTGGTAGATGTCCGCCTCGGCTCGGCGGATCAGCCCGGCGGGCCGGGTGGCGTGCAGCGAGGGGTACCGCAGTGAGGTCAACCGGATCCGGCCGAGGTCGATGGCCTGGGCGTACGCGACGAAGTTGTCCAGCCGTGCGCTGGTGATGTGCGCGGGCGCAGCCTCCTGGGCGACCAGGGCGTACCAGAAATCGAACCGCTCCGGCGGCGGCAGTACCGTCGTGTCCACCACCAGGCTGGGCAACATCCTGTTCGCCTCCCCCGATTGCGAGGATGGATTCTTGCACGGATCGACCTTTCACGGTGCTGGCCACCGGGGCCACGGGTGTCCACGGTGACCGGCGCCGACCTGCGGGAGGCGTCCGACGAGATGACGCGGGCGCTAACGCCGCACCGCGAACGCGACTGGTCGGTGCCCGCCGGCACGCTGACGTGGAGCTGCTGGACCACCGCGGCGCACATCGCGCACGACCTGCTCGCGTACGCCGGCCAGGTCACCGGCCTCGCACAGGACGGCTACCTGCCGTACGACCTGCGGGTCTCCCCCACCGCGGACCCGGCGCGGGTGCTCGACGTGGCGCGCGCCTGCGCCGGGCTGCTCGCCGTCGCCGTCGACGCCGCCGCACCGGACGCGCGGGCCTGGCACTTCGGCCCCTGCGACCCGGCCGGCTTCGCCGCCATGGGGGTGGCCGAGACGTTGCTGCACACCCACGACATCACCCTCGGCCTCGGTGTGCCGTGGCGGCCGTCGCCCCGACTGAGCGCGCTGGTGCTGCGGCGCCTCTTCCCGGACGCCCCGGCCGGCGCCGCGCCCGACGTGCTGCTGTGGATGACCGGTCGCGGCGAGCTGCCCGGTCGGGCACAGCGCACGTCCTGGACGTGGCGCGCGGCGGTGGACTGATCCGTTCTCAGCCCCGGCGGCGCCAGCGCAGCCACCAGCGCCGGCGGGCTCGGCGGGCCGGCGCGACGGCCGGGTCGGTGACGGTCGCCGGGTCGGTGGCGGTGACCGTGACCTCGGGTCCGGCGCGCTCGGCACGCCAGCGACGGACGACCTCGTCGGCGTTCACCGGCCGCACGGCCACCCGAGGCCCCTCGGGGTTGCGCAGCCAGGCGACGACCTGCGTGTTGAGCTGTCCCACGAAGTCCCGCACGGACTGCTCGGTGGGCAGGCCACGGACCTCGTCGGGGACCTGCTCGATGCGCCGGCGCAGTTGCAGCGGGGTGGGCAGCAGCAGGTCGCTGGGCAGCTTCTCGCGCTCCAGGAAACTCTTGATCCACCACGACTCGTCGTACGGCATTCCGCGCCCGGGGATCGGCTTGCCCATGCCGGGCAGGTTGTCGAACTCGCCGCGTTGCACGGCTCCCCGGATCTGCGCCTCCACGGCCGCGTCCCACGCCTCGGTCACCCTGCGGCACCTCCCCTGGCCACCGTAACGCGCCGCCTCCGGCTCGCGACGACACACGTGCCACAGGTCAGCGCGCCCAGGCGCGTGACCATTCCCGCGAGGTGGTTTGCGCCCGCGCGGCCGATTCGCAGGCCACCATCGGTGAGGTGGTCCTGGGCCGGGGCCGCCGGTCGGTCTAGGTTCTCCTCCAGGCGGCGGCGAACGGGGGCAACGTCATGATCGGCACGGGTGCGCTGCTGGGGATCGCGCTGGTGGCGCTGGGACTGGTGCTCACGCCCGGCCCGAACATGGTCTACCTGGTCTCCCGCTCGGTGGCGCAGGGCCGCCGCGCCGGGCTGATCTCGCTGCTCGGGGTGGCCGCCGGGTTCGGCGTCTACCTGGCCACCGCGGTCGCCGGCCTGGCCGCCGTGTTCGTCCTGGTCCCCACGCTGTACGCGGTGGTGAAGCTGGCCGGCGCGGGCTACCTGCTGTGGCTGGCGTGGCGCACGCTGCGCCCGGGCGGCGGGTCGCCGTTCACGCCCGCGCCGCTGCCACCGGACCCGCCACGGCGGCTGTTCACCATGGGCCTGGTCACCAACCTGCTCAACCCGAAGATCGCCATCCTGTACGTGTCGCTGCTGCCCCAGTTCATCGACCCGGCGCGGGGGCACGTGGCGGCGCAGAGCCTGCTGCTGGGCCTGACCCAGATCACCGTCGCGCTGAGCGTCAACGCGCTGATCGTGCTCAGCGCCGGCGCGCTGGCCGGTTTCTTCGCCCGCCGGCCGGTGTGGCTGCGGGTGCAGCGCTGGGTGACCGGGACGGCCCTCGCGGCGCTGGCCGTGCGCATCGCCGCCGACCGGTCCCGCGCCGCGGTCGCCACGCCCTGACCCGGCGGTCACCGCCCCCGGTGGCGGCGCAGCATCCCGGCGGCCAGCGGCGCGGCGTCCAGGTCACCGGCGGCGAGCCGGGCGGCGAGGGTACGGCGCACCAGCCGGTCGGCCAGCGCGGGCGCGTGCCGGCCGACGGCCATCTCCAGCCGGCCGCGTCGGGTGGTCGCCACGTCCCGGGGCGCCCGTCGGGCGGTGGCGGTGCGCAGGATCGCCGCGACGACACCCTCGACGGGCTCCGGGCGGGACACTCCCCGCAGGGACAGCCCGGCCTCGGCGGTGCTGTCGTGGATCGGTGAGGCCACCATGCTCGGGTAGACGACGCTCACCCCGACGTGGGTGCCCACCTCGTGGCGCAGCGCGTCGGCGTACGCGACGAGGGCCCGCTTGCTGACCCCGTACGCGGCGGCGAGCGGCAGCGGCAGCACCGCCATCCGGCTGGCCACGAAGATCACCCGGCCGCGCGCGGCGAGCAGCGGGGGCAGCGCGGCGGCGGTGGTGCGCCACGCGGCGAGCAGGTTGACCTCCAACTGCTGGCGGACCACCTCATCGGGTGGCAGCTCGGCCGGGGCGGGGCCACCGACCCCGGCGTTGTTGATCAGCAGGTCGAGCCCGCCGAGGCGTTCGACGGCGGCGTGCACCGCAGCGGGGACGGCGGCCGGGTCGGTCAGGTCGCAGCCGAGCACCGGCAGGTCGTCGTCGCCTCCCGCGTGCAGGTCGAGCCCGACCACCCGGGCGCCGGCGGCGTGCAGCGCGGCGCCGAGGTGCCGGCCGAAGGTGCCGCTCGCGCCGGTGACGAGGACCCGCCGGCCGGTCAGGCCCGTCACCGGCGCGCTCCGGCCGGGCGGGCGCGGCGGGCGCCCGAGGCCAGTTCCCGGGTCAGCTCGGCCAGGTAGGCGTCGAAGTCCACCCGCATCGCCGGGCGGCGTTGCCCCCAGCGGGCCGTCGCCGCCCGCAGCTCGGCCCGGCAGGAGGCCCGCTGCCGGGCCCGGTCGGGCAGCGCGTACCGGCCGGCGAGCTGCGCGGCGATCAGCTTGGCCTGCGCCTCGACCAGGGGGAACGCGGAGCCGGTGGACTGCATCAGCCCGACGAACATCAGGCCGGGGGCCTCGGGGTGGAACACGTGCCGGTACAGCGGCAGGGTGTCGGCGCCGCCGCCGAGCAGCTCGGGGTCGAGAAACCCGATCTCCACCCGGTACCCGGTGCACCAGACGATCAGGTCGACCTCGTCGACGCGGCCGTCGGTGAACTCGACCCGGTCGCCGTCGAGGGCGGCGACGCCGGGGCGGGCCTCGACGTCGCCGTGGGTCAGCCGGGACAGCAGCCCGTCGGAGAGTGTCGGATGGTCCTGCAGGAAGCCGTGCGTGGGCGCGGGGAGGCCGTAGCGGGCGGGGCTGCCGACGGTGGCGGTGAGCATCGTCTGGCTGATGCGCTGGCGTAGCCGCCACGGCAGCCGGCGGGCCAGCGCGCCGTTGAGGGTGTCCGACGGGCGGCCCAGCAGGTACTTGGGCACCACCCAGACGCCCCGGCGCAGCGACAGCAGGGTCCGCTCGGCGGCGTACGAGGCGTCCACCGCGATGTCCATCGCCGAGTTGCCACCCCCGACGACCAGGACGCGTTTCCCGGTCAGCTGCTCGGGGCCCCGGTAGTCGTGGCTGTGCAGCTGCTCGGCGGTGCTGGCGCCGGGGTACGCCGGGTCGGGCAGCCGGGGCGCCCGGTTGTGTCCGTTGGCGACGACCACGGCCTCGACGGTGACCTCGACCGGCCCGTCCGGCCCACTGGCGGCGACCGTCCACGTGCCGTCGGGTCGCCGGGTGACCCGCTCGACGGTGTGCCGCAGGCGGATGGCGTCGTGCAGCCGGAACCGGTCGGCGTAGTCGGCCAGGTAGCCGGCGACCCGCGTGTGGTCCGGGTAGTCGGGCCAGTCGGCGGGCATCGGGTGGTCGGCGAACTCGGTGCGGCCGCGGCTGGTGTTCAGGTGCAGCGTGCGGTACGCGGGCGAGTCGGGCGCCCCGTACACCCAGAGGCCGCCGACCTGGTCGGTGGCCTCGAAGCAGACCACCGCGACGGCCGCGTCGCGCAGTGCCTTGACGGCGGCGAGCCCGGCCGCGCCGGCGCCGATCACCGCAACCCTGGGTGGTGCCTGCATCGCTGCCCCCAATTAATCCAACGTCCGATGGATAATCGTCGGGTGGCGGCGGCCCGTCAAGGCCCCGGGGGTCCGTAGAGCCCGTCCAGGAGGCGGTGCACGAACGCCCGGAACTCGCGCCGTTCCCGAGCGCCCGGCGCGCCCGCGGCCAGCGCCACGACGTGCCCGTGCGTCGCCCAGACCAGGCTGCGCACGGTGATGTGCGGGGTCGGCTCGGCCAGCGCGCCGGCGGACGCCGCGGCGGTCAGCAGCTCCGCCACCAGCCGGTAGAGCGGCTCGGAGTAGCGCTGGTCCAGCTCGGCGTGCCGCTGCGGCTCCAACCAGCGCCGCAGCCACAGCGCGGTGGTTTCCGGATGGTCCTCCAGGAAGTCCACGAACGCGTCCACCAGGTCGTGCAGCGCCCGCCGCGCCGCGTCCGGCCCGGATTCGAGGGCCGCGCGGGCCCGCGCGGCGGCCTCGGTGAGGACCTCCCGCTCGACGGCGAACACCCGCGCGAAGCACGCCTCGTACAGGGCCGCCTTCGTACCCGTGTGGTGAGCGACCGTGGCGACGTCCACCCCGGCGGCGGCGGCGACCTCCCGCAGCCCGACGGCGTCGAAGCCGCGTTCGGCGAACAGCGCGGTGGCGGCGGTGAGCACCACCTCGCGGGTCGGTCGGGTCTCGTCGCGCCGGGGCCGACCCGGACGGCGTCGGGGCATGGTCATGGCCGCCATTCTGCCCCTAGAATCCAGCAACTGTTGGATTGCGGAGAGGATGCGGCGATGACCGGGCTCGACCGGCGGCCCGCGGCCGCCACCGACGCGACACTGCCCCGCGGCCCGCTGGCCGGCTTCGCGGCCGGCTCGCTCGGCATGGGCGTCTGGGTGACCGTGCCCGGCCTGCTGCTGCTCTACTTCCTCACCGACGTGCTGGCCGTCGGGCCGTGGCTGGCCGGCCTCGCGCTGCTGCTGCCGAAGATCGCCGACGTGCTGCTGCACCCCTGGATCGGGCACCGCGCCGACGTCGCGCAGGCCCGCCGGGGCGACCGGCGGCGGCTGCTGCTGCTCGGCTGCGCCCTGCCGGTCGCGTTCGCCGCGCTCTTCGCCGTGCCCGGCGGCCTGACCGGCGTGCCGGCCGCCGCGTGGGTGGCCGTGTTCTTCGTCGCCGGCAACCTGCTCTTCGCCGCCTACCAGGTCCCCTACCTGGCTACCCCGGCCGACCTGCGCATCGGCTACGACGAACGCACCCGGCTGATGGCGTTCCGGATGGTCGTGCTGACCCTCGGCATCCTGGCCTCCGGGCTGCTGGCCCCACTGGTGACCGGCGGCGACGCCGCGACCCGCGCCGGCTACCAGCGCATGGGCGTGGTCCTGGCCGTCGGGATGCTCGCCGCCATGCTCGTCGGCGTGGCCGGCATCGCCCGGCTGCGCGGCGCCGCGGCGAGCACCACGACGGCAGGCCACGGCGGATGGCGGGCGCTGCGCACCGCCCTGCGCGACGCGCAGTTTCGCTGGCTGGTCGCCGCCTACCTGGCCATGTCCACGACCACCCACCTGGTCCTGGCCGGGGTGCCCTACTACGCCGAGTACGAGCTGCGCGCTCCCGGCCTGACCACGGTGCTGGTGGCCGCGTTCGTCGCGCCGGCGCTGCTGGTCACTCCCGGTTGGCTGCTGCTGGCCCGCCGTGTCGGCAAGCAGCGGGCGCTGCTCGGCGCGCAGGGCGCGTTCGCGGCCGGGTCGCTGGTGCTGGCGGTGGGTCGCCCGGCGGGCCTGCCGGTGCTGGTGGCGGCGGTGGCGGTGCTCGGGGTGGCGTTCGCCGGCATGCAGCTGCTGCCGTTCTCGATGCTGCCCGACGTGATCCGCGCGGCCGCGGCTGACACCGGCGCCGGTGCTGCGACGGGCGCGGGGACCTACACCGGGGTGTGGACGGCCACCGAGGCCACCGGCGCGGCCCTCGGCCCCTACGCGTACGCGCTGTGCCTGGCCGTGGGTGGTTTCGTGGCGTCGACGGCGGGCGAGTCGCCGGTGCAGCCGGACGCGGCGCTCGCGGCGGTCCGCTACGGCTTCGGGCTGCTGCCCGCGGCGGCGATGCTCGCCGCGCTGCTGCTGCAACGCCGCTACACCCTGGACACGACCGCCCGGGCCGCGAGCTGAGCGGCCGGCACTAGACTTCGCCCTCGATGGACGCCCCGCTCACCCCCACCGAAACCCGCCCGTGCGCCCACTGTGGACGACCGGTGCCGCAGCGTGTCGGCGCGGGCCGGCCGTTTCGCTACTGCCGCGACAACGACGGCGCCTGCCAGCGCGCCTCGCGCAACAGCCGGATGCGTCACCGCAACGCGCCCGGCCTGCCCGGTCAGGTGGCCCGCACCTGGGAAGCGGTGGACCGCCTCGACCAGATCGTCGAGACGTTGACCGAGGCGTTGCACGCCGAGCTGTCCCCCGGGGGCGTGCAGCGGCAACTCGCGCAGGCCCGCGCGGAGGCCGCCACCGAGATCGCGGCGGCGCAGACCGAACGCGACGAGGCCCGCGACGACGCCGAGACGGCGGCGGCCGACGCGGCGCGCGCCCGCGAGCAGGCCCGCGCGGCCCG
>NZ_JBEXIA010000067.1:12676-14659 GCF_040608335.1 Micromonospora sp. NPDC005194 | reverse complement strand
CTGGCCGCGTTCCGGGCCGCCCGGGCCGCCGCCCCGGAGCCCGCCGCGGCCCGACGACCACGCAGCCGTCGGCTCACCACCGGCGCGTTGGCCTGGATCGGGGCGCTGGCCGCCACCGCCACCGCGGGCGCCGCGTTCGCCGCGGCCGGCCTGGACCGGGCACCCGACCCGGTCCCGCCGGCGCCGAGCAGCGCGCCACCGACCGCCAGCGATCCCGCGGCGACCGCGGCGACCACGCCGACCGCGCCGAGCCGATCGGCGTCGCCCGGCCCGCCGTCCCCGACCGGCACTCCGACCGTCGGTTCGGCGCCGAACGGTCAGCTGCACGGGCTGTGCCGGGCCTGGCGCGCAGGGAAGCCCGAGAAGCGGGAGAAGAAGTTGCGGACGCCGGCCTTCCAGCGGCTGGTGGAGGCCGCCGGTGGCGTCGCCGCGGTCGAGGAGTACTGCCAGCGACTGGTGCCCGAGGCGAAGCCGTCGGCTCCGGCGCGGTCGTCTGCCCCCGCCGAACCGTCCTTGGCGGGGACGCCGCCCGGATCGGCGAAGACCAAGCCCTCCCACCCGGCCGGGTCGGCCGCGAACTGAGCGTCCGGCCGGCGCGTTCGTTCTGCCGTGCACCGGGAAATTCGTCTGTTAGACAGGGGTTGGTGGCACCGTCGACGCCGCCGACAGTGTCGGTGGCCTGGTTTACGGTGGCACAGTGTTCCGGAGTTGGCGCACGACGAAGGAGGCTGCACCAATGGTGACGTCGCCCGAGCTGGATCGCAGCGCGATCCTGCGTGAGTCCGCGGCCGCAGGCCGACATCTCGCGCGCATCTGCTTCAAGACCGGCCCCCCGACATACACCGGCGTCGAACTGGAATGGACCGTGCACGACGCCGCCGACCCTGCCCGACCGGTCGACCCGGTGCGGCTGCGGGCGGCGCTGGGGCGCCACAGCCCCGTCACGCTGGACCCCACGAGCCCCGCCGAGCCGCTGCGACACGGCGGCACGGTGACCCTCGAACCGGGCGGCCAGTTGGAGATATCCACCCCGCCGCGTTCTTCGACCGGCGCGCTGATCCAGGCCACCGAGGCCGACATCGCCCAGGTCACCGGCCTCCTGGCCGCCGCCGGGCTGACCCTCGGCCGCAGCGGAATCGACCCGCACCGTCGGCCCCGCCCAGTGGTGGACACTCCCCGCTACCGCGCCATGCGTCGCGCCTTCGACCGGCGGGGTCCGGCCGGCCGGACGATGATGTACAGCACCGCCGGTCTGCAGGTCTGCCTCGACATCGGCGAGCCGGACCAGGTCGCGGCGCGCTGGGCGACGGCCCACGCGGTCGGGCCGCCGTTGCTCGCGGCGTTCGCCTCGGCCAGCCGGCACGCCGGGCGGCGCACCGGTTGGGCGTCCGCGCGTATGGCCGCCTGGCTGGCCATCGACCCGGCCCGCACCCGCCCGGTGTGGGTGCCCGGCAACGCCGACGAGGATCCGACGACCACCTGGATCCGGTACGTGCTTGCCGCGCCGCTGCTCTGCCTGCGCCGACGCGGCCCGGACTGGGCCCCGCCGCCGGGTGTCACCTTCGCCGACTGGCTCGACGGCGCGCTGCCCCGTCCGCCCACCACCGACGATCTTGACTACCACGTCAGCACCCTTTTCCCACCCGTGCGCCCGCGCGGCTACCTGGAACTGCGCTATCTCGACGCCCAGCCCGACCGGGACTGGCGTCTCCCGCTGGCGGTGCTGAGCGCGCTGTTCACCGACGCGGGCACCGTGCGCGCGGCGTACACGATCGGCGCGCCGGTGGCGCACCGCTGGTCGGCGGCCGCGCGGCACGGCCTGTCCGACCCGACGCTGGCCGCCGCCGCGGCCGCGCTGCTCGACCTGGCCCTGGCCACACTGCCCCAGCTGGAGCTGCCGGCCGGCACCCACGACGAGGTCCAACGAGGCGTACGACGGCGGCTGGCCGCCGCACAGAGGGGAGACCGGTGAGCGCGAGGAGT
>NZ_JBEXIA010000067.1:0-12579 GCF_040608335.1 Micromonospora sp. NPDC005194 | reverse complement strand
AGTGAGCCGGGGTTGCGAGCCCCGCAGTCGCGAACGTTGGCGGACCGGTGAGCGCGAGGAGTGAGCCGGGGTTGCGAGCCCCGCAGTCGCGAACGTTGGCGGACCGGTGAGCGCGAGGAGTGAGCCGGGGTTGCGAGCCCCGCAGTCGCGAACGGAGGGGAGACCGGTGAACGGCGAGACGGTGAGTGTGGGCACGACGGACCATCCCGAGGGGGAGCGGTTGCGGGGGCGGATCGCGGCGGAGTTGGCGCGCGCCCGGTCCCGTACCGCCCTGCTGACCGAGGCGGTCGACGACGCCGACCTGATGCGCCAGCACTCTCCGTTGATGTCGCCGTTGGTCTGGGATCTGGCGCACGTCGGCAACCAGGAGGAACTCTGGCTGGTCCGTGATGTGGGTGGCCGCGAGCCGGTCCGCTGCGACATCGACGAGCTGTACGACGCGTTCAAGCAGCCCCGCCGCGACCGGCCCGCGCTGCCGCTGCTGCCACCGGCGGAGGCGCGTGCCTACCTGGGCACGGTCCGGGACAAGGTGCACGACCTGCTCGACGCCGTGAGCTTCACCGATCGGCCGTTGGTCGCCGCCGGGTTCGCCTTCGGCATGATCGTCCAGCACGAGCAGCAGCACGACGAGACGATGCTCGCGACCCACCAGCTGCGCGCGGGCGCGGCGGTCCTGCACGCCCCGCCACCACCCGAGCCGACCGCCCGCGTCGGCGGTGAGGTGCTGGTGCCGGCCGGGGAGTTCACGATGGGCACCGACACCGACCCCTGGGCCCTGGACAACGAACGTCCCGCGCACCGCGTCGACCTGGCCGCGTACGTCATCGACGCCGCGCCGGTCACCAACGGCGAGTACGAGGCGTTCATCGCCGACGGCGGCTACGACGACCCGCGCTGGTGGAGCGCGGCGGGTTGGGAGCATCGTGTTCGGGAGCAGCTCGTCGCGCCGATGCACTGGCGTCGCGACGGCGACGGCTGGGCGTACCGGCGTTTCGGCCGGTGGGATCCGGTGCGCGCCGACGAGCCGGTGGTGCACGTGTGCTTCCACGAGGCGCAGGCGTACGCCGCGTGGGCCGGTAAGCGTCTGCCGACCGAGGCGGAGTGGGAGAAGGCCGCCCGGTGGGACCCGGCGACCGGGCGGTCGCGCCGCTACCCGTGGGGCGACGGGGACCCGACCGAGGCGCACGCGAACCTCGACCAACGTCACCTGCGGCCGGCGCCGGTGGGAGCGTACCCGGCCGGCGCGTCGCCGCTGGGCGTGCACCAGCTCATCGGGGACGTCTGGGAGTGGACGTCGACCACCTTCCGCGGGCATCCCGGCTTCACCGCGTTCCCCTACCGCGAATACTCGGAGGTCTTCTTCGGCGACGACTACCGGGTGCTGCGCGGCGGCTCGTTCGGCACGGACCGGTCGGCCTGCCGGGGTACGTTCCGCAACTGGGACTATCCGATCCGGCGGCAGATCTTCAGCGGCTTCCGTTGCGCCCGGGACGCCGCACCGGACGAGTCGCGCCCGTGACGCCGCACCGGGCCGGCACTGCGGCGGCCGGATTGCGCTGATGTGCCGTCACCTGGCCTATCTGGGGCCGCCGGTCACGCTGGCCGAGTTGCTCTTCGAGCCGGCGCACGCACTCGTACGCCAGTCCTGGGCGCCTCGCGACATGCGCGGCGGCGGCACGATCAACGCCGACGGGTTCGGCGTCGGCTGGTATCCGAGCGACGGCGAGCCGGTGCGTTACCGGCGTGCCCAGCCGATCTGGAGCGATCCGACGATCGCCGAGCTGGCTGCGGTGACCCGCGCCGGCGCTGTGCTGGCCGCGGTCCGCTCGGCCACCGTCGGGATGGCGGTGCTCGACGGCGCCGCCGCGCCGTTCGCCGAGGGTCGGTGGCTGTTCAGCCACAACGGTGTGGTCCGGGGCTGGCCGGACGCGATGGTGTCGCTCGCCGCCGGCCTGCCGGTGCGTGACCTGCTGACCCTGGACGCGGCCACCGACTCGGCCCTGCTGTGGGCGCTGGTGCGGCACCGGCTGCGCGCCGGTGACGACCCGGCGGAGGCGGTGGCCCGGACGGTGGCCGAGGTCGCCGTGGCCGCTCCGGGGTCGCGGCTGAACGTGCTGCTCACCGACGGGCGGCGGGTGGTGGGCACCACGTCCGGCCACGCGCTGTCGGTGCGTGCGGCGGCGGGCTCGGTGCTGCTGGCCTCCGAGCCACACGATGACGACCCCGGATGGCGGCCGGTGCCGGAGGGGCACCTGGTCACGGCCACCGTGGACGAGGTGCGGATGTGCCCACTGCCGACCCGGTGAGCCGCACCGGTCGGGCACGCGAGGTGTGTGACTGAGCAGAGAGGCAGAACCGATGACCGCGGAACCGTTGGAGATCTACCTTGAGCCGCAGGACCTGGAGCGTGGTCTGCGTCAGGACGTCCGGGCCGGGTTGACCGCCGAGCCGAAGTGGCTGCCGCCGAAGTGGTTCTACGACTCGCGGGGCAGCGAGCTGTTCGAGGAGATCACCCGGCTGCCCGAGTACTACCCGACGCGGGCGGAGCGGGCGGTGCTGGCCGAGCACGCACCGGACGTGGCGGCGCTGACCGGTGCCAAGACCCTGATCGAGCTGGGCTCCGGCTCGTCGGAGAAGACCCTGCTGCTGCTGGACGCGTTCACCCGTCGGGGCGGCCTGGGCACGTTCGTCCCGTTGGACGTGTCGGTCAGTGCCCTGCTGGGGTCGACCGCGCAGATCGCCGCCGACTATCCGGGGCTGCGGGTCCGGGGCATCGTGGGGGACTTCACCCGCCAACTCGACCGGCTGCCCACCGGCGGTCGGCGGTTGGTGGTGTTCCTGGGCGGCACGATCGGCAACCTGCTGCCGGCCGAGCGGGCCGACTTCCTGGCCGCGATGCGCGCCGCGCTGGAGGTCGGCGACTGGCTGCTGCTCGGCACCGACCTCGTGAAGGACCCGTCGGTCATCGTGCCCGCGTACGACGACGCGGCCGGGGTCACGGCCGAGTTCAACCGCAACGTGCTGTACGTGATCAACCGGGAGTTGGGCGCCGACTTCGACCCGGAGGCGTTCGAGCACGTCGCCCGCTGGGATGCCGACCACGAGTGGATCGAGATGCGGCTGCGGGCGACGCGCCCGATGCGGGTCCGGGTGCTGGACCTGACGGTCCAGTTCGCCGCGGGGGAGGAGCTGCGGACGGAGGTGTCGGCGAAGTTCCGCCCGGAGCGGGTGGCCGCCGAGCTGCGCGACGCGGGCTTCGCGGCGACGAACTTCTGGACCGACCCGGACGGGCTCTTCGGGGTGACGTTGGCCCGGGCGCGGTGAGGCTGTTCACCACGACTTCCGGCCCGGGCACGGTGAGGCTGTTCACCCACGGCGTCCGAGCCGCTCGGTGATCGGTTAAGCTGGTCGCGCGAAGGGGAGTAGCCCTCAATGTCGTGGTCGACATACTGGTGCGTTCCGCACCCGGCCACGCGGCCCCGGTCTCCGGGGCGGGCGAGACCTTCGACTCAGGCTGTTACAGCCGGGTCGAGGGCGCCCCCGTACCTCCTCCCGGCGTGAACGGGAAGGATGTCATGGAGGGATTCCTCGCCGCGCTGGTCGTCAGCTTCGGTGTCATTTTCGTGGCCGAGCTGGGAGACAAGTCCCAGCTGATGGCGCTGACGTTCGCTACGCGGTTCAAACCGATTCCGGTGCTGATCGGCATCACCGTCGCCACGGCGGTGGTGCACCTGGCGTCGGTCGCCATCGGTTCGGGCCTCGGCGCCGTGCTGCCCACCGAGTGGATCTCCCTGGTGGCCGGTGTGGCGTTCCTCGGCTTCGGCGCGTGGACCCTGCGCGGTGACACGCTCACCGAGGAGGAGAAGCGCAAGGCCGAGAAGACCAGCAAGACCGCGATCGTGGCGGTGTCGGTGGCGTTCTTCCTGGCCGAGCTGGGCGACAAGACGATGCTCGCGACGATCACCCTGGCCACCAAGTACGGCTGGTTCGGCACCTGGCTCGGCTCCACGATCGGCATGGTCGCCGCGGACGCGCTGGCCATCCTGGTCGGTCGGATGCTCGGTCGCCGCCTGCCGGAGAAGACCATCAGGTACGGTGCCGCGGTGCTCTTCGCCATCAGTGGCCTCTGGCTGATCCTGGAGGCCGTCAACGAGCTGACCTGAGCACCGACTAGCCGCCCCGCTGGCGGGTAACGGCTCCGGGTGGAGCCGGCGGAGCTGCTGCGCCACGGCGACGAGGTGCTGGTCGCCGTGGTGGAGGTGGCCGGGGCCCTGGTGATCTTCGTGGGTGCCGTCTGGGCGGCGGTGCGGTTCGCGGTCGAAGGGCTGCGACACCGCACCGCCGCCGTCTTCACTCCGATCCGACTGTCCCTGGGCCGGTTTCTGACCCTCGGTCTGGAGTTCCAGCTGGCCGCCGACGTCCTGCGCACCGCGGTGTCACCGTCGTTCACCCAGATCGGCCAGCTGGCGGCGATCGCCACGATCCGGACGGCGCTGAACTACTTCCTGGGCCGGGAGATCCGGCAGGAGCAGCGGCAGGTCACCGACGGGCAGCGGCGGCCGTGAGCGGTGCGCTGGTCGAGGTGGTGACCGCGCTGGCCCTGGTCGCCGGTGTGGTCACGGCCCTGTGCACCGGTGCCGTCCGGGTCGCGGTCCGGGTGCTGTTGGACCTGCTCACGGCGGCCGGCCTGCTTCGCCTGGCCGGTGATCCGCAGTGGGGTGGCCTGGCCGCCGCGGCGGCGATCGTCGCGCTGCGCCAACTGCTCGCGGCGGCGTTGAGTCTCGCGCCGCCGTGGTCGCGCCGACAATCCCCGCCGCGCTGCGCCGAGGACGATCACCACTTACCGTGGGCAGTAGCAGCGAAACAGGGAAAAGCGGGAGGATAACCACATGAGCCGGCACGACGAACCGAACGAGTACGGCTACGCCGGTGGCGCCACCGCTCCCGAGCCCCAGCCCGGCGGCAAGCCCGACGAGCAGGACCTCGCGGAGGAGGTGGCGGTGCCCGGCGACGATCTCACCGCGCCGGCGACCGACGCGCTGGCCGACGAGACCGAGGAGCGTCGCCCCAGCGAGCGCCGCCGCTGACGCGTCACGCCTAACGGCGGTCGCCCGCACGGGCGACCGCCGACGCCGTTCGGGTCAGGCCCGACCGCCGGCGCCGTTCCGGTCACGACCGACCCGAGTGAAGGCAGCTCGTCCGTGACCACCCTGTCGGCCGGTGCCAGGTGTGAGCTGACCACCGTGAGCGCGGCCAGCGTGCGGGCGATGTCGGTGGCAATCGGGATGGCCCGACCGCGCAATCCCTCCCCGCCCGCTGTCTGGACCACCGCCGCGGAGATCGGCGGGGGCAGCGCCATCCCGCCGAGGGCGGCCACCACCGCAAGCGCCGCGCCGCGCGGCTCCCGCAGGTCGCGCCGACGACGAACTCGCGCTTGAGTTCCAGGCCCGCCACGAGAACGAAGACTGCCAGCAGCCCCGATTGGCGCGGCCCAGGTCGAGGCACCAGCGCTCGCCGTCGGGCCAGGGCGCCCCGGGTGTACGACTCGCCCCCCATGGCGTCCTCGCCCCGATCAGCGCGAGGGGCAGCAGTACGCCTCCGATGGTGGGGTGCGGGCGATCACGCGGCGTCCGGGAGGGGGGCGGCCAGAGATCGGCCGTGGACTTTTCCCGGATGTCGCCGCTGCCGAATGACCCTTTGTCGGGTTGGTCATGTGGGCGCACTTGTTCGCCTCGAAAATGCATAACTCCGGACATAAGCCCTATGAGGGGCTTTAATGGTTTCACGAGTTGGCAGACGACCTTGGGGGTTTTCGTGAAGTTCTTTGGCGTAACCGGACCCGCACGGAGGCACTCCTGATGGACCTGCTCCGCCAATTGCGCCACGTGCGTCGGCACTGGTGGGTCGTGCTGGTCACCGTCATGGTGGCCCTGGGCGTCTCGGCGTTTCTGACCGTACGGGCCCAGCCCCGGTACGTCGCTTCGGTGACCTTCTTCGTCACCACCCCCAACCAGGGCGTCAGCGACGCCTACCAGGGTGGTCTGTTCCTTCAGCAGCGGGTCAAGTCGTACGCCGACCTGCTCAGCAGCGATCGCCTGGCGCAGAGCGTGGTGGCCGAGACCCCGGTCGGGCTCACCGCGGACGAGGTGCAGCGCCGGGTGACCACCTCCACGGAGACGGGCACCGTGCTGCTGCGCGCCTCCGTCACCGACACCGACCAGGCGCGGGCGATGCGGGTGACCGAAACCCTCGCGGCAAAGTTCGTCGAGCTCGTGCAGAAGGTCGAGACGCCGCCCGAGGGCAAGGCGCCGATCAAGATCGAGGTGGTCAGCGGCCCACGGGTCAGCGCCAGCCCCGTCTCGCCGCAGCCGGTCCGCAACCTCACGCTCGGCGGTCTGGTCGGTCTGGCGCTCGGTGTCGGCCTGGCGATCCTGCGCGGCGTCGCCGACGTCCGCCTGCGCGACGCCGCGGGCCTGCAACGCGCCACCGGAAGCCCACTGCTCGGTGAGATTCCGTTCGAGAGCGCCGCCCGCACCGCTCCGCTGATCGTCGGCGAAGCCGCGACGTCGGCGCGCGCGGAGGCGGTCCGCAAGCTGCGGACCAACCTGCGCTTCGTGGACGTGCACGAGCCGGCCCGGGTCATCGCCGTGACCAGCGCCCTGCAGGGCGAGGGTAAGACGACCCTCTCCTGCAACCTGGCCATCGCCCTGGCCGAGGCGGGCTGGCGGGTGCTGCTGGTCGACGCGGACCTGCGCCGCCCGAAGGTCGACGAGTACCTGGGCCTGGACGCGGGCGTTGGTCTCACCGACGTGCTGGTCGGCGACGTCCAGGTCGGTGACGTGGTGCAGCGCTGGGGCGACAAGTCCCTGCTGGTGCTGCCCAGCGGCTCCGCGCCGCCGAACCCGAGCGAACTGCTCGGCTCCAAGGCGATGGCGGACCTGCTGCTCGCGCTGCGCGAGTCCACGGACATCGTGATCATCGACACCGCGCCGCTGCTCGCGGTGACCGACGGTGTCGTGGTGGCCGTCCAGGCCGACGGCGCGCTGCTGGTGAGTCAGCAGGGCCGTACGTCGCGAACCCAGGTGGCCGCGGCGGCCCGCTCGCTGCACTCGGTCTCGGTGCGGTTGCTCGGCTGCGTGCTGAACATGGCCAAGGTGGCCAAGGCCGAGGCGTACCAGTACGAGGCTTACCGGGTGGTTACCTCGTCGGCGACGCCGTCGGTGCCGACCGACCGGGCCACCGCAGCCCGGCACAGCGAGGGCGCCGGCGTCAACGGCGTCAGCGACCGCACCCAGGAACTCACCCGGTTGCCCCGATGAGCGCGGCGAGGGGTCGTAGCGAGCGTTCGATCTCCTCAGCGCAGCGACGGAAGTCGGCGGCGGTCCCGCCGATCGGGTCCCGCAGGTCGTCCGCGTCCGGGGCGGCGGGTTGCAACCGTCCCCGGGCGTGGGCGGCGGCGGCGATGGCGGCCCGCAGCGGGTCGTCGCGCGACTCGGCGGGCGGCTCGGCCGCCGCCGCCAGTCGGCCGAACTGGCGCAGGGTGAACGTCCGGTGCAGCGCGCCGGGCGCCAGCGCGGTGCAGATCGAACGCTGCCGCCGTGTCGCGGTCAGCACGAGCGTCGCGTCGGCGAGGTGTTCGGGACGCAGCGTCCGGCTGGCGAAGGCCGCCGGGTCGCCGCCGCCCTCGGCCGCGACCTGGGCCGCGTACGGGTGCATCGCCATCCCGTCCATCGCGTCGGTGCCGGCGCTGGACACCAGCACGGGCCGGTCGGCCAGCAACCGGCGGGCCAGGTACTCGGCCATCGGCGAGCGGCACAGGTTGGCGTGGCAGACGAACAACACGCGGTCGGCCATCGGGAGCCCTCTCGTGGGTGCGGACACGGGTCTCCACACCCCGAGGGTGGTGCGTCGACGCCGCTGGCCGCGCGGGGAGGGGATGTCGGCATCGTACGCGGGCCGACCACCCGCCGGACGTGCTGCCGCGCCGGCCGAGGCCGATCCGTGGTCCTCGGCGGTGCCCCGGTGAAGATCGGCATCCTGTCGTACCACTTTCCACCCGAGCCCGCCTTCATCCCCGGCAGCCTCGCGGAGGAGCTGGCCGCGCGCGGGCACGAGGTCCGCGTGCTCACCGGCTTCCCGGACTACCCCGGCGGCCACGTCTATCCAGGGTGGCGGCAGCGCTGGCACCACGAGACGCACAGTCAACGGCTGGCGGTCCGGCGGGTGCCGCGCTACTCCGGCGGGGCCACCTCCACGTACGGGCGGATGGTCAGCTACCTGTCGTTCGCGGGCAGCGCGTCGCTGGCGGCGCGTCGGTTCCTTGGCGACGTGGACGCGCTCTACGTCTTCCAGCTGCCGGCCACCACGTTCGCCACCGCCGCTCTGTTCCGGCTGCTTCCGAAGGTGCCGGCCGTGTTGCACGTACAGGATGTCTGGGCACGCGACGGCGCGGACGCGGACGGCGACGGCCGCTGGTCGGCACGGATGGGCGCCGCGATGACCCGCATCTACCGGACGGCCGCGCGGGTCGCGGTGGCCGCACCGTCGATGCGGGACCTGGTGGTCGCCGCCGGGGCCGACCCGGCCCGGGTCCAGCTGGTGCTGAACTGGACCGACGAGCGCATCTTCTACCCGGCGACACCCGGCGCGGCGGCTCGGCAGATGGTCCGCCGGGATCGCCGGTGCGTGGTCATGCACGCCGGGACCATCGGCGCCCGCCAGGGGCTGGAGACGGCGGTACGGGCCGCCGCGGCGTTGGACCGCACCATGGATCTGGTCCTGGTCGGGTCGGGCGCGGATGAGCAGCGGGTGCGGGGGCTCGCCGCCGAACTGAAGGCGGAGAACGTCCGCTTCCTTCAGCGGCGGTCGCCGGTCGACATGCCCGAGCTGTACGCCGCCGCCGACTACCAGCTGATCATGCTGCGCGACCTGCCGGAACTTCGGGGCATGGTGCCCGGCAAGCTGCAGGCCGCGCTCTCCTGCGCCGCGCCGGTGGTGGCGTCGGCCGGCGGGGACACCGCCGAGCTGGTCGAGCGCGCCCGAGCCGGGTTGTCGTGCCCTCCCGAGGACTGGGCCGCGCTGGCCGACCGGTTCTGGTTGGCCGCCACCATCCCGCCGCCGGCGCGCACCGAGATGGGCCGCCGGGGCCGACAGACGTACCTGCGGGAGATGTCGTTGCCGGCCGGGGTGGACCGCATCGAGCGGTTGCTGCACGAGGCCGCCGGCCGGGTCCCGCAGGGTGCAGGAGAGCCGCGAGGAAACCTCGCGTAAAGGACGAGAAGGCCCATAACCGTACGAGATCCCTTGCAACGTGCTAAGAACGTCAGGGAATCGAACGGACTGTCCGATTCCGGCAAACGGGAGTGTGGTGTGACGGAGAGCGAACGGCCGCGTCGACGGCGAAGCCGATCCCGGCGTCGCCGGCGCGCACGGCTGCGACGGGCCCTGCTCGGCGCCCTGGTGGTCGGATCACTGCTGCTGGCCAGTGGCGGATGGATCGGCTTGCGGGGCTGGCAGGCGCGCGCGCACCTGCTCAACGCCGCCGGCCTGGCCCGGGAGCTGAGCACACAGGTGGTCGGCGGGGACACCGACCGTGCTCTGCGGACTCTCTCCGCTCTGCAGGAGCAGTCCGGCGCGGCCCGAGCCGCCACCTCCGACCCGAGCTGGAAGGTCGGTCGGCGTACCCCGATCGCCGGCGACGACCTCGACGCGGTCCGGCTGATCGCCATCGCCATCGACGACCTGGCCCGGCGGGCGTTCCCGACCCTGCTGCGGACGGACCTGACCAGCCTGGTGCCGGCCGAGGGTCGGTTGGACCTGGCCCGGCTCAGCTCGGTCTCCGCAGAGCTGACCCGGGCGAACGACGCGGTGCAGGCCACCCGCCGTGACCTGAGCGAGGTGCCCGTCGACCGGCTGGTCAACCAGGTGCGCCAGGCGCTGACCGATCTACGTGGCGAGATCGACCGGCTGGCCAGTCTCACCGCTGCGGCCGACCAGGGCGCACGGCTGCTGCCGCCGCTGCTCGGTGCGAATGGCTCGCGGCGTTACCTGCTCGTCTCGCAGAACCTGGCCGAGCTGCGTGCCACCGGCGGCATGTTCGGCGCGTACGCGATGATCGAGGCCGAGAACGGGCGGGTTCGGATGGGCCCGCAGGGCAGTAGCGCGTCCCTCGGCCGGTTCACTCCCGCGTTGAAGCTGCCCGCCGAGACCCGAGCGGTCTGGACCGACCTGCCGGGCATCTACCCCGCCGACGTGAACCTCACCCCGCACTTCCCGACCGCCGCCGCCCTGTACCGGGAGATGTTCCGGCGCAAGACCGGGACCACCGTCGATGGCGTTCTCGCCGTCGACCCGGTGGTGCTGTCCTACCTGCTGAAGGCGACCGGCCCGGTGCTGGTGCCCGGTGGAGTGCCGCTGGCCAGCGAGAAGGTCGTGCAGACCCTGCTCAACGAGACCTACCAGCGGCTGGGCACCGCGCAGCAGGACGCCTACTTCGCGTCGTCGGCCGCCGCGGTGTTTGACGCCTTCTTCAAGAAGAATGTCAACCCACGGGTGTTGTTGTCCGCATTCGACCGTGCTATCACGGAACGCCGGATATTGTTCTGGAGTGCTCATCCGGAAGAACAGCGGACATTCGGCGACAGCCGGATGGCCGGGACGCTCCCGGAACAGGACACCGTGCCGACTGTCGGCGTGTTCCTCAACGATGGCAGCGGCGCAAAGCTCGGCTACTACCTGCGGCCGACGGCGAACCTCACGGTCGGCGAATGCCGGCCCGACGGCCGCCGCGAGCTCCGGCTGCGGGTGACCCTGCGCTCGACGGCGCCGAAGTCAGGGCTCAGCAAATCGATCCTTGGCCTCGGTCTGGCTGGCGATCCGTACACCGTCCGCACGCTGGTGTCGATCTACAGCCCGGCTGGCGGCTCCGTGCTCGACGCCCGGCTCGACGGGGCTGAGACGGCACTGGGCAGCGGCACCGAACGCCGCCGCCAGGTGGCGACGGCCAACGTCGACATCGGCCCCGGCGTCGAGAGGGCGCTGGAGGTCACCGTCCTGACGGCCAAGACCGACGTCGGGCAGGCCGAGCTATGGCTGACCCCCACCGCCAGCCCGTGGACCACCCAAGTTCATTCCGCACCAAGCTGTGACCAGTAGGAGGGAACCAATCATGCGGCTATCCCGCATCATCATGGCGCTCACGGTCGGCCTGGCCGTGGTGGCCGTGCCGACGGCAGCGGGGGCGGCACAGCCGCAGCCGACGCCCAGCGCGACCACCGATCCGACTCAGCCGCCGCCGTACCCGCCGACCGCCGCGTCCCTGACCGTCAACCGGCCGACGATCTTCCTCGGCGAGACGGTCATCCTGACCGGCACCAACTTCGGCCCCAACGAGACCGTCGACATCACGGTGACCGTCACCCCGATTGCGGCCCCGGCCGCAGGCAAGGCGCCGGCCCGCCGCAGCGACGGCACCACCGTGGCCATGGCGCCGGTGGCGTACCAGGCGAGCGCGCCGCTGCAGTTCACGGCGTTCACCAACGCCCAGGGCGGCTTCACCAAGAGCTACAAGCCGTCGGTGACCGGTCTGCTGACCTTCACCGCCACGGGCCGCGAGTCCGGCCGGACCGCCAGCACGGAGCTGCGGGTGCTGCACAAGAAGCAGCCGCTGCCCGTCACCGGTGACAGCATCGGTACGCCCATGAAGCTCGGCGGCGGCCTCGTCGGCGCCGGCGCGATCATGCTGCTGCTGACCCTGGCCTGGCGTCGCCGCCAGCGCTTCAGCGGGGCCGCGCACTGATCGCCGTACCACCAACCGGGCAGTGCCCGGAGCGCACTTCAGGCTGGCGCCCGTCGGATCTCCCGACGGGCGCCAGCCCCCTGTCATCCCTCCGACGGGACGTGATCGACTCGCGTGGTCGGAAAACCGGCATCCGGACGACCGGGACAGCCCGATATCCAGGATCCCGAGTCGATCACACCCGCAGTTTCGCCCAGGTCGCCGTGCCCGGGACGTCCGCGCGGGCCTGGTCCCGGCGGAGGCGTGTTCGGGCAGGTCAGGTCGACGTGACCGGCCCGGTCGGGTTGCCCTGATCGTGGCGTCGGCGATGTGGGTGTGTCTGGCTGGCCGGATGCCGCGGTATCGCCGGTCTGGAGTCGATCAGCCCGGCTGTCCGGTGCGGCCGGTCGGGGTCGTGCCCGGTTGGGTGGGATGTCCGTTTCTGGGGCTGTTGGGGTGTGACCGGGTGCATCCGTGGGCTGGAATCGTGGCGGGCCGGGGGTCGTTACATACCCTGACGATCGCAGGACCACGGCCACCCGCCCCGCCCGCTCGACCGGCGGGGGAATGGCCAGCCCCGGGCCGGGTCGTTGCAGACCCCCCGGAACGACCGTGGGCTCGCCCCCGGGTCCGCTATTCGGCCCCGGTGGCCCGGGAATGACTCCGGCCCGACGGTCGTTACACACGGTCCCGGCGCCACGAGCCCCGCTCGCGGGCCGCCCCGGGAATCCCCCCGGCCCGACGGTCGTTACACACCGTCCCGGCGCCACGAGCCCCCCGCTCGCAGGCCGCCGCGCCGCGAG
>NZ_JBEXIA010000066.1:0-14682 GCF_040608335.1 Micromonospora sp. NPDC005194 | reverse complement strand
CGTGGCCAGGTTGTACACGTCCAATGCCTTGCCGCTGTTGCGGTTCACCAACACGTACCAGGCGCTGGTGTCGACCGTCGCCGCGGCCGCGGGCGCCGCGGCCACCGCCGCGGCCGCGCCACCGACCACCAGTGTCATCGCGGCGACGGCGAGTCTCGACAGCCACCCGCGCCCACGTGGCGCACCCCGGGGAACCCGACCGATGGAAAGCATGATCCTCCTCTGCTGACGCGAACCTGCGGTCTGGGTCGGCGTCCGCGGCACCGGGCGGGGCACCGAGCTGACCACGCCCGACCATGTGATCGCTAACACCGATCGCCCGACCGTCGCGGCGACGAGGTGCCGAAACCGCGGGGTAGGACGCGCGCGCGGCCGGACCAGCCAACGACATCGACCATCTTGGCTATAGACTGTGAGCGATAACATGCTGTTAGTCAAGGCGTAACACAACCGCCTCGTGGCCCTGCTGGCGCACACGCGAACGGGTGGCCCACCCCCGCCCGCAGGCAGGGATGGACCACCCGTTTGTCAGAACGCTCCGAGCGCGCGGATCAGAAGCCGCGGGCCAGCCGGTAGTAGGCCTGGTTCCAGCGGATCTCGTCGGCGAAGCGGCGCGGCTCGGTGTCGGCGTCGATGACGACGAGCTCCGTCCGGCTCATCTCGGCCAGGTCGTGCAGCTCCTCGGTGCCCACCGCCTGCGACAGCACGGTGTGGTGCGGGGCGCCGGCGGTGATCCACGCCTCGGCCGAGCCGGGCAGGTCCGGTCGCGGCCGCCAGACGGCGCGGGCGACCGGCAGCCGGCGCAGCGGCTGCGGCGGCGTCACGACGTCGATCTCGTTGGCCACGAGCCGGAACCGCTCCCCCATGTCGGCCAGGCCGAGCACCACCGCCGGGCCGGGCGCGGCGTCGAACACGAGCCGCACCGGGTCCTCCCGCCCGCCGATGCTCAGCGGGTGGATCTCCACGTTGGGCACGTCTGACGCGATGGTCGGGCAGACCTCGAGCATGTGGGCGCCCAGCACCAGCTCCTGACCCGGAGTCAGGTCGTAGGTGTAGTCCTCCATGAACGACGTACCGCCCGCGACCCCCACCGACATCGCCTTGAGGGTGTGGACCAGGACGGACGTCTTCCAGTCGCCCTCGCCACCGAAGCCGTAGCCGTCGGCCATCAGCCGCTGCACGGCGATGCCGGGCAGCTGACGCAGACCACCGAGGTCCTCGAAGTTGGTGGTGAACGCGCGGAAGCCGCCGGCGTCCAGGAACGCGCGCATGCCGAGCTCCAGACGGGCCGCGTAGCGCAGCGAGTCGTGCCGCTCGCCCCCGGGAAGCAGCTCGGCGCCGACGCGGTAGCTGTCGTCGTACTCCTTGACCAGCTCGTCCACGTCGGCGTCGGCGACCTCGCCGACCACCTGGACCAGGTCGTTGACGCCGTAGGTGTTGACCGACACCCCGAAGCGCAGCTCCGCCTCGACCTTGTCACCCTCGGTCACCGCGACGTCGCGCATGTTGTCGCCGAAGCGGGCCAGCCGCAGCGACCGCATCGCCGACCAGCCGAGCGCCGCGCGGGCCCAGGCCCCGACCCGGCCGGTCACCCGCGGGTCACTCACGTGCCCGGCGACGGTCTTGCGGGCCACCCCGAGGCGGGTCTGGATATACCCGAACTCACGGTCGCCGTGGGCGGCCTGGTTCAGGTTCATGAAGTCCATGTCGATCTCGTCCCACGGCAGCAGGACGTTCGCCTGGGTGTGCAGGTGCAGCAGTGGCGTCTGCAGGGCGTCCAGACCGGAGATCCACATCTTCGCCGGTGAGAACGTGTGCATCCACGCGATGACCCCGATGGCCCCCTGCGCGGCGGCGTCCCGGCAGACCTGCAGGATCTCACCGCTGTTGGTCAGGACGGGCTTCCAGACCACCCGGGCGGGAATCTGCGGCGAGTCGTCGAGCGCGGCCGCGATCTGGCGGGACTGCTCGGCGACCTGCCGGAGCGTCTCCTCGCCGTACATGCCTTGGCTGCCGGTGAGGAACCAGATCTCGGGGTGGGTTTGTGGTGCCATGGGGTTGCCTTCCGCGAGAGGAACGGTCACTTGTAACGAATTCCGATGAGGCGCTGGAGGAGGATGAACGCGAAGAGCAGTCCGCCGATCACGATCTTGGTCCACCAGGAGTTGAGACTCCCGTCGAAGGTGATGAGGGTCTGGATCACACCCAGCACCAGCACGCCGAGCACCGTGCCGAAGACGTAACCCGAGCCACCGGTGAGCACGGTGCCTCCGATCACGACGGCGGCGATGACGTCCAACTCCATGCCGACCGCGATCAGCGGCGCGCCCGAGAGGGTGTAGAAGGACAGCAGGATGCCACCGATCGCGGAGCACAGACCGCTGATCGTGTAGACGGCGATCCGGGTCCGCCCCAACGGCAGACCCATCAGCAGCGCCGACTGCGGGTTGCCGCCGACCGCGTACACGTTGCGCCCCAACCGGGTGTAGGCCAGCACGTACGCCGCGACGAGCACCACGGCGAAGGCGATCAACACGCTGATCGAGACGAAGTTGCCCCGGGGGTCCCCGATCCGCTCCTGCGACATCCTGGTCCAGAACCCGTCGGTGATCGGGATGGACGAGCCGGAAATGAACGTGCACATGCCGCGGGCGAAGAACATCCCGGCGAGCGTGACGATGAACGGCTGGATGTCGAAGAAGTGGATGGCGCACCCCATCAACAGGCCGAGCGTCGGGCCGATGAGCAGGGCGATGACGAGCACGAGCGCCGCGGGCAGACCCTTCTGCAACAGATCCGCCGACACCATCGCCGTCATGGCGACGACGGACCCCACCGACAGGTCGATGCCACCGGTGAGGATCACGAAGGTCATCCCCACCGCGACGACGAGCAGGAAGCCGTTGTCGATGAAGACGTTGAAGATGACCTGCACGTTCGAGAACGCCGTGTACTGGGACACGCCGATGCCGTACATCACCAGGAGCAGGGCGAGCGTGGCAAGCACCGGCACCTGCCGCCGAGGCAGCCGGATCCGGGTGCGGCGGGGGGCGGTGAGCGATCCGGTGGTCATGCCGGCACCTGCTCCTTCGGCTTGTCGGCGACGGGGCGCGGCGGCGGGGCGCTTCTTCTGCGCCGGCTGAACTTGGCTCGGAAGGCCGGCGCCTGGATGAGGCAGACGGCGATGACGACTACCGCTTTGAACAGCAGCGACGTCTGCGGTGAGATGTTCATGGCGTACACCGTGGTGGTCAGGGTCTGGATGATCAGCGCGCCGAGGATCGTGCCGCTCAGGAAGAACCGGCCGCCGGCGAGGGACGTGCCACCGATGACGACCGCGAGGATGGCGTCCAACTCCACCCAGAGGCCGACGGCGTTGCCGTCGGCGCTGGAGACGT
The DNA here is from genome assembly GCF_040608335.1 of Micromonospora sp. NPDC005194. Taxonomy (NCBI): domain Bacteria; kingdom Bacillati; phylum Actinomycetota; class Actinomycetes; order Micromonosporales; family Micromonosporaceae; genus Micromonospora; species Micromonospora sp. NPDC005194. Next base: position 11,284 of record NZ_JBEXIA010000066.1, on the reverse strand, counting down.
TGGCCGTCATCATGAAGCCGGCGATCGCCGCGCAGACGGCGCTGACGACGTACGCGAGGAAGATGACCCGACCGGAGCGGATGCCGGCGAGTCGGCTCGCCTCCGCGTTGCCGCCCACCGACTCGATGATCATGCCGAGTGCGGTACGGCGGGTGAACGCGGCGACGAGCAGTGCCGCGGCGAGGGCGATGAAGATGGCCAGCGGCAGGGTGAGCAGGTGGCCCAGCCCGATCGCCCGGAACGGCTCGGAGTTGATCGTGATGATCTGACCCTGGGTGATCAGCTGGGCGAGGCCCCGGCCGGCCACCATCAGGATCAGCGTGGCGATGATCGGTTGGATCCCGATCACGGCCACCAGCACCCCGTTCCAGACGCCGAGCACGAGCGCGACCCCCAACGCCATCGCGAGGGCGGTCAGCACCACGGTGAGACTGTTCTGGTCGGGCTGCTTGCTGATGTACATGCAGGCCATCGCGCCGCTGATCGCGCACACCGAGCCCACCGACAGGTCGATGCCGCCGGTCGAGATGACCAGGGTCATGCCCAGCGCCACGAGGATCAGCGGCGCGCTCAACCGCAGGATGTCGATCGGCGAGCCGTACAGGTGCCCGTCCTTGAGCTCGATGGACAGGAACCCGGGCCGGTAGATCGTGTTCGCGGCGAGCATGGCGACCAGCACGGCGACGGGCCAGAACAGCCGGTGACCGATCATCGTCCGATAGCGGCCCATGGTGTCGTTCATCGGTCCACCTCCTCCCGGTGAGATCCACTCGCGATCGTCTGCATGATGCGCTCGGCGTCGAGGTCCTCGTCGTTGGCGAGCTGCGCGACCATCTGCCGGTCGCGCATGACCGCCACCTTGTGGCTGAGGCGCAGCACCTCCTCCAACTCGGCGGAGATGAACAGCACCGCCATCCCGCCGTCGGACAACTGCGTCACGAGCCGCTGGATCTCGGTCTTCGCGCCGATGTCGATGCCCCGGGTCGGCTCGTCCAGGATCAGCAGCCGCGGCTCGGTGATCAGCCACCGGGCCAGCAGCACCTTCTGCTGGTTGCCGCCGGAGAGGTTGCGGACCGGCACCTCCGGGTCCGCCGGACGGATGTTGAGGGCCTTGACGTACTTGTCGACCAGCTCGTCCTGGCGGCGGCGCGGGATGGGCCGCAGCCAGCCGCGGGCGGCCTGCATGGCGAGGATGATGTTCTCGCGGACCGACAGTTCGGGAACGATGCCCTCGGCCCGGCGGTTCTCCGAGCAGAAGCCGACGCCCTGGTCGATGGCCTGCGCGGGGGTACGCAGACTGCCCGACGTGCCGTCGATCGCGACCTGCCCGCCGTCGGCCCGGTCGGCGCCGAAGAACAGCCGCGCCACCTCGGTACGCCCGGAGCCCAGCAGACCGGCCAGGCCCACCACCTCGCCGGAATGAATGGTCAGGCTGAACGGCGCGACCGCGCCCGCCCGGCCGAGGTTCGACACCGCCACCAGGGGGGTGCCCTCCTCCAGCTCGGCCAGGTCCCGCCGGGAGTGCTCCTCGATCCCTTCGAGGACGTCGAGTTCCTTGCCGATCATCTTCTCGACGAGGCTCAGCTGGGGCAGCTCGGCGGTCAGGTACTCGCCGACGAGCCCGCCGTTGCGCAGCACCGTGATGCGGTCGGCGATCTCGTAGACCTGGTCGAGGAAGTGGGTCACGAACAGGATCGCGATGCCCTCGTCACGCAGTTGCCGCATGATGCGGAACAGTTGCGCGACCTCACCCGCGTCGAGGCTGGACGTCGGCTCGTCCAGGATCAGCACCCGGGCCTGGATGTCGATCGCACGGGCGATCGCGACCATCTGCTGGATCGCGAGGGAGTACGAGCCCAGCGGCGCGCTGACGTCGAGGTCGAGGTCGAGGCGGGCCAGGAGCGCGCGTGCCCGTCGGCGGACCTCACCCCAGCGGACGGCGCCGAAAAGCCGCGGCTGGCGGCCGATGAAGATGTTCTCCGCCACCGAGAGGTTGGTGCAGAGATTGACCTCCTGGTAGACGGTGCTCACCCCGGCTGCCGTCGCCTGCATCGGGCCGGTGAAGGACACCGGCTCACCGTCGAGGGTGATCGTGCCCTCGTCGGTGTCGTAGACGCCGGTCAGCACCTTGATGAGGGTCGACTTGCCGGCGCCGTTCTCGCCCAACAGGGCGTGCACCTCGCCGGGGAAGAGCCGGAAGTTGACGTCGTGGAGTGCGCGCACCCCGGGAAAGGACTTGCTGATCCCGGTCATCGTCAGGACCGGACGGCTATCCGTCATCCCATCAGACCTCTTCTGGGGGTTGTCGACGCGGATGGGCCGCTGCGCTCCCACCGCGCCCGCCCGGCCGCCCCGGCGGGAGGCTCGGGCGGGCGTGGCGCGGGTCATGCCCGGTCCGTTCGGGTTTATGGGGCGACGCGGCGGGGTCGCCACGCGAGCGCGGCGACCCCCCTGCGTCGATCAGTACTTGCGGTTGGGCAGAGCCTCCTTGGCCTGCTCAGTCGTGAAGGTGGTCTCCTCGGTCTCGATCCGAGCCGGCACCGTCTCGCCCGCGTGGACCTTCTTGGCCAGGTCCATCAGCTGCGGGCCGAGCAACGGGCTGCACTCCGCGATGAAGTTGAACTTCCCGTCGGCCAGGGCCTGCATACCGTCCTTGACGGCGTCCACAGTGATGATGGTGATGTCCTTGCCGGGCACCTTGCCGGCCGCGGTGATCGCCTCGAGCGCGCCCAGACCCATGTCGTCGTTGTGCGCGAACAGCACGTCGATCTTCGGGTTGGCCTTGAGGAACTGCTCCATGACCTGCTTGCCGCCGGCCCGGGTGAAGTCGCCCGTCTGCGAGGCGATGACCTTCAGGTTCGGGTTGGCGGCGATCGCCTCGGCGAAGCCCTTCTTGCGGTCGTTGGCCGGCGCCGCGCCGGTGGTGCCCTGCAACTCCACGATGTTCACCGGGCCCGAGGCGGCCTTCTTCTGCTCGACCAGCCACTCACCGGCGAGACGGCCCTCCTTGACGAAGTCCGAGCCGAGGAAGGTCTTGTAGAGGGTCTTGTCGGCCGAGTCGACCGAGCGGTCGGTCAGGATGACCGGAATGCCGGCGTCCTTGGCCTCCTTGAGGACGGTGTCCCACCCGGACTCCACCACCGGCGAGAAGGCGATCACGTCGACCTTCTGCTGGATGTAGTTACGGATCGCCTTGATCTGGTTTTCCTGCTTCTGCTGAGCGTCGTCGAACTTCAGCTCGATGCCCGCCGCGGCCGCGGCATCCTTGATCGAGGTGGTGTTCGCGGTACGCCACCCGCTCTCCGCACCGACCTGGGAGAAGCCCATCGTGATCTTGCCGTCGTCCTTGGACCCGCCGCCGCCGGTGTCGCTGTTGCCGCAGGCCGCCACGCCGCCCACGAGCAGCACGCTGGCGAGGACCGCGACAGCGCGCCACGGAGCGGACTGCGTTCGCATCTTTCTCATCAGTTCTCCTTGGCTGTGGTGTGGTGGGACCGCGCGAGCCGCCGACGTGCGAAGGGTGGCGTACGCGGGTGGTGCGTGCTGGTGCGTCGGTGGAGCAGACCGGCGGGCCCGGACGGCCGATGGAGACGGTCAGGGACCTGCCGGTGCGACTGTTTGTTGCCCGTAGACGTTCTGGTAGCGGTGGTAGAGGGCGTCGATGTCGGCCTGCGCGATCGGCACCGGCTGCCCGAGGGTCCGCGCCAGGTACGCGGTGCGGGCCACGTCCTCGCACATGACCGCGGCCTTGACCGCCGCCCGGGCGTCCCGACCGATGGAGAAGACACCGTGGTTGCGCATCAGCACCGCGGGAGAGCGGTGCCCGGCGAGGGTGGCGACGATCCCCTTGCCGATGTCGTCGCCGCCGATCAGCGCGAACGGGCCCAGCGGGATCTCCCCACCGAACTCGTCGGCCTGGGCCGTGAGGTGGCAGGGGATCGCCTCCCCGCAGGCGGCCCAGGCGCTGGCGTACGAGCTGTGCGTGTGCACGACACCGCCGACCTCGGGCATGGCGCGGTAGACGTAGGCGTGGGCGGCCGTGTCGCTGGACGGGGCGAGGTCCCCCTCGACGAGGACACCGTCGAGGTCGCAGACCACCATGGTGTCGGCCGTGAGGTCGTCGTAGCCCACACCGCTCGGCTTGATCACCATGAGGTCCTGACCGGGGACCCGCGCCGAGACGTTGCCGGACGTCCAGGCGACCAGGTTGTACCGGGTCAGCTCGCTGTGCAGGCGGGCGACGCTCTCGCGCAGCTCGCGGATCTGTCGACCTACCTCTGCGCTCATCCGACGACCTCCAGCGGGGCCTCGTGCGTGGCCGCGACGGCCTCGACCGCCGCGTTGCGGATCGCCCGCAGGCGGAGCATGACGTCGTTGCCGCCCCGACCGAAGTGGTCATGCAGCGCCCGGTACTCGGCGTACAGGGCGTCGTAGGCGCGCGCCCGGTCGGGATCCGGCGTGTAGACGGCCTCGTGCACCCGCCCCATCGCTTGCGACGCCTCGTGGATCGACGGGTACGCCCCGGCGGCGACGGCGGCGTGGATCGCCGACCCGAGCGCCGGCCCCTGCGCCGAGGCGATGATGTTCAGCGGTCGCTTGGTCACGTCGGCGTAGATCTGCATCAGCAGCTTGTTGTTGGTGAGACCGCCGGCGATCACCAGGTCGTTCACCGGCACCCCGGCCTCGACGAACGCGTCGATGATCATCCTGGTGCCGTACGCCGTGGACTCCAGCAACGCACGGTAGATGTCCTGCGGCCGGGTGGCCAGGGTCATCCCGACGATCATCCCGCTGAGGTCGTGGTTGACCAGCAGCGAGCGGTTGCCGTTCCACCAGTCCAACGCGACCAGGCCGTGTGCGCCGACCGGCTGGCTGGCGGCAAGCTCGGTGAGGCGTTCGTGCGAGTCGAGCCCGGCGGGCGCGCCGTGCGCGACGAACCAGCCGAAGATGTCGCCGACGCCGCTCTGCCCGGCCTCGTAGCCCCAGGCGCCGGGGCTGATGCCGCCGTCCACGACACCGCACATGCCAGCCACCTCGGCGACCTCCGCGCCGTTGACGACGTGGCAGGTCGAGGTGCCCATGATGGCGACCAGCCGACCGGGCTCCACCGCCTGCGCGGACGCCGCGGTGACGTGCGCGTCGACGTTGCCGACGGCCACCGCGATCCCCTCCGGCAGACCGGTCCAGGCCGAGGCGCGGGCGGTGAGCGTGCCGGCGCGTGCGCCGAGCGGCAGCAGCGGACCGTCGAGCTTGGCCACGAAGTCGCCGAAGTCGGGGTTGAGCGCGGTCAGGAAGCTGTCGGACGGGTACTGCCCGTCCTGCAGGATGCCCTTGTAGCCCGCGGTGCAGACGTTACGGGTCTCGGTGCCGCTGAGCTGCCAGACGATCCAGTCGGCGGCCTCGATGAACCGCTCGGCCCGGTGGTAGATCTCCGGGTCCTCCTCCAGGATCTGCAGACCCTTGGCGTACTGCCACTCGGCGGAGATCTTGCCGCCGTACCGGCCGATCCACGGCTCCGCCCGCTCGTGGGCCAGCGCGTTGATCCGGTCGGCGTGCGGCTGCGCGGCGTGGTGCTTCCACAGTTTGACCCAGGAGTGCGGCCGGTCGCGCAGGTCGGGATCCTCGCAGAGCGGGGTGCCGTGGGCGTCGGTCGGCAGCACGGTGCAGGCGGTGAAGTCGATGCCGATGCCCACCACCGATGCGGGGTCCACTCCCGCGGCGGACACCGCCGCCGGGACGGCGTGGCGCAGCACGTCGCGGTAGTCGTCCGGATTTTGCAGCGCCCAGTCCGGGGGCAGCGGTCGACCTCCGGGCAGCGTCTCGCTGATGACCCCGTCGCCGTACTCGTGCACCGCGGTCCCCAACTCGGCACCGTCGGAAACCCGGACCACCAGGGCCCGCCCGGAGAGAGTGCCGAAGTCGACACCCACGACGTAGCTTTCGGCAGCTCCGTCCACACGCTCCATGTTCACCTCCACCGTTAACGGGGATAGTGTTAACGCTCACATCCAGCGCCGTCAAGACATCTAGCTGCAACAGCTCCGTAACGGAACGCGGAGGCCCGCGCGCCCACTTGGGCGGGTAGCTACCGGATTGGTGCAAAGTCCGCGATTCCGCCTCCAGCCCGGTCGCGGCAGCGCAGGGAGGGCGACATCTGAACGGCAGCCGGCCGAAACCTCCTCGCCCGGCGGGCGGCCCGACACCTCCCCGGCCGGCCGTCGGCCCGGCGCCTCCTCAGCCGGCAGGGCGACAGCAAGGTCCCGCACCACTGGGCCACGGGATGACGGTCCGATCGCGACGGTGGCCGGGTCGTCGGCGATGTCAGCGATAACATCGCTGCGGCCGCCAGCCTCGCATGATCAGATCTATGACCCGCGCCGCAGCCGCCGCCGAGCCCATGAGCGCGCACTCCGGTCGCCGACGTGCACCTCGCGTGCCCGGTCCGGGAATCGTGTTATCGATAACATTCGACGTTTCGCGGTCGCCGCGCGCACGGTCTCGAGCCAGCGCGTCTCGTGGGCGCCCGCGCCTCCGGCGTCGCGGCCAGGGTCGGGGTGGGGACTCCGCGGCGATCCCGCGGTGGTGATCGACTCCAGGTTGGCGATGTCGCGGTATCCGGTCGGCGGGACACCGCGACATCGCCGAGCTGGGGTCGATCATGCGCCCCGGCCCGACCCCGAAGGGCCGGACCGGGGCGGGCCGGGCGGGTCAGGCGGATCGGGTGGGTCAGGCGCGAGGGCCGGTCGGGTCAGGCGGTCCGGCCGCGGTTGTAGAGCGCCTTGGCCCAGAGGAAGCAGGCCACCGTGATGACGGCGCACCAGGCGACCGCGAGGACCCCGTTGCTGCCGATTCCGGTGCCGAGCAGGAGGCCCCGGAGGGTTTCCATGACCGGGGTGAAGGGTTGGTAGTCGGCGAACAGGCGTACCGGCGTCGGCATGGAGTCGGTGGGGACGAACCCGCTGCCGAGAAATGGCAGGAGCACCAGCGGCATGGGCAGGTTGCTGGCCGTCTCGACGCTCTTCGTGACCAGGCCGAGCGCGACCGACAGCCAGGTGACCGCGACGGTGATCATGGTGAGGACGCCGATCGCGGCGAGCCATTCGACGGCATTGGCGGTGGGACGGAACCCGACCAGCAGCGCTACGCCGGTGACGGCCGCGAGGCTGAACATCGTCTGGAGCACGCTGCCCACGACGTGGCCGGTGAGAACCGACGGCCGGAAGATCGCCATCGTACGGAAGCGGGCGATGATGCCCTCGGCCATGTCCATGGCGACCGAGATCGCGGTGCCCTGCGCCGCGCTGGCCACCGTAATGAGCAGGATGCCGGGGGTGACGTAGTTGGCGTAGTCGGCGCGGTCGCCGGAGGGTCCGAGGCCGGCGCCGAGCGTGCCGCCGAAGACGTAGACGAAGAGCAGCAGAAGGATGACCGGGATGCCGACGAGCATGAGGGTCAGCGAGGGGTAGCGCCGCATGTGCAGGAGGTTGCGCCGCAGCATGGTGTTCGAGTCGCGCAGGGCGAGGTTGAGGGTGCTCATCGCGCGGAGGCCCTTTCGTGACCGGACCGCCCGGCCCGGGTGGCGGGGTGGCTGTCGGGTTGATTGGCTCGGCTGTCGGGTTGGCCGGTGAGGGCGAGGAAGACGTCGTCGAGGTCGGGGGTGTGCACCGCGAGGCCGGCCACGGTGATCGCGTCGCGGTCGAGGTGGTCGAGGACGGACCGCAACGAACCGACCCCGCCGTCGCTCGGCACCTGGAGGGTCAGCGCGGCGTCGTCCCGGGTGGCCGCCGCGAACGTACGGGCCGCCGAGTCGAGCCCCTCCTGGTCGGCGAACCGCAACACGACGTGGCCGCCCGGGATGAGCCGCTTGAGCTCGTGCGGGGTGCCCTCGGCGATCAGCCGGCCGTGGTCGAGGAACGCGACGCGGTCGGCGAGCTGATCGGCCTCCTCCAGGTACTGGGTCGTCAGCAGGATGGTGACGCCCTCGGCGGCGAGGGCCCGGATGATGTGCCACATGGCGCGGCGGCTGCGCGGGTCGAGGCCGGTCGTCGGCTCGTCGAGGAAGATGACGCGGGGGTCGCCGACCAGGGTCATCGCGAGGTCGAGCCGACGGCGCATGCCGCCGGAGTACGTCGCGGCCGGCTTGTCCGCCGCCTCCGTGAGGTCGAACTGCCCGAGCAGGTCGGCGATCCGTCGCCGACCCGTCGCCCGGTCCAGATGACACAGGTCGGCCATCAGGTTCAGGTTCTCCCGACCGGTGAGCAGGTTGTCCACGGCGGAGAACTGGCCGGTGACGCCGATCAGCTCACGAACCGCGTCGGGCTCACGGGTCACGTCGTGGCCGAGGACGCGGGCGTGGCCGCCGTCCGCCCGGAGCAGGGTGGAGAGGATCTGCACTGTGGTGGTCTTGCCGGCGCCGTTCGGGCCGAGCAGCGCGAAGATCGTTCCCTCGGTGATCATCAGGTCGATGCCGTCGAGCACGACCTTGTCACCGTAGGACTTCCGCAGCTCCGTGGTGACGATCGCGGGTTTCCTGCTGCTGGTCATGGTCTCCTCATTTGTGGTCGGGGGTCGCGGCGGATCAGGCACGGCGGATCGTGATGTCGCCGTAGGAGGTGTTCGCGCGGATCTCGACCGTCTCGTCGGTCTCGGCCGGGCTGTCGGTCGACTCGAGCGCGTTGTGCACGCGCCCGTGCCGGGAACTGACGTCGAGCCAGGCGGCGGTGCCGCGCCGGACCCCGACCTCGATCGCGCCGTACGAGGTGTGCGACTCGACCGACCCGCGTACGACCTCGCCCAGCCGGACGTTGCCGTACGCGGTGCGTGCCGCCACCGAGGCCATCGACGCGTCCACCGTGATGTCGCCGTACGCGGTGTTGACCCGGACGTCACCGCCGCTGCGGCCGATCCAGCAGTCACCGGAGGAGTTCTTGATCTCCGCGGTGCCGTCGACCGCGCCGAGGCGCACCTTTCCGGAGGAGGCCTTCACCCGGGCGGAACCGGTGACACGCTCCACCGCGACCTCGCCGTGGCTGCTGTCGATCTCCAACGGCCCGGTCTCCTCGAGCCGGATCCCGCTGCCGGTCTTGATGCGACACTCGCCGAGCCGCCCCTCGCCGCGGAACGCCGCCCACGCCGCCTCGGCATGCAGCCGTGTCCCGCTCGGCACCTCGATGAGGACGTCGACCGAGGGGCCGGAGCCGAAGCCGTATCGGCGCCAGCTCTTCGGCACCCTGATCCGCAGGAGCCCGGCGGCGTACTCGACGGTGGTCTGCTCCGCGGCGCTCACGTCGGCCTTGCTCGACGGGTCGCGGGGGCGCACCTGCACCACCGTGTCGGTGCGGTCGGTCGCAGCGATCCAGGCGTCCCCGACGGGCAGCTCGACCTGGACGGAAATCGGTTCTGGCGTATCGAAAACAGGCATGGTGGTCTCCCGGGAGGTGCGTGGCGAAGGCGAGCGGAATCGGAAAGGGGCGCGGCGGTCAGCGCGCCCAGCCGGTGACGTGCTGGCCAGGCCGCGGCGGCTCCAGCCGGCGCGGTGGCTGGCGATCCGTGCCGCCGGCCGCGACGGCGGCGGCGACGGCTCGCACCAGCCAGGCGTTGACGGACAGCCCGGCCCGGCTGGCGGCCCCGTCGACGCTGGCCTTGAGATGGTCGGGGAGGCGGAGGTTGATCCGGGACGTGCCGCCCTCGTCGCCCTCGGGCGGGAGCAGCGGCGCCGGCGCCGGAGGCGGTTCGCTGACCGCATCCGTGCTGTCCGCCGGCGGGTTCGCGGGCGTCACCACGAAATTGGGCTCACGCCCGCGCAGCCGGACGTGCACCGACCCGGGGGCGAGATCGCGGGTGATCTCGTCGGCCGCGTCGGACAGCGCCTCGAGCAGCGTGAGGTGGGTCGCCGCCTCCAGTTGGGTGAAGAGTCGCTCGGCCAGCACCCGACCCTCCGGGTCGACGCCCTCGGCGGCCACAGCGAACTCGTTGCGCAGGTTCTCGACGTACGGCCTCAAGTCCATGGCACCATCATGGCACTACTTTGGCTCAAGATGCAACAGCCGTGGCTCAACGTGCTGCCATGACCTTCATCGCCGATCGCCGGTGCGACGCTCCGGCCCCCCGAACACGCGGCGGACCAGCCGGTTCGCGACCTCCTGCGTCAGCCCGGTGGCCACCAGCAGATCGCTGACGGTCGTCCGGACCTGCGCCACCACGACGGCACCGGAGAAACCGACCCCCTCCCGGTAGGCGTCACCGGCGGCGCACACCGCCCGCAGGGCCTGCTCCCGCGCCTGGGTGGGTTCGTGACCGGCGGCGAACTGCCGCTTGAGCACGCGTACCGCCTCGGCGAGGTCGGCGACGGCCTCCGGCAGCTGCCTCGGGATCGGCTCGCCGTCGTCGATCACGGTCACCGCGCGGCGGATCAGCGTTCCGGCGTTGCGCATCGCCCGGTCGATCGGTCCCGCCGCCTGCGCGTACCGGCCCACCGGCCCGTGCCGCTCATGCCAGTGCACCGGCGAGAGGGTGCTGGCCTCCCGGGCCCCCTGGGTCGCCTCGATCAGCGCCCGCAGCTCGTCCTTGTTCTCCCGCAGCTGCGTCCGGGCGGCCAGCGCACGGGCGATGTCGCGGTCGGCCAGCGCGCCAGCGGTGGCGTCGAGCTGGGTGCTGAGCAGGTCCAACGCCGGGCGCGCGGCCCGGTTGAGCACCCGCAGCGGGCTCAACGGCAGAAGGACGGCGGTGACCAGCAGCGCCACCGCTCCCCCGACGAGAGCGTCCACGAAGCGGGGAATCTCCAGGTCCCGCACGGACGGACTCAACGTGGCGATGAGCACCGCCGTCGCCCCGGCCTGGATCACCGCCGCCGCGCTGCCGGCGAGGAACAACGCGACGAGGATCGCCAGCACGACGATCAGGGCGAGTTGCCACCACCCGGTGCCGGTGACCGTGAGCAGCAGGTCGCCGACCAGCACCCCCACGGTGACGCCGATGATCAACTCGACGGTGCGACGCAGCCGTTGCCCGACCGACGCGGCGAGGGTCGAGACCGCGGAGATCGGCGCGAACACCGGCTGCGAGACGTGCAGCACGTGGCGCACCACCAGCCAGGACAGCGCCGCAGCCAGACCGGCCTGCAGAGCGAGGCCGCCGACGCCCCGTACCCGCCGCGCCCGCTCCCGCAGCGTGCCCCACAGGCGGGCGCGGAGCCGGGCGACGGTCGTCGGCGCAGCGGCGTTCGCTCCCGCGTCGGCCCGCTACGGACGGGGGCGCCGCGGCCTCGTCGAGCAGCCGCTCGTCG
>NZ_JBEXIA010000065.1:0-14953 GCF_040608335.1 Micromonospora sp. NPDC005194 | reverse complement strand
TTCCACTCCTTGCAGGCCACCTCGCACGCCTTGCACCCGATACACACGCTCGTGTCGGTGAAGAACCCCATCCGCGGCGGCGCGTCCACATAGCCGGCGTCCGGCGCCGGATCGAGCGGCCCGTAGAGGCTGTTCGGGTCAGGAGCCATCGCGCCCCTCCACGTCCTGGTCGGTGGTGACGGCCGGCGCGTGTCCGCCCGGTGTGATCCCGGCCCGCCGCTGGTAGTCGGCGACCAGGTCGAGCAACGCCGTCCCGGTGGGCCGGCGGCCCGACCGGACGTCACAGGTACCGATCTTGCTCTCCTGGATGAGGACGTTGGGGTCGAGGGTGATGCCGAACAGGTCGTTGGCCGAGTCGCCGGTGACCAGACCCTCGTAACCGAAGTGGTACGGCAGCCACAGCTGGTGGATGATCCGACCGTCGACCCGCAGCGGGGTGAGCCGGTCGGTCACCAGCACCTTCGCCTCGATCACCGCGCGCCCGCTGATCAGGTGCGCCCACCCCAGATGCGCCAACCCGGCCTCGGCGGCCAACTCAGGCGACACCTCGACGAACATCTCCGGCTGCAACTCGGCCAGTGGGCGCACCGTGCGGCTCATCCCACCGGCGGTGTGGTGCTCGGTGAGCCTGCTGACCGTGAACACGTACGGGAAAACCTGGCTGTGTTCCTCGGGCGGGCTCGGGTTGACCGAGTTCACCGGGTGCGCGTACGACTTGCGGGTCGGGTTGGCCTGCTGCCGGTAGAGCGGGTTGCGCACCGGCGACTCCACCGGCTCGTAGTGCGTCGGCAGCGGCCCGTCCAGCACACCGCTGGGAGCGTAGAGCCAACCCTTGCCGTCGCCCTGCATGACGAACGGATCGTCACCGGCGATCCCCTTCGGCCCGGCCGCGCCGGCCGGCGGCCGGTACGACGGGGGCTTGGTCTTCTCGAAGTCCGGCACGTCGTAGCCGGTCCACTCGGCCTTCTCCGCGTCCCACCACACGTAGCGTTTGCGTTCACTCCACGGGTTGCCGTCCGGGTCGGCCGAGGCGCGGTTGTAGAGGATGCGGCGGTTCGCCGGCCAGGCCCAGCCCCACTCGGCGGCCACCCAGTCCTGCTCGTGTCGGGACTTGCGGCGGGCGGCCTGGTTGACGCCGTCGGCGTACACGCCCGTGTAGATCCAGCAGCCGATCGCGGTGGAGCCGTCCGCACGGGCCTCGGCAAAACTGGACAACGGACGGCCGGTCGTCACGTCGTACCCGTTGATCTCCCGCAGGACCGACTCGGCGCTCGGCTCGGCGTGCGGACCGTGCGTGGGGTAGTCCCAGGTGAGGTCGAGCAGCGCACGGTCACGCGGCAGCGTCGAGTCGGCCAGCTTCTCCCGCAGCTTGCGCCCAAGGTGGTAGAAGAACCACAGCTCGGAGCGGGCGTCGCCCGGCGGCTCGACAGCCTTCTCCCGCCACTGCAACAACCGCTGCGTCTGGGTGAACGTGCCCTCCTTCTCGACGTGCGAGGCGGCCGGCAGGAAGAACACCTCGGTACGACACTCCTCGGGCACGATCTCGCCGGTGGCCACCTCGGGGCCGTTCTGCCAGAAGGTCGCGCTCTCGATCATGAACAGGTCCCGCACGACCAGCCAGTCGAGGTTGGCCATGCCCAGGCGCTGCGCCCGGCCGTGCGCCGAGCCCACCGCCGGGTTCTGCCCGAGCAGGAAGTACCCCTTGATCTTCCCGTCGATCATGTCCAGCACCTGCTGATAGGTGCCGTGGTCACCGGTCAGTCGGGGCAGGTAGCCGTAGCAGTAGTCGTTCTCCGGCGTCGCCGCGTCACCCCAGTACGCCTTGAGCAGGCTGGCGGCGAACGACTCGGCGTTGCCCCAGAAGCCCTTCTGGCCGGGGTGGCGGATGCTGTCCACCCACTCGCCGAAGGTCGGGTGGTCGGCGTGGTGCGGCATCGGCAAATAGCCGGGCAGCAGGTTGAACAGGGTCGGGATGTCCGTCGAACCCTGGATGCTGGCGTGACCGCGCAGGGCCATCACCCCGCCACCCGGACGGCCCATGTTGCCCAGCAGCAACTGGATGATCGCCCCGGTACGGATGTACTGCACGCCCACGCTGTGCTGCGTCCACCCCACCGAGTAGATCAGCATGCCGGTGCGGTCCCGGCCGGAGTTGGCCGTCCACGCCTGGGCCAGTTCGAGGAACTTCTCCTGCGGGATGCCGCAGACCCGCTCCACCATTTCCGGCGTGTAGCGGGAGAAGTGCCGCTTGAGGATCTGGTAGACGCAGCGCGGATGCTGCAACGTCTCGTCCCGCTGGGTCTGTCCGCCCACCGGCGCGCCGTGCGACTCGTGCGCCAACCCCGCGGCGTTGTCACGCTCCTGGGCGGTGTGCCCGCTGCCGGAGGAGCCCTCGTGGCCCTCGTACTGCCAGCTGTCCTGCACGTAACTGCCGGTCTCCGGGTCGAAGCCGGAGAAGAAGCCGTCGCCGTCCTCGGTGTCGCTGAACTGCTCGCTGACGATCGTCGCCGCGTTGGTGTAGGCGAGCACGTACTCGCGGAAGTCCAGCTCGTTGTCCAGGATGTAGCGCACCACGCCGCCGAGCAGGGCGATGTCCGTGCCCGCCCGGATCGGCAGGTACGCGTCGGCCACCGCGCTCGTACGCGTGAACCGCGGGTCGACATGGAACACCTTCGCCCCACGACGCTTGGCCTCCATCACCCACTGGAAACCCACCGGGTGCGCCTCGGCCATGTTCGAACCCTGGATGACGATGACGTCAGCGTTGGCGATGTCCTGCTGGAAATCCGTCGCACCGCCACGACCGAAGCTGGCCCCCAGACCGGGGACGGTGGCGGAGTGTCAAATACGGGCCTGGTTCTCGATCTGCAGCGCCCCCATCGCCGTGAACAACTTCTTGATGAGGTAGTTCTCCTCGTTGTCCAGCGTCGCCCCGCCCAGACTGGAGATCCCCAACGTCCGGTTGAGCGGCCGGCCCTGCTCGTCAACGTCCTCCCAGGTCTGCTCGCGGGCGGCGAGGATCCGGTCGGCGATCATGTCGAGCGCGGTGTCGAGGTCCAGGTCTTCCCACTGCGTCGAGTACGGCCGCCGGTAGCGGACCGTCGTCTGCCGCAACGGACTGGTCACCAGACTCTTGCTCGCCGAACCCTTCGGACACAACCGACCTCGCGAGATCGGACTGTCCGGATCACCCTCGATCTGCGTGACCTGACCGTCGGCGACGTACACCCGCTGACCACACCCCACCGCGCAGTACGGACAGACGGACCGGGCCACGCTCTCGGCGGTCTCGGTGCGGGCGGTCAGGCCAGCCGAGCGCGCGGACTTCGCCGCCGCGCCCCGGCCCAACGGGTCCGTGCCGGTGAGCTGCCGATACACCGGCCAGCCCTCGATGAACGTCCGCAGACCCATCCCCGACACCCCCTCCCACGCGAGCGACCTCACGAACATAAGTCAGATGAGGAGTCTTCGCTAATCGAGAGGGTGGCGTCGCGGCACCGTCACTCGGTGCGCAGGCTCCATCTCAGCGCGGGGATCATCACGGCCGCGGGAACGAGGTGCAGTCCGGCAAGGGCGGTGATGGTGGCGGCGCTGCCCCCGCAGAGCAGGGGCGCGACCAACGAGGTCGCGGTCAGCGACACCGCCGTCCACACCCATCGCGCGGCGGGGCGCACGCTCCACCGCAGCAGAGCGGCGGCGATGACGATGCCCACGACCGAGAAGACGCCGGTCACCACGGCGAACCCGGGTGTCGGGATCGTCTCGCCACCAGCGGGGACCGCGAAGTCGACGCCGGCGGCCCGGGCGAGCGCGGCGGCGACGGTGGTGGCCAGCACCGCGACCAGCGTGGCGAGGAGCCCGACACCGGCGAGCCGGCGCAGTCGGTGGGTACGGCTGGTCCGGCCCGACGCCGGGGCCGCGGCGCTCACCTGGCACCGTCCGCCGGGAGGCGCTGCGGCAGCCCGAGCCGCGCGAACTGGTCGTCGTGGAAGATGACGATCTCGGCGACCGCCCCGCCGGTGACGCGCAGGACGTCGATGGTCAGCGGCAGGTACGCGCCCTCGGACTCCCGCCACAGGTAGAAGGCGACGGCGGGCTGCCGGTTCACGGCGGTCGGGACGGCGCGTAGGCGTCCCAGGTCGGCGAACCCATCCTGGACCCAGTCGTTCAGCACCGCGTCGCGGCCGACGTGGACGCCGGGAGTGGGCGGCATCGAGCAGCGGACGTCGTCGCGCAGCATGGCGGCAAGGGCGTCGATGTCCTTGGCCACGCTCGCGTCGGTGAAGCGGCGCACCAGCTCGCGCGTCCCGGCGTCCTCCTCGCCGCCGGTCCAGTCCTGCCGCTCGGCGGGCAGGTGCTCGCGCATGCCGGCGCGGGCCCGTTGCAGCGCGCTGTTCACCGAGTTGACAGAGTCCCCGAGCAGCTCCGCGACGTCCTTCGCCGGCCAGCCCAGCACGTCCCGCAGGATCAACACGGCCCGGGGGCGCGGCGCGAGGTGCTGGACCGCCACCAGGTACGCCAGCTCGATCGTCTCCCGCGCGACCGCGACGGTCTCCGGCTCGTCCGCGTCGCCCGCCGGCAGCTCGTCGAGCAGCCGGTCCGGGTACGGCTGCAACCACCGCACCTCGCCGCCGGTCGCCGGCTCCGGGCGGCGCCTGGCGAGCAGGTCCAGGCAGGCGTTCGTGGCGATCCGGTACAGCCAGGCCCGGAACGACGAACGCCCCGCGAAGGTCTCCCGCCGCCGCCACGCGCGCAGCAACGTCTCCTGCACGGCGTCCTCGGCATCCTCGAACGACCCCAGCATCCGGTAGCAGTGCACGTGCAGCTCCCGCCGGTGCCGACCCGCCAGCCCTGCGAAGGCCGGCTCGTCGACCCCACCCATCTGCTCCTCCGTGTGCGCACTCGTCACGTCATGCTCCCGTCTCGTCGTGTCCCGTCGCAGGTATGACGGGTGCGGGCGCGACAACTCATCACCGGGCCGGACGATCCTCCTAGGTAGGCGGCGACCCGGCCGAGCAGGTTGCGCCCGGACGGGTTGTAGTCCCGGAACCGGCCGAACGTCTCGCGCTCCTGGCTGGAACGGATGAACTGGTCATCGGTCCACTCCTGACCGACCGGCAGGTATCGCCGCGCGTTCGCGAGGCCGTCCAGTTGATGCAACACGTGGTAGGCGATCAGGTACTCACCGAACGTCGCGTGCAGGAACTCGTAGCTGCTGCCGGTGACGAGACTGCTGTTGACGTCCGCCGCGTGGATGAAGAAGAACCGGGCGATCGTACGGATCGCCGGGTCCAGCGGGCGGGACAACCGCTTCCGGTTCCCGGTGTACGCGGCCGACGACAGCAGCATCGGCGCCAGGTCGGCGTCCAGGTCCTGGCCACTGACCGACTGCTGCCCCCGGTTGAACATGGCGAAAGCCGCGATTCCGAGTTGCCACAGCTCGCGGTCCGCCTGGGCGGCGGCCTCGTCGCCCTCCAGCGGTCGACCCGCCGGCCGGGGCGCCTTGGTGACCTCACGACTCACGTAGCCGTTGAGCAGCCACTGGTAGAGCTGCCCCTGCGTGACCTGACCGGCGCCGTCCACCGGCGGGTCGTCCGTCGCCCCGAATATCGCCAGCATGAGCAGGAGCAGCGGCTGACGGGCCAGCTCGCCCATCGACCACACGGTGTCCGCGGCGAGCGGTTTGACCGTCGCGTTGGCGATCGGCTCCCGATTGACCTCGTTCCACATGTCGACCCACGCGCCGACCTGCTCGCGGTCGAAATCGCGCAACTTGATCACCAGCGAGCCGGCCGGGATGTTCGCGATGTTGACGACGACGGTACGGGAGGTCACCACGACGGCGACCGGCGAACCGATCGACGCCTCCTTCTCCTGGAACTCCTGCACCTCGTGCAGGAAGCCGGACTCGGTCGCGCCGGTGGCCTGCATCAGTTCGTCCAGACCGTCCAGGAGGACCACTCTGGTGACGTCCTGACTGGCGTCGGACAGCTGACGCCACCGCACACTTTCCGGCGCCCGGATGACCGAGAATCACCAGCGGGCGCTCCGCGCTGCAAGCCGAGGCGAAGTACGCGGCGAGAAAATGATCCAGCCGGTGCCCGTTCCGCTGCTGCTTCCACCACTCCTCCTCTCAGGTACGGGACTGACCGTCGGTGACGGCCCACTGGAAGTGCGGATTTACGTAACCCGATTCGGTGGTCGGCATCCGCAGGCCCGACATCTGATCCATCTCGGTGACCTGGGCGATCGGCTCCGACAGGAGATGGCGGTTACGCTGCGCCATGATCGTCCGGTCGGGTCCGTGCTGCCTGTTCGGCAGGTACGGCAGGTCGTTGAGGAGCTGCTCCATGAGCGCGAGCGACCGTTGCTGGAACTGCACGGACGTGCGGTGCGCGGCCTCCTGGGTCGCCGCCACGAACCCGATCTGGTCCAGCAACGCCCACATGCCGAATTCCGGCACGTCGGCGGCCAGTCGACGGTAGTCGTCGCGGTAGGTTCTGATCGCGCTGTCGACGATGCGCGCCTGGATCAAATGCCCGAACTGGTAGCCCAGGTCAACCTCGATCTTCTCCCAGGCGGCGAGGCCCCGGAAGAAACCCAGACAGCGCTCCGTCATCGACTCGTAGAACGGGATCACCGAGGCCATCAGGTTGGCCTCGAACCCACAGCCCGCCCACGGTAGCGGCAGTTCCACCCCCAGCAGGTACGAAACGATGGTGTCGTGCGTGACAGCGCCACCGCCGGGAACCATCTTCTGTTTCTCGACCTCGGTGAGACGGAGGCTCGAGTACCCCTTGCCCACCACCTCGTTCAGGGCAGTGAAGAACGCGCCCGCCACCACCGCGGTGTGCGCGGCCGCGATCAGTTCGTGCCGTTCCCGACCCTTCGCGCCGAAGGGTACGGTCACGGAAACGCTCGACGGCCATCGTGATCTGCTGGACCAGCTCGTTCTTCTGGTCGATCCATCCCCACGCGGCGCTGATCGCCGGCAGCAGGGCGCCAGCGCCGCCGCTGCCGAGAGCCGCCAATCCCAGCAGGGTGCCGACCTTCTCACTCCACCCCGCGTCGTGCTTGCCGAGAATTCGGCGGGCGGTTTCGAACGACATTGACGAACCGCTCACCGCGAGTCCCTTCAGATGACACCGGGAAGCGGCCACCCTAGCCCTGAAGAACCGGGCGAGCCTTCGGTTATCCGGCAGCTCTCCTCAACCACGCCGGGACGTGCGCGCAGGCCGAGGAAGGTCGCTTGAGCGACACCGGGACCGGCGGGCGTTACCCTGACAGCATGCAGGCCGTCTCGCCCACCGCGACCGGCGTGGTCTTCCTGGCCCGCCCGGGTCGTCCGGCCGTGGTGGCGCGCACCCTCACCGAGCTCACCGGCCCCACCCGCGGCGTCGTCGAGCTGCCGGTGCGGTTGATGTGGAACGCCGAGCGCACCTTCGACCTCGGCGACCCCGACCAGCTGCTCTGGATGTACGAGAACGTGCTGCGCGAGACCGCCAGCGCCGACGACCTGCGCATCCTGATCAACGGGCGGACACTGCGCCGGGTGTGGCGGTTGCTCAACCTGCCCCGGGGCGTCCGCCTCGCCTGGGAGAGCCGGCACCGCGGCCTGCGCGCGGCGTGATCGCACCACATCTGCACGAGTTCTACCGGGAGGTGGCCCGGGTGGCGCTGACCGCCGCCGGGCCGTACCGGTTCGTGCTGGGTGGCGGGGTGGCCTGGGCCGCGCACGGCCTGGTCGCCCGGCCGACCGAGGACGTGGACCTCTTCGCCGACGTCGAGGGTGCTGCCGCGGCGGCCACCGCCGGGGTGCGCGTGGCGCTGGAGCGGGCCGGGTTCACCGTCACCGACGCCGACCCGGACAGCGAGCTCGCCGATCTGTTCGACGGGTACGGCCAGGACATGAAGGACTTCGTGGTGAGCCGCGACGGGCGGCAGATCCGGCTCAGCCTGGCCCGGCTGGACCGGCAGCAGAGCCCGGTGGTGATGGACCTCGGCCCGGTGATGGACGTGCGCGACCTGGTCGCCAACAAGATCGCGGCGTTGGTCAACCGGCGCGAGGTCCGAGACTTCATCGACGTGGCGGCGGCCCTGGAGCACTACGACGTGACGCAACTGCTGATGCTCGCCCGGCAGGTCGACCCCGCGCTGGACCCGGCCGACGTACGGGCCGCCGGGCGTTACCTGGACCGGCTGTCCGACAAGCGTTTCGGCCGCTACGGCCTGGACGCCGACGACGTCGCCCGGGTGCGCCACCGCTTCACCACCTGGCCCCGCTGACGCCACCGCCCGCGAACCCGTACTTCTTCTTCCTCGCACCGTGCGGGCTGCTCCCCCGCGACCTCGTCGAGAGCGCCCTACCCTGCGACGGCCTGCGAAAACCGGGGCTGGCGTGGCGCAAGTGACAGGCGCTGGCTATGGTGCGCGAGGCGCTCACGAGGCGCGTCCACCCCCATGGAAAGGCACGTCATGACCTCTGGATCCGGTCCGTCGCGTCGCCAGGTGCTCGCCGTCGCCGCCGCGGCGGCGACCGCCCCGCTGATCGCCGCCGCCCCCGCGCAGGCGGCGGGCGCGACCCGGTCGCGCACCTGGGACCTCACGCTGCTCGGCACGTCGGACACCCACGGCAACGTCTACAACTGGGACTACTACCGCGACGCCGAGTACGACGACAGCAAGCACAACGACATCGGTGTCGCGAAGCTGGCGACCCTGATCAACCAGATCCGCGCCGAGCGGCGCGGCAAGGCCACCCTGGTCCTCGACGCCGGCGACACCATCCAGGGCACCCCCCTCGCCACGTACTACGCCAAGCAGGAGCCGATCACCGCCACCGGCGAGAAGCACCCGATGGCCCGGGCCATGAACGTCATCGACTACGACGCCGTGACGCTGGGCAACCACGAGTTCAACTACGGCCTGCCGTTGCTGGACCTGTGGATCCGCCAGCTCGGCTTCCCGGCGCTCGCCGCGAACGCGATCAACGCGAAGACCGGCAAGCCCGCCTTCCTGCCGTACGTCATCAAGAAGGTCTCCCTCGGCTTCGCGGCGCCGACCCTGCGGGTCGGCATCCTCGGCCTGACGAACCCCGGCGTGGCCATCTGGGACAAGGGCAACGTCGAGGGCAGGCTGCGCTTCGACGACATGGTGGCGTCCGCCGCGAAGTGGGTGCCGATCATGCGGGCCCGCGGCGCGGACCTCGTGCTGATCTCCGCCCACGGCGGCGACAGCGGCACCTCCAGCTACGGCCCGGAGCTGCCGAACGAGAACCCGGTGGCGCTCATCGCCCAGCAGGTGCCGGGGATCGACGCGATCCTCTTCGGGCACGCCCACAACGAGGTGGTCGAGCGGTTCGTCACCAACGAGCGGACCGGTGCGCAGGTGCTGCTCTCCGAGCCGTCGAAGTGGGGCCAGCGGCTCACCCGGATGGACTTCACCCTCGCCCGTGAGCATGGCCGCTGGACGATCACCAAGAAGGCCGCCACCATGCTGAACACCAACACGGTGTCCGAGGACCCGAAGGTGCTCGCCGCCGTGCGGGCCCAACACCAGAAGACCATCGCGTACGTGAACCAGGTGGTGGCCCAGGCAACCGTGGAGATGTCCACGGTGGAGTCCCGGTACAAGGACACCCCCATCCTGGACTTCATCAACCACGTCCAGGCCGAGACCGTCACGAAGGCGCTGGCCGGCACGCAGTACGCCAGCCTGCCGGTGCTGTCGCAGGCCTCTCCGTTCAGCCGTACCGCGGTCTTCCCCGCCGGCGACGTCAAGATCCGTGACGTGGCCGGGTTGTACGTGTTCGACAACACGCTCGAAGCGGTCGTGCTCAGCGGTGCCGAGGTGCGCGCGTACCTGGAGTACTCGGCGAAGTACTTCCGGACCCTCGCCCCGGGCGCACCGGTCGACCCGGAGCAGATCAACGACCCGTCGGTGCCGGACTACAACTACGACGCGCTCTCCGGCCTGGACTACGACATCGACATCTCCAAGCCGGTCGGCCAGCGGATCACCCGGCTGGTGCTGCCCGGCACCGACACCCCGGTGGCGGACGACGCGCAGTTCGTGATGGCGGTCAACAACTACCGGCGCAGCGGCGGCGGCAACTTCCCCGGCATCGTGAAGACCCAGGTCTACAACGCGCAGCAGGAGATCCGCCAGCTGCTCATCGACTGGGCGCAGGCCAAGGGGACGATCAACCCGGCCGACTTCTTCCAGCCCAACTGGCGACTGGTACGCGAGGGCGCGCCGGTCTTCTGATCGCAGAACGTCGGCGGGCCGTGGGTGGCGACACCCCGGCCCGCCTGCTCGTCTCTCAGCGCTGCACGTTCCAGTCTCAGCCCTGGACGTTCCAGCGGATCGGGTCCTCGGCCTTCTCCGGCCGGTCCCGCCCGGGATCGGTCTCGGTCAGCGCGACCCGCTCGTCCGGGCGAACGGCGGGCGGCAACTCCCCGAACCGGATGTGGCGCAGGAACGCGTACTCGTCCTCGGTGAACGGTTGCTCGGCCATCGGCACCCCCTCCTGCCCTGCCATTGTCTGACGGCGGGCGGCCCACAGCACCGGTCTGTCGGTTGACAGTCCCCTCGACCGTCGGGTGCGGCCCGACACACCGCGTAAGGCATCCTAGGATCCTGGGTGTATGGCCTGAGGCAACGCGCCGTCGGCAGGGGCGGTCGGCAGGGACGGTCGAGCGGGCTGGCGCAGGCGAGGCGGGCCGGCGGGCCTGCGGACCGCCGGGCTGTTGCTCAGGGGTGGATGCTGGCGGCCGGCCGGCGCGGGGCGGGCAGCCGGTCCAGCACCGCGAGCGCCGCCCGGACCGGTCGACGTCGCAGCATATCGTCGAAACTCGCCCGACCCTGACAGAAACGGACGAACATCCGCCAACCCGGCGGGGTCGCCAACAGAGCGTGGAAGACCTCCGGGCGGCGGGTGAACAGGTCGAGTAGCCGGAACCCCGCCCGCATCTCCGGCGTCAGGCCCTCGGTGACTGCCCGCTCGTACCCGGCCAGATCACCGTCGGCGACCGCCGCGCCGGCCATCTCCCCGGAGCGCAGCGCGAAGCTGATGCCCTCGCGGCTCCACGGCTCCAGCAGCCCGGCGGCATCCCCCACCACCAACACACGGCCGTTGCGCAATGGGGAGTCCTCCGCACGGCAACGGGTCAGGTGACCCGAGTCGTGCTCCGCCGGCAGCCCGGTCAGGCCCAACCGGTCGACGAACTCCCGCAGGTAGGCGCGCGTCCCCTCCCCCGCCCCCCGGCCCGCGATCACACCGACGGTCAACCGGTCGCCCTTCGGGAACACCCAGGCGTACGAGCCCGGCATCGCCCCCCAGTCCAGCAGCAGTCGCCCGCGCCAGCGCTCCTGCTCGGCGGGCGGCACCGGCACCTCCAACTCCAGCCCCAGGTCCACCTGCCGGTAGCGCACACCCACGTGTCGGGCCGTCACCCCCGAGGAACCGTCCGCGCCGATCACCGTGCGGGCCGTGAGCGTCGTACCGTCGGCCAGCCGCAGGCGTACCCCCTCGGGGTCCTGCTCGATCGCGCGGACCGCGACCTGCTCCCGCATCTGCGCGCCGGCAGCGACCGCCGCCGCGCGCAGCCGGTCGTCGAACTCCTCGCGGCGCACCATGGTCACCACCGGACTGCCGTTGCGGCGGGTGAACTCCCGCCGGCCGTCGCGGGTGAACGTCACCCGGTCCACCCGGTCGTGCGCCGGCACCTCGATGCGGCCGCGCACGGCCGCCAGCGACGTGCCGATCAGGCCACCGCCACACGTCTTGTACCGCGGGTGCGCGGCCCGCTCGACAACCAGCGTACGAACGCCGGCGCGGGCCGCGGCGTGTGCCGCGGAAAGCCCGGCGGGGCCGGCGCCGACGACGACGAGATCCCAGACGATCACGGTTGCAGCCTAGGGCACCCTCCGCTGCGCGGCCCGGGCACGGCGAGCTGCCAAACGCCCGATCGGGTGGGCATCTTCGGTCAGGCAGGGGGTAACCGACGTGACGCGACCGTCCGCGCGGGAGCGGACGAGCAGAGGAGGAGATCATGCAGCGGGTTCAGCTGTCGGAGATCGAGCAGCGCGTGTACCAGGCGGTCACCGCCCTCGAAGCACGTGGCCA
Organism: Micromonospora sp. NPDC005194; assembly: GCF_040608335.1. Taxonomy (NCBI): domain Bacteria; kingdom Bacillati; phylum Actinomycetota; class Actinomycetes; order Micromonosporales; family Micromonosporaceae; genus Micromonospora; species Micromonospora sp. NPDC005194. The sequence continues at coordinate 2,826 of NZ_JBEXIA010000065.1, read as the reverse complement.
GGTGCCCTATCCGGACCTGATCGCCGAAGGATCCGGTCTGACCGAGGAGCAGGTGCACACCCCACTGCACGAACTCACCCAGAAGGGCCTGCTGCACCGCGAGGACTCGCCGATGGCCGGCCTCGACTTCGGCCCCCGATTCTGCGCCCGTCAGATGGCGTGACCTCCGACGGTTGGCCCCCGCCTGCCGGGGTAGCGGTCAGGGATGCATGATCGACCGTCAACGGGGGGCAGCATGAGCGCGGCGCACGAGCCGCAGCCGGTCGACGCGGCCGAGAACCGCCGACGCTGGCAGGCCGTCGGTGTCGGGCTGGTCGCCGCGTTCATGACGCTGCTCGACGTGAGCATCGTCAACGTCGCGGTGCCGTCCATCGACCGCGCGCTGCACGCCTCCCCGAGCGACCTGCAGTGGGTCCTCTCCGGGTACGCGCTGACCTTCGGGCTGGTGCTCGTACCGGCCGGCCGCTTCGGTGACTTCCGCGGGCGGCGCAACGCGTTCGTCTTCGGCATTTCGCTGTTCACCCTGACCAGCGCGCTCGCCGGCCTGGCCACGTCCCCCACCTGGCTGGTCGCCGCCCGGCTGCTCCAGGGCGCCGCCGCCGGCATCATCAACCCGCAGGTGATCGGGTTGATCCAACAGCTGTTCCGCGGGCCGGAACGAGCCCGTCCGTTCGGTCTGCTCGGCGCGACCATCGGCATCTCCACCGCCGTCGGGCCGCTGCTCGGCGGGCTGCTCATCGCCTTGGGCGGCGAGGAGCACGGCTGGCGGTGGGTCTTCTTCGTCAACGTGCCGGTCGGCATCGTCGCGGTGATCCTCGGGTGGCGGCTGCTGCCCGGTCGACCCGCCGGGCAGCCCGGCCGACGCCGACTCGACCCGGTCGGTGTGCTGCTGCTCGGCGTCGGCGTGGTGCTGATCCTGCTGCCACTCGTACAGGAGCAGCAGTGGCGTACGCCGTGGAAGTGGGCGCTCATCCCGGCCGGCCTGGCGGTGCTGGTCGCCTTCGGGCTGTGGGAACGGTGGTACGCGCGGCACCGCGAACCCCTGTTCGACCTGCGGCTGTTCACCTTCCAGTCGTACACACTCGGATCGCTCATCGCGCTGGTCTACTTCGGTGGGTTCACCGCGATCTTCTTCATCTTCACCCTGTTCCTGCAGAACGGGCTCGGCTACAGCGCGCTCGTCGCTGGTCTCGCCATCACCCCGTTCGCGCTCGGGTCCGCCGCCGCGTCCGCGCTGGGGGGACGCGTCGTCAACCGCTTCGGCCGTCCCCTGGTCGCCATCGGACTGCTCGGCGTGGTGGTCGGCCTGGCCGCCACGGTGCTCGCACTGCGCCTCGCGCCCGACGCCCCGGCGCCCTGGGTCACCGCCGCGCCGCTGCTCGTCGCCGGTATCGGCAGCGGACTGGTCATCGCCCCCAACCAGACACTCACCCTCGCCCAGGTGCCCGTTCCCCAGGCAGGCAGCGGGGCCGGCATGCTCCAGACCGGCCAGCGGATCGGGGCGGCGGCCGGCATCGCCGCGGTCGGGTCGATGTTCTTCTCGTCGCTCACCGACAGTCGCGGCAACTGGACGTCGGCCTTCGAGAAATCGCTACTGCTCGCCACGGGGATCATCGCGCTCGCGCTGGTCGCCGCGCTGATCGACATCCTCCGCGGCCACCACGACTGAAAATCCCGGGAGCACGCGCGCCGCGCAGGTCGACACGCCGCCCGGGTCGAGGCGCCGCCCGGGTCGAGGCGCTACGCGGGTCGAGGCGCTGCGCGGGTCGAGGCACCGCATGCCGCTTGGGTTCATGCGTCGCCCAGGTCGGCATGCCGGTCGGATCGATGTGCCACACAGACCGGCATTTCGGTCGGGCCCACGCGCCGCCCAGGTCGGCATGCCGATCGGCGGTCAGTCACGGGCCGGGCATACCAACGGCCGGCACCTGACCGGCCGCCCGATGTCCGCCGCCCGCCGCCCGTCGGCGGTCGGCGGTCGGCGGTCGGCGGTCGGCGGTCGGGCGTCGGGCGTCGGGCGTCGGGCGTCGGGCGTCGGGCGAGATCTTGGACAGTTTCCGTTAGGGCCGAACGGAAACTGTCCAAGATTCACCGTCACACGGGCCGACGATGCCGTTCGGCGGGCTGCGCCCGTGGATGTGAGGGGTCGGCCGGTCACTCGGCGGGGCTGGCTACGCCGCTAGCCGGCACCCGACTCGGCGTGGTGGCCAGGTCAGTGGGCGGGGGGCTGGATATGCCGATGGCCGGCACCCGGGTTCGGGTGCCGGCCAGTCGGTCGGGTCGTGCGGTGGGTCAGCTGTTCCAGTGCTGGGCAACCAGGTCGGTGGCCTGCTGCTCCCACTGGGCGTAGGCGTCTGGGTACGCGGAGACCTGCACGGTCTGCGCGGCCTGGGTCAGGGGCATGTCCTGCCAGCCGTCAACCTGACGCAGGCCCTTGAGGAACGCGGTGGTGGAGTACTCGGGGTTGGTGATCTGCTCCGGGGTGCCCCAACCACTGGAGGGGCGCTGCTGGAACAGGCCCAGCGAGTCGTGGTCGTTCATGTCGCCGAGGTGGCCGAGGTTCTCCAGCTTCGACTCCTGCAGGCTCGTGGCGATCGAGATGACCGCGGCGCGCTCGGGCAGGCCGGCCTTCTTCGTGGCGGCGATGATCGCCTTGGCGTTGGCGGTCTGCTCGTCGTTGAGGCTGATGTGGGACTGGTTGCCCTGCGGCTTCGACACTGCCGTCTGCACGGCGGCGACGGGCTTGGCGTCGACGGGGTTGGCGTGGGCGGCGATCGGGCCGGCGAAGACACCACCGGCGAACGCGAGACCAGCAACGGACAGCAT
>NZ_JBEXIA010000064.1:0-16163 GCF_040608335.1 Micromonospora sp. NPDC005194 | reverse complement strand
CTGGCCACCACAGTGATCCAGTCCAACACCACCCACCAAACAAACCTGAACACCCACACCCCCACCGCCCCCCGCCGCCCCGCCCCCGCCCCGGGCCGCCACCACGATGATCGTGCCGACGACCACCACGACGGCGGCGGGCGCCACCCAGGGCGGAAGCCCTCCCTCCGGTGGGGACGCCGGTGGCGCGGCCGCGGGGGTGGCGTCCGCAGGGAGTGTCGCCGCCGGCACGGCGGAGGCCGAGGGGGTGCCCTCGGCCTGGGCGAGGAGGGCGGGCTCGGGACCGTTCGTCGGTGCCGTCCAGCCGGCCGGGGCGGCCGTGCTCGTGCCCTGGTAGTCGAAGGTGACGGTGCCCCGCACCGCTTCGCCGTCCGAGGCGACCGTGAGGTAGCTGGCGGTGTAGCGGCCCTTCGCCGGCCAGTGGGCGACGGTCACCATGGCGGGGAAGCCGGTGTGGTACAGCCGCGGCTCGAAGACGCCGTTGACCATGAAGTACTCCTGGACCGGCTTGTCCAGCCGCTTCGGCTCGCCGTACGACCAGCCGCTGTCCACCCGTGACCCGTTCGGGCCGGTGAGGGTGAAGTGCGCGTTGGCGGCCGGCTTCTCGGTGAAGTACAACCCGACCTGGGCCAGGGGTTTGCGGACGACGGTGCCGGTCGGCGGCGTGGAGGTCGCCAACTGCCCGTGCGCCGACGCCGGGGCGGCGGGCAGCGCCAGCGACACCACCAGCAGCGCCGCCAGCACCGCGACGGTGCGGCACACAACGTGACAGACAGTGGCCAGCCTCGATCGCATTCGTTCATCATGGTCATTTCCCCACCGCCGAACAAGACGTAGAGTTCACCCTCCGACGATCAGCTCGACACCCCGCCCCCCGCGTCGTTCGGAGTCCGCCCGTGCTCGTCCGCGCCCCCGGTGCCCGCCGCGCCGCCGTCCCCACCACCCTCCTCGTCACCGGTCTGCTCAGCGCCCTGCTCACCGCCGGCTGCGGGCAGGACGACGACCCGTCCGGGGCCGCCCCCTCGACGCCGGCCACGTCGGCCGCCGCACCGACCGCCTCCGCGCCGGCCTCGGCGGACAGTCCCACTCCCGCCGCCACCGCCAGCACGCCCGCGGTCGACCGGGAGATCACCGTGACCATCGCCAAACGACGGATCAGCCCGCCCACCGGCCGGGTGACCGTGGCCAAGGGCCAACTCGTCCGGATCACTGTCACCTCGGACGCGGACGACGAACTGCACGTGCACGGCTACGACCTGGGCGCCCGACTGCCAGCCGGCACGCCCGGCTCGGTGGAGTTCCGGGCCGAGAAGACCGGGCTGTTCGAGGTGGAGACGCACGAGACCGAGCTGGTGCTGTTCCAGCTCGTCGTCCGCTGAGCGGGATGTCCGCCGCTCCCGCGCTGCTGGCGCACGGCGTCGGCGGCCGCCAGGACCTGCCGATCACACTGCCCGAACTCGTCGTCGCCGCCGCCCTGACCCTGGTCGTCACGTTCCTCGCCCTGGGCCTGCTCTGGCGCGAGCCACGCCTCGACCGGGACGCCGCCGGTGGCCGACCGGTACCCGACCGGCTGGCCGGCCTCGTCGACGCCCCCGCGTTCCGGTGGGCGCTGCGCGGACTGGGACTGCTCGCCGCCGGCTGGTTCTGCGTGGGCCTGCTCGGCGGGCCGGACACCCCGGACAATCCGACGGCCGGCGCGCTCTACGTGCTCCTCTGGGTCGGGCTGGTACCCGTCTCGCTGCTGTTCGGTCCGATCTGGCGGGCGGTCAACCCGCTGCGTACCGTGCACCTGCTCGTCGCCCTGGCGGCGCGGCGCGAGCCGGCGCGCGGCGTCCGGGAGCTGCCCGCCGGCCTGGGCCTCTGGCCGGCCGCGCTCACCCTGTTCGGGTTCGTCTGGCTGGAGCTGGTCGCGCCGGACCGGGCCACCCTGCCGGTCATCACCGCGTGGCTGGCCGGGTACGCCGTGGTCATGCTGGGCGGCGCCGCGCTGTTCGGCGCGGGCTGGTTCGACCGGGCCGACCCGTTCGAGGTCTACAGCGCGCTCGTCGGCCAGCTCGCCCCGATCGGCAGGGCCGCCGACGGCGTGCTGGTGTGGCGCAACCCGCTTGACGGGATCGCCGGGCTGCGGCCCCGTCCCGGGCTCGTCGCCGTGGTGATCGTGCTGCTCGGCTCGACCATGTTCGACAGCCTCTCCAACGCGCCGGCGTGGCTGCGCTTCTCCCAGGAGAACGGCCTGCCCCCGGCGGTCACCGGCAGCGCCGGACTGATCGTGGTCATCGGCGTCGTCGCCGTGGCGTACCTCCTCGCCACCGGCGCCGCCGCCCGCGTCGGCCGTGCCAGACCGCCAAGCGCCGCGGAGCCGGCCGACGATGCGGTTCCGGCGGGTGGCGCGGAGTCGCCGCGGGTGCCGAGCGAACTCGCGCACTCGATCGTGCCGATCGCGGTGGGCTACGTGGTGGCGCACTACTACTCGCTGCTGATCCTGGAGGGTCAGCGCACCGTCGCCCTGCTGTCCGACCCTCGCGACACCGGGGCGGACTGGTTCGGCACGGCGGGTTGGCAGCCGCACACCGGGCTGGTCACCCCGTCCGGGGTGGCCAACCTCCAGATCACCGTCATCATCGTCGGGCACCTGCTCGGCACGCTGCTCGCCCACGACCGTGCCCTGTATCTGTTTCCCCGGGCGCGGGCGGTGGCCGGTCAGGTCCCGCTGCTCGCGCTGATGGTCGCGTACACCGTCGCCGGCCTGCTGCTGCTCTACGCCGGTTAGGGCCGCCGGCCCGGTGCCGACGCGCCCGCGTCCACGGGTGAGGATGGGGCGTGGACTCCGATCTTCGGCGCTACCTCGACGACCTCGTGGACACCGCCCGGGACGTGCTCGGCGGCGATCTCGTCGGCGCGTACGCGGCCGGTTCGGTGGGGCTCGGCGCGTACCAGGCCGGCCGGAGCGACGTGGACGTGGCGCTGGTCTGCGCCGGTCCGCTGACCGAGGCCGTCAAGCGGACGCTGGTGGCACGGCTGCGCCACGAGGCGCTGCCCTGCCCGGCGCGCGGGCTGGAACTGGTCGTGTACCAGCGGGCCGTGGCCGCGGCCGGCAGCCCCGAGCCCGGCTTCGAGGTCGAGCTGAACACCGGGCGCGCGATGCCGTTCCGCCGCACCCTCGACCCGGCGGACCGCCCGAGCGCCGACGGCCGCTTCTGGTACGGGCTGGACCGCAGCATCCTGCACCAGAGCGGGGTGGCGCTGCTCGGGCCGCCGGCGGCGGAGGTCTTCGGCGACCTCATCCCGGCCGACCTGAGCCGCCTGCTGATCGAGGCGCTGACCTGGTGGCTGGCCCTGCCGACGCCACCGGGCGACCGGCCCGCGCCCGGCGCGGAGGACGCGGTGCTCGGCGCCTGCCGCTCGCTGGTGCGCCACCGCGACGGTGAGTGGCTGTCCAAGGTGGCCGCCGGCCGGCGGCTCGTCGACACCGGCGACCCGGCCGAGGTGATCCGCCGGGCGATCGCCGCGCGGCACGGTGGGCCACCGCCCACGGGCGCCCAGGCGCGTGCCTTTCAGGAGCGGGTACGCGCCGAGGTCGCCGCCCACCGCTGACATCCCGCTCGGCGGCGTCGACGGGCCGGACTTCAGCGACGCGAAGAGCAGGTTGAGGCCCTCGGCCATGGTCGGATGCGTGATGATCGCGTCCCGCAGCGCGGTCCACGGCATGCCGGCGAGCATGGCCAACTGCACCGAGGTGATCACCTCGCCCGCCTCCGCGCCGAGCAGCGCCGCGCCCAGGATCTGGTCGGTGCGGGCGTCGATCACCGCCTTCCACATGCCCTGCGTCTGGCGCAGGGTGCGGGCCCGGGGGATCGCGGCGACGGGCAGCTGGGCCACCTGGACGTCGTACCCGGTGCGGCGCGCGTCGCTCTCGCCGAGACCGACCCGCGCCAGCTCCGGGGTGGTGAAGACGGTGTACGGGATGAGCCGGCCCGCCGTGCTGCGCTGCTCACCCGCCAGGTTCGCCCGGATGATCCGATAGTCGTCGAGCGAGGCGTGGGTGAACTGTGGGCTGCCCGCGACGTCCCCGGCGGCCCACGTCCGCTCGGCGCTGGTGCGCAGGTACTCGTCGACAAGCACGAAGCCACGGTCGTCGAGTCGGACACCGGCCGCGTCCAGCCCGAGCCCGTCGGTGACCGGCGCCCGGCCGGCCGCCACGAGCACGTCGTCGCCGGTCACCACGCTGCCGTCGTCGAGCGTGATCCGGACCGTACCGTCGGCGTCGCGGTCGACCCGGGCGACCGTCACCCCGACGCGTACGTCGATGCAATCGTCGAGGAAGACCCGCATCATCGCGTCGCCGATGTCGGGGTCCTCACGGGTCAGCAGCTGAGGACCGCCCTCGATCACCGTCACCGCGCTGCCGAACGACGCGAACATCTGCGCGAACTCCACCCCGACGGTGCCGCCGCCGAGCACCACCAGTCGTGCCGGCAACCGGTTCAGGCGCAGCAGATCGTCGCTGGTCAGCACCCCGGCCTCGGCCATCCCGGGTACGGACGGCAGGTACGGCCGGGTGCCCGTGTTGATGACCACGTCGTCGCCGCGCAGCAGTCGCTCCCCGCCGTCGGCCAGTGACACCCGCACGGTCCGCGTGGCCACGAGCCGGGCCTGACCGATCACCAGGTGCAGACCCGAGTCGAGGAACTGCTGCCGGTTGGCGGCGACCATCTGATCGACGACGTCCTGCTTGTGCGCCCGCAGCAGGTCCACGTCGACCCGGCCGCCCTCGACCACGACGCCGAGCGCGGCGGCGTGGCGCAGCTGGCGGGCCGCCCGCGCGCTCGTCACCAGCGCCTTCGTGGGGATGCACGCGACGTTGATGCAGCTACCGCCGATCATGCCGCGCTCCACCATCGCCACCCGACGGCCGGACCGGGCAACGTCCATGCTCAGCGTCTTGCCGGCCTTGCCGCCGCCCACGACGAGCAGGTCGAAGTCCTCCGGTTGGTCGGTCACGAACGCTCCTCTCGGCCGCGAGGCGCTGTCGGGTCGCCGGTCGGGCCGGCGGCCCTCGGTGCGCGTCGGCCAACCAAGCCTGCCAGCAGCGACGGGACGTTCGGGAAGGTTCGGTGCAGAGTCGCCCCGGGTACGTCGCGCCCGACGACGGGGGCGACGCCGAGTCGGGACCGGCCCGCCGCGCGGCGTCAGGCTTCGGCCGTGACCAGGTACAGGGTGAAACCCGCCAGCAGGGGACCGTCGGTGAGACGCCGCAGCCACGGCTGAACGTCCGCGTCGGTGAGCTCGCCGGCCGCCACAGCGCGGGCCGAATTGCGCCGCAGCCCCAGAATCCGGTCCGCGGTGTCGAAGTCCCGGAAGACGACGGCGACCGCCTCGACCGATCTCACCCGCAGGCCCACCAGCACCGACAGCCGGACCAGCTCCCGCCCGATCGTCGGGTTCCGCACCCGCCCCGCGACGAAGCGGGCGAAGCCGCGGCTCGTCCGCACGTCCTCGTCCGCGACCGCCAGGGTGTCCCAGTCCGGCTCGGCCATCGCGAGCACACCGCCCGGGCGCAGCACCCGACGACCCTCCGTCAGCACCGTCGCGGGATCCTCGACGTGCATGAGGACCCGGTCCATCCTGGCCCGGTCCATGCTGCTGTGGTCCAGCGGAAGCGCGTGCGCGTCGCCCGCGCGCAGCTCGATCGTCGGCCGGTCGGCCAGCCGCCGGCCGGCCTCCGCGAGCATCCGCGCGTCACTGTCGACTCCGACGACCCGGCCGCCGGCCTGGACGGCGTCGGCCAGCCGACCGAGATCGGTCCCCGGGCCGCAGCCGATGTCCACCACGGCGTGCCCCGGCCGCAGGTCGAGGGCGTCGAGGGCACGCCTCTTGTAGTCGCGCCCGACTAAAGTGGCCGCTGCCGTGTCCAGGTACGCGATCTGGTCGGCGGCGGTGGGCGTCGCGCTCGTGAGCTGGCTCATCGGCCCATCCAAACACCGGATTGTGGGCGTACCGCGAACACGGCGCGCAGATTCGGTGTAAGCCGCCGTCGTCGACGGGCCGGCCTGGCCGCGCCGAACCGTGACCCCGGGCCCCGCGCGCATCCGCGCGGGGCCCGGGTCAGCCACCAGCGAGGTCAGTGCCGGGCGGTGCCGTTGTCGCTGACCGGCTGCCCGAAGGCCAGGAACGGTACGGGCGTCGGGGCCTCGGGCCGCGTGAAGATCCGCTCGGCGTCGTTGGTCGGCATCCCCGACGTGGCCGTCCGGTCGGCCGGCTCCACCGGGTACCGCATGGGCGCCCCACCCGGGCGCTCGCCGTCGGCATGGTCACCACCGGCGTGCTCGGCCTCGGCGTGCTCAGCATGGGCGTGCTCACCACCGGCATGCTCAGCATCGGCGTGCTCACCACCGGCGTGCGTGGCATCGGCGTGCGTGACCTCCGCATGCTCGACCTCGGCCCGGGCTTGGTCGGCCCGGGTGTCGTCGGCGTCGAGCCGGTCGGCGTCGGCGCGGTCGCTCGCGGGCCGGTCCACGGGGAGCAGGTCGACACCTGCGCGGGACGGGTTCGACCGGGGACCGACCATCGGGTACTCGGCGGTCTCCGTGCCGCCGGCCGCGGCGGCCATCACGGCGGCGGCGGCCAGGTCGGCCACCCGCTTCGCCTCGCGCTGCACCCGGGCGCGGACCTCCTTGGCGTGCCGCTCGGCGGAATCCCCGGCCCGTCGGGCCTCGTCCAGCCGGGCCGCCTCGGCGGTCAGGTCCCGGCGCACCTCGCCCAACCGCTGCTGGACGCGGGACAGCTCGTTCTCCAGGGTCTCGCCCTCCTGGCGTACCTCCGCGAGCTGCTGCTGGGCGGTCGCCAGCTCAGCGTGCAGCTGGGCCGACTCCTGCCGGCGCTCCTCGATCTCCTGCTGGAGCGCGGTCAGCTGCTCCTGGTGGCTGGCTGCCTGCTCGTCGGCCCGGTTACGCAGCTCGGTCACGTGCTGCTGCGCCTCGGCCAGCAGCGCGGCGATCTGCTGCTCGGTGGAGCTGCGCTGCTCGGCCAGCTCCTCCTCCGCGGCGGCCTGCAACTCGGCGATCTCCTGCTCGGCGGCGCTGCGCCGCTCGGCGACCTCGCGCTCCACCCCGGCCTGCCACTGGGCCATCTCCTGCTGGTTCTTGGCCCGGGCGGCCTGAACCTCCTGCTGGATCTGGGTGCGGGCCGACTTCATGAGGGCATCGGCGGCGACCCGGGTCTGGTTGAGCTGCTGCGCGCTCTGCTCGGTGATGCGCTTCGCCTCGTGCTGGGCGCGCTCGTGCGCGGCCTCGCCGTCGGCGCGCAACTGCTCGGCGCGCTCCCGGATCGCGGTCAGCTCGGCCTCGGCCACGGCGCGCCGCTCCTCGTACGCCTGTTCCTGCTCGGTGCGCCGCGCGGCCAGCTCCTCCGACAGGTCCTGGCGTGCCTGCGCGGCCCGCTCGCGGGTGTCGGCGAGGATCCGCTCGGCCTCGGTTCGCAGCTCGTTGGCCCGGTCGCTGGCCGACTCGGTGATGAGGGCGGCCTGCTTCTCGGCGAGGGTCAGGATCTCGCCGACCATCGGGCCCAGATCCTGGAACGAGGCGCGGTCCACCTGCACCGGCTGCTCGTGCAGCTCGGACAGCTCGGCGCGCAGCCGCTGCACCTCGGCGGTCAGCTCACGAACCCGCACCGCGGAACGTCCGTGCTCGCCGCTGAGCATCGCGATCTGGCCGTCGAGCTGCTCCAGGTGCCGGTCCACCTGGCGTTTGTCGTAGCCGCGCAGGGCGAGCTCGAAGGTTGGCCGCGAGGCCGCGTCGTCGCGTGCTGCGAGCGGCTCAGCGCCGATGGACATGCACCATCCTCCGTACGATCGGGGGCGTCAGGGCCGGCGGTCAACCGCCCCTGCGGGCCGTGAGTGTGGCGCAACGCTACCGCCGAGCCCACCCCCGTGCGAAGGCCCGTCCCGCCTCCGCGCCACACCGTGGTCGATCGTGGAGCCGCGGTGCCCAAAAGGCCCTGATCCGCGGCTCTTGTCATGCACCACGACTCCACGATCGGCCGGTTCAGCGGCGGCGAGCCAGCAGGACCGCGTCGTGGTGGACGACGTCGTGCGGCCCGGGACGTGGGCGGGTGTCGGTGACGAGCACGTCCCACCGGGTCGGGTCCAGCGAGGCGGCCACGTCCTCGGCGGTGTACATCATGTCGGGCATGTGCATCCGGTGCCCCGGCGTCCACAGGTCCGACGGGTGGTGCCCGACGATCAGCAGCACGCCACCCGGGGCCACCGCGTCGGCCAGCCGGGCGAACAACTCCCGCCGCTGCGCCGGCGGCAGGTGCATGAACTGCGCCGACACCAGGTCGTACGCCTCCTCGGCGGGCGGCTTGTCGCGCAGGTCGGCGTGCGTGAACTCGATCCGGTCACCTACCCCGGCGGTCTCGGCGTGCTCGGCGGCCCGGGTCAGCGCGGTGGTCGAGATGTCCACCGCGGTCACCCGCCAGCCGCGCTCGGCCAGCCACACCGCGTCGGCGCCCTCGCCGCTGCCCACGTCCAGCGCCCGCCCCGGGGCCAGATCGGCGGCCTCGGCGACCAGTTGTGGGTTCGGGCGCCCACTCCAGACGGCCGGCTTGGCCTGGTACCGCTCCTCCCACGCCGGCTCCTCGAAGGTGGTGGCCACCAACTGCCGGTACGCGGTGACCGCGTCGCGGGTGTCCTCGGCGATGAGGTCGGCGTTGATCGCCGCCGCGGCGGTGAGGCCAGCGGCGGCGGACGTGATGACCTGGCCACGCAGGTCGGCCACGTTACCGGCCACCCAGACACCCGGCACGGTCGTCGCCCCGGTCGCGTCGGCCGGGATCTGGGTGCCGATCACGTGCCCACCCATCGTCACCTCCTCCGGGGCCAGGCCCAGCCCCACCAGCAGGTCGGCGCGGGGCGCCGTGCGGGTCGTGACCACGACCACGTCGAGCGCCACCACCCGGCCGTCGGCGAGCCGTACTCCGTTCAGCGCGTCCCCGTTCACCTCCAGCGCGGCGACCGGGCCGGGCACCACCGCGATGCCCCGGGCGGCCAGCCGCTCGGCCGTCTCCTCGTCCGGGGTCGGGGCGTCGTGCAGCAGGAGCAGCACGTCGGAGGTCCACTGCCGCCACATCTCGGCCTGGTGCACGGACATTGGCCCGGTCGCCAGCACGCCGACCCGCCGGTCCCGCGCCTCCCAGCCGTGGCAGTACGGGCAGTGCAGCACGTCACGGCCCCACCGCTGCGCCACCCCGGGCACGTCGGGCAGCTCGTCGGTGAGCCCGGTGGCCACCAGCAGGCGGCGGGCCCGCACCGAATTCCCGTCGTCGAGGGCGAGCCGGAAGCCGTCGTCGTCGCGGGTGGTGGTCTGGACCCGGCCGGCGCGGAACTGCCCGCCGTACCCGGCCACCTCGGCGCGTCCGGCCGCGAGCAGCTCGCCCGGCGGCGTCCCCTCGCGGCCCAGGTAGTTGTGCACGTGGTCGGCCGGCGCGTTACGCGGCTCGCCGGAGTCGATCACCAGCACCGACCGCCGGGCCCGGCTCAGCGCCAGGGCCCCGCTGAGCCCGGCCGCGCCGCCGCCCACCACCACCACGTCATATGTCTCGTCCACCGGAATGTCCCCCTACTTGTCGGCTGAGCCCACCATCCGTCGCCGTAACCCGAGTGGCAAGTATCCTTGCCGTTATGGCAAACGAGGACAGCGCCGCGCTGGCGGCCGTCGGTCCCCGGCTGCGTGCCCTGCGCCACCAGCGCGGCATCACGCTGACCCAGCTCGCCGAGCTGACCGGCATCTCGGTGAGCACCCTGTCCCGGCTGGAGTCCGGCACCCGTCGGCCCACCCTGGAGCTGCTGCTCCCGCTGGCGCGGGCGTACCAGGTGGCGCTGGACGAGCTGGTGGACGCCCCGGCCACCGGCGACCCCCGCGTACGCCCCACGCCGATCGTCAGGCACGGCGTGACGCACCTGCCGCTGACCCGCCGACCGGGCGGCCTCCAGGCGTTCAAGCAGATCTTCCCGCCGGACCCGTCCGCCGGGGGACGGACCCCACAGGTCCACGAGGGGTACGAGTGGCTCTACGTGCTCTCCGGCCGGCTGCGCCTGCTGCTCGGTGACCGCGACCTCATCCTGACGCCCGGGGAGGTGGCCGAGTTCGACACCCGCGTCCCGCACCTCTTCTTCAATCCCGGCCCCGGCACCGCCGAGGCGCTCAGCCTCTTCGGGCCGCAGGGGGAGCGGCTGCACGTCCGCGCCCGCCCCGCCACCACCGACCGGGGGTAGTCGGGCGAGCTGGCCCGCTGGCCGGTGCTCAGCGCGGGGCGGCGAGAGGTGACGTCGACGGCCCGAAGGTGGTCAGGAACCGGTCGCGGAAGGTGTCCATCGGCCACACCGGCGCCTGCGGGCCGGGCCGCAGGCCGTCCTGCCAGCCCCAACCGGCGACCCGGTCCAGCACCGCCGGATCCCGGGCGACGATGGTGATCGGCACGTCCCGGCTGGCGCCCTCGCCGGTCACCACCGGGGCCGGCTGGTGGTCGCCGAGGAAGACCAGCACCAGATCGTCGTCACCGTAGGTCTGGACGTAGGAGATCAGCGCCGACAGTGAGTAGGCGACGGCCTGCCGGTAGCCGGCCCGGATCCGACCGGTGTCCCGGTCGTCGGCGTCACCGTCGTCCTTCGCGCCGGCGTCGGCGTGGTAGATCGAACCGTCGCCCACCTCGTCCCAGCCGATCATGCGGGGCACCGCCGTCCACGGCGAGTGGCTGGAGATCAGCGGGATCTCCGCCATGATCGGACGGTCCGCACCGGCGCGGACCCGCCGCTGGAAGAACGACAGCGTGTACTGGTCGGGCATCGGCGCGTAGCTGAACTTCGGGCCCCGGTAGCCGAGCGCCTCGGCGTCGTAGTAGCGGTCGTAGGAGAAGAAACCCTGCTCCGGCCAGGGCTGGGTGGCCGCCGGGAGCACCCCGACGGTCTGCCAGCCCGCCCGGCGGAACGCGCCGTTGAGGGTGAGCCGGTCGCTGGCCAGCAGGCTGCGGTGCCGCTGCTCGTTGTCCGTCCACAGACCGGACAGCAGCGTGTCGTGCGCCAACCAGCTGCCCCCGCCGAACGTGGGGGAGGTGAGGAAGCCGCTGCGCGCGGCGTACCCGGCCGCGCGCAGCCGCTCGGTGCCGGTGTCCAGCACGGCGTTGACCTGCGGCGCCAACTGCGGGTCCTCGACGGCGTCGCGCCCGTAGCTCTCCACGAAGGCGAGGACGACGTCCTTGCCGCGCAGCCCGGTCAGCAGCTGGTCACCCGGGACACCCTGGAACGGGTCGGCGTCGATCTGGGCGGTGAACCGTTCCCGGTCGTGCAGCCGCGCGTCCACCTGCTCGGCGTGCGCGCCGACCAGGGCGGTGGTTCCGGCGTCGGCCACCGGCACGCCCGGGACGATCCGCACGCCGACGACGGCGCAGAGGACCCAGGCGACCGTCAGCGCGGCCACCGCCCGGGTCGCCATCCGCTCGTGGCCGACCAGCAGCGCCGCCAGCCGCCGCAACGCCACGGTCGCCACCAGCAGCAGCACACCGACCAGCAGCACGACGCCGACCACCGCGCCGACCGCGCCGGCCCGCCCCGCCGAGTCCCGCACGAAACCGAACGCGTCGTCCAGCAGCAGCCAGTCCAGCACCAGATCGAACGGCCGGTCGAGGGCCGTGCGAAACCCCAGGTCGGCGAGCTTCACGATGGCCAGCAGGCCCAGCAGCGGCCCGACCACGGCCACCACCACCCGCCGCGGCCGCGGCGGCAGCGCCAGCAGCAGCGCGGCGACCAGCAGACCCTCCAGCGGGATCCGCACAAACGCGCCGGGCGTCAGCTCGCCGAGCCGGTCCGGGCCGACCAGCACGGCGTACACCAGCAGAACCGCCAGCACCGTGCCCACCCACCCCAGCGCCCGCCGCGCACGGCCGCGTGGCACGGGCGACACCGCGGGGGTACGCGCCGAAGCGTCACCGGTCGACGCGGGGCGCGGGCGTTGCCGGCCGGTCAGCCGGCGTAGCCGGGCGGGAAGGGTCATCAGGGCCTCCAGTCGGAGTGGACCGTACCGCCCGAGCGGGCCGCCAGCGCGGGCGTGGGCACCGGCAGCAGCGGCGGTACGACGACGGGTGGGTGCCCGCCCAGCGGCAGCAGGGGCACCGCCACCGGCGCGGCGGGCGGTGCGATCGGAGCGGCGGGCAGGGCGGTGATCGCCGCGCCGGCCGGGCCGGGGACCGGCAGCGGGTCAGCCCGTCGAGGTGCCGGGCGGCGACGCCACAGCCAGGCCACGTCACGGCCGAACGACTCGACCAGCAGCGCCAACGCCGTCACCAGGACCACTGTGGTCCACGGCTCCGGCAGCACCCGTGCGGCGGCGACCGTCAACAACACGCCCTGCGCGGCGGCCACCACCTTGCGCCAGTAGCGCGGCGGCAACGTGCCGCGCAGCCAGGGCAGCACGGCGCTGGCCGCGACGAAGACGTACCGCATCGCGCCGATGGCCAGCACCCAGCTCCCGGCCGCCGGGGCGACGTACACGCTGAGAACCAGGATGAGGAACGCGTCGACCTCCATGTCGAAGCGGGCCCCGAGCGCGCTGACCGTGCCGGTGCGCCGGGCGACCTGACCGTCCACCGCGTCCAGCAGCAGGGCCACCGTGCTCAGCGCGACCAGCAGCCCCACCGGCGTCGGGTGGCCGAACGAGTCCACCACCAGCGCGGTGACCGCGCCGACCAGGACGGCCCGGGCCAGCGTCACCCGGTCGGCGGGGCCGAGCCGCGACGCGCCGGACAGGTGCAGGCCCCGGCTCAACGCGAGGCAGGTGAGCGCCGCGTAGCCGGCCCCGGCCAGCCAGCCCGCCGTGCTCAGACCCACGGTGGCGGCCAGCGCCGCCAGCACGACCAACTGCGCGCTCAGCCCGATCACCGGACCGCTTCGAACTGTGGGCACCGTACCTCCGTGTTTATGATCGACGACCCCGACAGGGAACACGGAAATCAGGGCCGTTCGGTTCGACCGGGACAAAAGGTGAGGTGTGCGAGGGTGATCCGCGAGGCGTACGCCTGCTGGGTGCGCGAGCCCGGCGCGGCGGAGATCCGGCCCGTGTCGCTGCCCGTCCCGGGGCCGGACGAGGTGCTGGTGCGAGCCCGCTACTCCGGGGTCAGCCGGGGCACCGAGACGCTGGTGTTCGCCGGCCGGGTGCCCGCCGACCAGTACGCGGCGATGCGCGCCCCGTTCCAGGAGGGTGACTTCCCCGGCCCGGTGAAGTACGGCTACCTCAGCGTCGGCGTGGTCGAAGAGGGCCCGCCGGAGCTGCTCGGGCGTACGGTGTTCTGCCTGCACCCGCACCAGAGCGCGTACGTCGTGCCGGCGACGGCAGTGGTGCCGGTGCCGGACGACGTGCCGCCCGCCCGCGCCGTGCTCGCCGGCACGGTGGAGACCGCCGTGAACGCCCTGTGGGACGCCGCGCCCCTGGTCGGCGACCGGGTCAGCGTGGTCGGCGCGGGCATGGTCGGCTGCTGCGTCGCAGCGCTACTGGCGCGTTTCCCCGGTGTGGACGTCGAGCTGATCGACACCGACGCGCGCCGGGTCGGGGTAGCCGGGGCGCTCGGTGTGCGGTTCGCCCGGCCGGGCGACGCGACCGGCGACCGGGACCTGGTCGTGCACGCCAGCGCCACGTCCGCCGGGCTGCAACAGGCGCTGGACCTGCTCGCGCCCGAGGGCACGGTGATCGAGCTGAGCTGGTACGGCGACCGCCCGGTGCAGGTGTCGCTGGGCGGGGCGTTCCACTCCCGACGGCTCACCGTGCGCAGCAGCCAGGTCGGCATGGTCGCGCCCGCGCGGCGGGGCCGCCGCAGCTACGCCGATCGGCTGGCGCTGGCCCTGGACCTGCTCGACGACCCGGCCTTCGACGCGCTGATCACCGGCGCGTCCCGGTTCACCGAACTGCCCGACGTACTCGCTCGACTGAGCACGGGTGACCTGCCCGCGCTCTGCCACCTCATCAGCTACGACGACGGGGAGTGACCGTGTTCAGCGTGACCGTTCGGGATCACATGATGATCGCCCACAGTTTCCGGGGCGAGGTGTTCGGCCCGGCCCAGCGCCTGCACGGGGCGACGTTCGTGGTGGACGCGACGTTCCGCCGGCCCGACCTGGACGCCGACGGCATCGTCGTCGACATCGGGCTGGCCACCGAGCAGCTGCGGGCAGTGGTCGGCGAGCTGTCCTACCGCAACCTCGACGACGAGCCCGCGTTCGCCGGGATGAACACCACCACCGAGGTGCTGGCCCGTACCGTCGCCGACCGCCTGGCCGAGCGGGTGCACGCCGGTGAGCTGGGCGCCGGGGCGCGTGAGCTGGCCGGCATCACCGTCACCCTGCACGAGTCACACGTCGCCTGGGCCAGCTACGAGCGGTCGCTGTGATCGACGCGGGCCAGCCGACGCCGGCCCACGCCGCCGGGGTCGTCGGCCCGCACCGCCGTACGGTGCACGTCGTCCTGCCCGGCGACATCGACGACCCGGCAGCGCCCAGCGGCGGCAACACGTACGACCGGCGGGTCTGCGCCGGGCTCGGCGAGCGCGGTTGGGTGGTGCACGAGCATTCGGTGCCCGGAGCGTGGCCGCACCCCGACCCGGCGGCGCTCGCGGCGCTGGCCCGGCTGCTGGCCACCGCGCCGGACGACGCCGTGGTGCTCGTCGACGGCCTGATCGCCTCGACGGTGCCGGACCTGCTCGCCCCGCACGCGACACGGCTGCGCCTCGTCCTCCTGGTGCACATGCCTTTGAACGACGAGGCCGAGGGCCGGGCGCTGGCCACCGCGCGAGCGGTCGTCGCCACCAGCGAGTGGACCCGTCGTCGCCTGCTGGCCCACCACCGGTTGCCGGCCGACCGCGTCCGGGTCGCGCCGCCGGGGGTGACGCCCGCACCGCCGGCGCCCCCCGGCTCGGCGGCCGGCCACCGACTCCTCTGCGTCGCCGCGGTCACCCGCCACAAGGGCCACGACGTGCTGGTCGACGCCCTGTGCGTGCTGGCCGACATGCCCTGGACGCTGGTCTGCGCCGGCACGCTGACCCGGGAACCCGAACTGGTGCACCGACTCCGCGACCGGCTCGCCGGCGCCGGCCTGTCGGAACGGGTCCGGCTGGCGGGCCCGCTGACCGGCCCGGCGCTCGACGCCGCGTACGCCGCCGCCGACCTTTTGGTGCTGCCGTCGCGGGGCGAGACGTACGGGATGGTCGTCACCGAGGCGCTGGCCCGCGGCGTGCCGGTGCTGGCCACCGAGGTGGGGGGCCTGCCCGAGGCGCTGGGCCGCGCCCCCGACGGTGACCTGCCCGGGCTGCTGGTCCCGCCGGACGACCCGGCCGCCCTGGCCGGCGCGCTGAGCCGGTGGTGGGGTGACGACGAGCTGCGGGCCCGGCTGCGGCACGCCGCGCTCGCCCGGCGCGACACCCTGACCGACTGGCCGGTGACGACCGCGCGCCTGGCCGCCGTGCTGGAGGAGGTGGCGGAATGACCGTCGAGGAGACCCTGCCGTTCGCCGACTGGCTGCGTCTGCGTGAGCCGGCCGACGCGGCGGCCCGCGCCGAGGACCTGGTGGACGCCGTCCGGCCCCGACTGACCGGCCACGACCCGATCCTGATCCACGACCTGGGCAGCGGCACCGGCTCGATGAGCCGCTGGCTCGCGGCCCGGCTGACCGGGCCGCAGCACTGGGTGCTGCACGACCGGGACGCCGACCTGCTGGCCCGGGCCGCCGACGGCATGGCCGGGGTGACCGCCGCCGACGGAGCGCCGGTCACCGTCGACACCCGCTGCGGCGACCTGACCCGGCTGAGCGCCGCCGACCTGTCCGACGGCGCGCTTGTCACCGCGTCCGCGCTGCTGGACATGCTGACCGCCGAGGAGGTCGAACGGGTGGTGGCCGCCTGCGTCGACGCCGGCCGCCCCGCCCTGTTCGCGATATCGGTGACCGGCCGGGTCCGGCTCACCCCGGCCGACCCGCTCGACGCCGCCGTCGAGGAGGCGTTCAACGAGCATCAGCGGCGTACCGTCGACGGCCGCCGGCTGCTCGGCCCGGACGCCGCCGACGCCACCGCCGCCGCGTTCGCCCGGCGGGGCGTGCCGCCACGGGCTGGGCCGCTCCCGCACCGGC
>NZ_JBEXIA010000063.1:0-16870 GCF_040608335.1 Micromonospora sp. NPDC005194 | reverse complement strand
GCTGCCCGCGCCGCGTCGACGCCGCGCCGCCGTGCGCGCCGAGTTCGGCGTACGACCGGAGCAGCCGTTGCTCGTCTCGGTGGGGCGGCTGCACCCGCAGAAGCGCTACGACGTGCTGATCGACGCGGCCGCCCGCTGGCGTACGCGTACCCCGCCGCCGGTCGTGGTGATCGCCGGGAGTGGCCCGGCGTACCTGCCGCTGGCCGCGCGGACCTCGGCAGCCCGAGCCCCGGTGACCCTGCTGGGGCACCGCACCGACGTGGCCGACCTGCTCGCCGGCGCCGACCTCGCGGTGGTCACCAGCGACTGGGAGGCCCGGCAGTTGTTCGCCCAGGAGGCGATGCGGGCCGGCGTGCCGCTGGTGGCGACCGCGGTGGGTGGCCTGCCGGAGCTGGTCGGCGATGCCGCCGCGCTGGTCCCCGCCGGTGACGTGGACGCGGTCGACGCGGCGGTGCGCGCGCTGCTGGACGACCCGGAGGCCCGGGCCGAGCTGGGCCGGCGCGGCGCCGAGCGGGCGGCGACGTGGCCCACCGAGGCGGACACGGTGGCCGTGCTGGCGGCCCTCTACGCCGAACTGACCGCCCGTTCGACTCCTCCGGCGGCCCCCGGCTCCGACGCGCCGATGACGGGACACCGGTGATGCTGCGTCGACTCGCTCCCGCCCTGTTGACCGTGCTCGTGGTGGTGTTGGGCGTCACCGCGCTGTCCGCCCGGCCACCCCAGGGCACCCCGCAGCGCACCGCCGACTTCGTGGTGCTCGCCGGGATCGCCGGACTGCGCTGGGAGGACGTCGACCAGCAGAGCACCCCGACGCTGTGGCGGATGGCCCGGGACGGCTCGATCGGCTCCCTGTCGGTGCGGTCCGCGCACCGGCCCACCTGCCCGGTCGACGGGTGGCTGACCCTCGGCGCGGGGAGCTTCGCCGCGTGGAACGGCACCCGGCCCGACGGCGGCTGCCCGCCCGCCGGCGTGGCCGTGGAGCAACCGGACGGGATCGGCGCGAACCTGCCCGACCAGGAGAGCGTGGTCCAGTACAACCAGCAGCGGCTGCCCTGGGGCACCATGCCCGGGTCGCTGTCGGAGTCGGTGCGCTGCTCGGTCGCCGTGGGTCCGGGCGCCGCCGTGGCCGCCGCCCGCCCGTTCGGCCGGGTCGACAGGTACGCCGCGGGGCTGCCGGCCGATCCGCGCCGGCTGCTCGGCTCGTGCGTGCTGAGCATCGTCGACCTCGGCACGGTCGAGGGGACCGACCCGGTGGCGCGTGCCGAGCAGGCGCGGGCCGCCGACGCCCAGTTGGCCCGGGTCCTGGCCGCCCGGCCGGAGCGGTCGCTGGTGCTGGTGGCCGGAATCTCCGACACCGAGCAGCCGTCGCGGCTGCACGTGGTGGTCGCGGACGGGCCGGGCTGGGAGCGGGGTTGGCTCACCTCGGCCAGCACCGGCCGCGACGGTTACCTGCAACTTGTCGACCTCGCGCCGACGGCGCTGACCGCGCTGGGACGGCCGATGCCGGAGCGGTTGTTCCTCGGCCGGCCGGCGGTCAGCACCGGCGGCCGCCCGTCCGACCTGACGGAGGCGATCAACGCGCCGGCGGACGCCGACCGGGAGGCGACGGCCCAGCGGGCCGTCTCCGGCCGGTTCTTCGCCCTGCTCGCCGGGCTTCAGGTGCTGCTGGCCCTGGCGGTGCTGCCGTTGCTGCGCCGGGCCCGACCACACGCCGGCCCGGCCGGCCCGACCCCGGTCTCCGCCCGCGTCGTGGCGGTGGTGGAGTTGCTGCTGGTGGCGGCCGCGTTGGCCGTTCCGGCCGCGCTGCTCGCCGACGCCGTGCCCTGGTGGCGGGGCGAACACCCCGGATGGATCTTCGGCGCGGTCACCGCGCTGCTGGTCGCGGGGGGCACCGCGGCGGTCCGGTTCGCCCCCGGGTACGCGAACACGCTCGGCCCGTTCGGCGCGGTGGCCGGCCTCACGACCCTGACCGTCGGGCTGGACGTGCTCACCGGGTCGAGCCTGCAGCTCAACAGCGTGGTCGGCTACTCGGCGTTGCAGGGTGGCCGGTACGCCGGGCTGAGCACCGTCGGGCTGGGAGTGTTCCTCGCCGGCGCGCTGGTGACCGGCGGGTGGTTCGGCCAGCGGGTGCACCGCCGCTGGCGGCCGGCCGTGATGGTCGCCGTGGGCGGTCTCGCCGTGGTGGTGGTCGGCAGCCCGTACCTGGGCGCCGACCCGGTCGGCGCGATCGCGCTGACCGCCGGGCTGAGCGTGGCCGCGGCGATCAGCGCCGGCGGCTGGCTGACCATCACCCGACTGGCGTGGGCCACCATGGCCGCCCTGGCGGTCGGCATCGGCTTCGCCGTGGTCGACCTGCGACGGCCGGCGGCCGAGCGGGGGAGCCTCGGCCGGTTCCTGTCCGCGGTGGCCGACGGCACCGGCGGGTTCACCGTGCACCGGTCCAGCACGGCGAACTTCGAGACGTTGGTGAACAGCCCGTTGACCGTGCTGGCGCTGGCCGGCGGGCTGCTGGTGTGGTTCGCCCTGCTGCAGCCGTGGGGCGGGCTGCTGCGGCTGTTCGGCATCTACCCGGCGATCCGGGCCGCGCTGGGCGGCACGGCGGTCGCGGCGGTGCTGGGTGGCGTGCTCGACGGCGCGGCGCTGGACGTGGCGGGCGCCGCTGCCGCCCTGGTGGTGCCGATGGCCGCGCTGGCGTCGCTGCGCGTGCTCGGGCATGCCGCCGACCGGACCCGCCCGAACACGGGCCGTGCCCGGGAGAACGGGGCCGACGACGACTCGGGCTCCGGCGGCGACGGGCCGGCCGGGGGAGGCGACGGTCCGACCGGTGGCGGTGGACCGCTGGGCGCGGGTCACCCCCGGCCGATCGGCGGCCCGCCCGCAGCGCCCCCACGAGTGGTCGTGCTGCCCCCGGGCCCGGACGCGCCCGTGGGCACTCCGGTGGTCGACGGGCCCGCCCAGTCGCCGCCGGAGCGTCCGGCGGCGGACGCGGCGACCGGGGCGCCCTCCGCGCCGGCGCAGCGACGATCGGCGGACACACCGGCGGACACCCCGGCCGCGCCGGTCACCCGGCCATCGACCGAGGTTGCCGCTTCCTGACCGCCGGACGTCGTCCTGGTGACCCGGCGCTGTCGCACCCGGGGTGCGGCCTGCGAGTACCCGCCGCAGAGGTGTTACCGTGGAATCCCGTGGATCGCGTGATCACTTTGCTGATCGAGCACGGCGGTCTGCATGACCGCGACAGACGACACGGGAGCAGGCCTTGGCCCCATCAGCACGGACGACCAGGCACATTTTCGTCACCGGGGGCGTCGCCTCCTCGCTGGGTAAGGGCCTCACCGCCTCCAGCCTCGGCAACCTGTTGACCGCGCGCGGGCTGCGCGTGGTGATGCAGAAGCTCGACCCCTACCTCAACGTCGACCCCGGGACGATGAACCCGTTCCAGCACGGCGAGGTCTTCGTCACCGAGGACGGCGCCGAGACCGACCTCGACGTCGGGCACTACGAGCGTTTCCTGGACCGGGCCCTGTCCGGCAAGGCGAACGTCACCACCGGCCAGATCTACTCCGACGTGATCGCCAAGGAGCGCCGGGGGGAGTACCTGGGCGACACCGTCCAGGTCATCCCGCACATCACCAACGAGATCAAGTCGCGGATCCTGGCGATGGCCGACCCGGACGACGACGGCGTCCTGCCCGACGTGGTCATCACCGAGGTCGGTGGCACCGTCGGCGACATCGAGTCGCTGCCGTTCCTGGAGGCGATCCGCCAGGTGCGCCACGACCTGGGCCGGGACAACTGCTTCTACCTGCACGTGTCGCTGGTGCCGTACCTGGCGCCGTCGGGCGAGCTGAAGACCAAGCCGACCCAGCACTCCGTGGCGCAGCTGCGCAACATCGGCATCCAGCCGGACGCCATCGTGCTGCGCTGTGACCGGGAGATCCCGGTGAAGCTCAAGGAGAAGCTGTCGCTGTACTGCGACGTCGACGCCGAGGCGGTCGTCGCCGCGCCGGACGCCCCGAGCATCTACGACATCCCGAAGGTGCTGCACCGCGAGGGGCTCGACGCGTACGTGGTGCGCCGGCTCGGGCTGTCGTTCCGGGACGTGGACTGGGCGAGCTGGGACGACCTGCTGGAGCGGGTGCACCGGCCCCGGCACACGGTCACCGTCGCCGTGGTCGGCAAGTACGTCGACCTGCCGGACGCGTACCTGTCGGTGAGCGAGGCGATCCGGGCGGCCGGTTTCGGTCACCGGGCGCGGGTGCAGCTGCGCTGGGTGCCTAGCGACGAGTGCGTCACCCCGGCCGGCGCGGCGGCCGCCCTGGCCGGCGTGGACGGCATCCTCATCCCGGGCGGGTTCGGGGTCCGTGGCATCGAGGGCAAGATCGGCACGGCCCGGTACGCCCGGGAGAACGGCATCCCCCTGCTCGGCCTCTGCCTCGGCCTGCAGTGCATGACGATCGACGTGGCCCGGCACCTGGCCGGCCTGGACGGCGCCAACTCGCTGGAGTTCGACGAGCAGGCCGCGCACCCGGTCATCGCCACGATGGCCGACCAGGAGGACATCGTCGCCGGCAAGGGCGACCTGGGCGGCACCATGCGGCTCGGGGCGTACCCGGCGACGCTGACCGAGGGCTCGATCGTCGCCGAGGCGTACGGCAGCACCGACATCAGCGAGCGGCACCGGCACCGCTACGAGGTCAACAACGCCTACCGGGACGCGCTGACCAAGGCGGGCCTGCACATCTCCGGCACCTCCCCGGACGGCCGGCTGGTCGAGTTCATCGAGCTGGACCGGGATCTGCACCCGTTCTTCGTGGCCACGCAGGCGCATCCGGAGCTGAAGAGCCGTCCCACCCGCCCGCACCCGCTGTTCGCGTCGTTCGTCCGGGCCGCCGTGACGTACTCGCAGGCCGACCAGTTGCCGGTCGACCTGGAGGCCGCGTCCGAGACCCCGTCGGAGGCCCCGTCGGCGCGCAAGGCCGCCCGCAACGGCGCCGCGACGAAGGCCGCGTCGGCCTCGTGAGCGAGCGGAGCGAGCGAACCAGCAGGCTCAGCAGCGGGGCGACGGCGTGAGCGACCTTGAGCACCGCTACGAGGTGCGCTCCCGCGAGGAGCGCTATCGGGGTCGGATCTTCGACGTGGTCACCGAGGAGGTGACCATGCCGGGCGGCGGGACCGCGCTGCGTGACCTCGTCCGGCACGTCGGGGCGGTGGCCGTGGTGGCCCTCGACGACGCCGGTCAGGTGGTGCTGATCCGGCAGTACCGGCACCCGATCGGCCGGCACCTGTGGGAGCTGCCCGCCGGGCTGATGGACGTCTCCGGCGAGGAGCTGCCGGCCGCCGCGCTGCGGGAACTGGCCGAGGAGGCCGACCTCACCGCCGGGCGGATCGACGTGCTTGTCGACCTGCACAGCTCGCCGGGGTTCACCAACGAGATCGTCCGGGTCTACCTGGCCCGGGACCTGGCCGACGTGCCGGCGGGGGAGCGTCACGAGCGCCGTGACGAGGAGGCCGACCTGCAGATCGTCCGGATGGCCCTGGACGAGGCGGTCGACATGGTCCTGGCCGGCGAGATCACCAACGCGTCCGCGGTGGCCGGCCTGCTCGCGGCGGCCCGCGCCCGGGACACCGGCTTCGCGGCGCTGCGTCGGGCGGAGGCGCCGCTGCCGCGCTGAGCGCCGCCGCCGGTCCTTCCCGATCGGTGGGTACGCGAGAAGGGGCCCCGCGGTCAGCCGCGGGGCCCCTTCTCGTGTCGGCGTGGCCGGTCAGTCCCGCAGCGGGCGACCCTGCGCGTCCGTGCCGCCGTTGACCAGGATCAGGATGCCGTCGATGACGCCCCAGAGCGCGCCGACGCCGCACGTCACCAGGCTCACGACGAGCTGGAGAACAGCGATCTTGGTGTGTCCGGTGTAGAACCGACCGGCCCCGAAGGTGCCGAGCAGGATGCCGAGGATGCCCGCGACGACCTTGCTCTTGTCGGAGTAACCCGGGGCGTACCCGGGCTGGTATGGAGGAGTGGTCATGGGCGGACACACTAGTGATCCACTCGCCGGCTGTCCGCACCGCCACACGGCAGATGGGACGATAATGGGCGAACACTGTCCTGACGGCTGAGGTGACGTCCCAATGCCGGCCCGTTCGGCGCGCTGACACTCCGTCAGGTCACCCGGGCACCGGATGCCACTGTGCTGGCTCCCGGCGGGGCCGGACGCGCCTAGACTGCCGCCGGCGGGACCGGTGGACCGTGGCGGCAATGGGGCCGTCGCGGCACCGAGCAGTCGGGGGGAAGCAGCCCCGAAGAGAGGTGTCTGCATCGTGAAGGTCGGAATCCCACGCGAGGTCAAGAACCACGAGTACCGCGTGGCGATCACGCCAGCGGGCGTCAACGAGTTCACCCGCAGCGGCCACCAGGTCTTCGTCGAGTCCGGCGCCGGAGTCGGCTCCAGCATCACCGATGAGGAGTTCGCCGCGGCGGGCGCCAAGATCCTGGCCACCGCCGACGAGGTGTGGGACACCGCCGAGCTGGTGCTCAAGGTCAAGGAGCCGATCGCCGAGGAGCACCACCGGATGCGCGAGGGGCAGGTGCTCTTCACCTACCTGCACCTGGCCGCCTCCAAGTCGTGCACGGACGCGCTGGTCGACCGCAAGGTCACCGGCATCGCGTACGAGACCGTCGAGCTGCCCGACCGGTCGTTGCCGCTGCTCGCCCCGATGTCAGAGGTGGCCGGCCGGCTCGCCCCGCAGGTCGGCGCGTTCTACATGATGCGCACCGGCGGTGGGCGCGGCGTGCTGCCCGGCGGCGTCTCCGGCGTGTACGCGGCGAAGACCGTCGTCATCGGCGCCGGCGTCTCCGGCATGAACGCCGCCGCCATCGCCCTGGGCCTGCAGTCCGAGGTGCTGCTGCTGGACAAGAACGTCGCCCGGCTGCGCCAGGCCGACGCCATCTACCGGGGTCACCTGCAGACCGTCGCCTCCAACGCGTACGAGATCGAGCGGGCCGTGCTCGACGCCGACCTGGTCATCGGCGCGGTGCTGGTGCCCGGCGCGAAGGCCCCGACGCTGATCTCCAACGAGCTGGTCTCCCGGATGAAGCCCGGCAGCGTGCTCGTCGACATCGCCATCGACCAGGGCGGCTGCTTCGAGGACTCGCGCCCCACCACGCATGCCGACCCGGTCTACAAGGTGCACGAGTCGATCTTCTACTGCGTGGCGAACATGCCCGGCGCGGTGCCGAACACCAGCACCTACGCGCTGACCAACGTCACCCTGCCGTACGCCCTGGAGTTGGCCAACCACGGCTGGCGCGAGGCGCTGCGTCGCGACCCGGCCCTCGCCCTGGGTCTGAACACCCACGACGGCCAGGTCACCTACGGTCCGGTCGCCGAGGCGCACGGCATGCCCGTGCTCCCGCTGGCCGAGGTCCTGGGCTGACCGACTCCACGGCCGAACGGGCCGGTGCGGGCGTCGAGCCCGCGCCGGCCCTGCGCCGTGCCGTCCGCGGCTACCTCGACCACCTCACCGTCGAGCGCGGCCTGTCCGCGAACACCCTCGCCTCGTACCGCCGGGATCTGGACCGCTATCTCACGACCCTGGCCGACGCCGGCGTCGCCGACCTCGCGTCGGTCGGCGCCGGCGTCGTCGAGTCGCACCTGGCCCGGCTGCGCGCCGGAGACGACGACCATCCGCCCCTCGCCGTGTCGTCCGCCGCCCGCGCGGCCAGCGCGGTCCGCGGCCTGCACCGCTTCGCGCTGCGCGAGGGGCTGGCCGGCGCCGACCCCAGCCGCGACGTCCGCCCGCCCACCCCGCCGCGCCGGCTGCCCCGCGCGCTGGGAGTCGACGACGTGGTCCGGCTCCTGGAGACCGCCGGTGCGATCACCGCGACCGGCGAGGACGCGCCGCTCGCGCTGCGCGACCGGGCGCTGCTGGAGTTCCTCTACGGCACCGGCGCGCGGATCTCCGAGGCGATCGGCGCCGCGATCGACGACCTCGACCCCGACGAGGGCACCGTGCTGCTGCGCGGCAAGGGCGGCCGGGTGCGGCTGGTGCCGATCGGCGGGTACGCCGTCGAGGCGGTGCGCGCCTACCTGGTCCGGGCCCGCCCCGCTCTGGCC
This sequence comes from Micromonospora sp. NPDC005194, assembly GCF_040608335.1. Classification (NCBI taxonomy): domain Bacteria; kingdom Bacillati; phylum Actinomycetota; class Actinomycetes; order Micromonosporales; family Micromonosporaceae; genus Micromonospora; species Micromonospora sp. NPDC005194. The sequence continues at coordinate 8,759 of NZ_JBEXIA010000063.1, read as the reverse complement.
GCCGGCGGTAAGGGAACCCCCGCCGTCTTCCTGAACGCGCGCGGCGGGGCGCTGTCCCGGCAGGGCGCCTGGGCCATCCTGCGCCGCGCCGCCGGGCGGGCCGGCCTGCCGGTCGAGGGCGCCGCGGCGGTCTCCCCGCACACCCTGCGCCACTCGTACGCCACCCACCTGCTCGACGGCGGCGCCGACGTCCGGGTGGTCCAGGAGTTGCTCGGCCACGCCTCGGTGACCACCACCCAGGTCTACACCCTCGTCACCGTCGAGCGGCTGCGCGAGGTGTACGCCACGGCCCACCCGCGCGCCCTCGGCTGAACCCCGGCCGTCGTCGGCTTCGACACGCCGGGCCGGTGCCGAACGCCCTGCTGGTCGGTGGCGTACAGTCGGCATCGGCGCGGACCTCCTGGGGCGACACGACCGGGGTGCGCAGCGGCGCCGCGAAGGACGTCGGACGGCTCCGACGCCGGGTGGGTCGTCGGGAGGGGGCAACGAGCACATGGCTGGCAACGGTGACCGTGCCGAGACCTGGACGTCGGAGCTCCGCGAGCAGCAGGCCACGCTCGGCGCGGACCTGGGTCCCGCGGACCCGGCTGCCTACACGATGCGCAAGCCGATCCCCGAGCCGATGCCCACCGACCGGCACGGCCCCGCGCGCATCATCGCGATGGCCAATCAGAAGGGTGGCGTCGGCAAGACCACGACCACCATCAACCTGGGCGCGGCGCTGGCCGAGTACGGCCGCAAGGTGCTGCTCGTCGACTTCGACCCGCAGGGCGCGCTCTCGGTGGGCCTGGGGGTCAACCCGCACAACCTCGACCTGTCCGTCTACAACCTGCTCATGCAGGACGACGTGACCGCCGAGGACGTCCTCATCAAGACCGACGTCGCGGGTCTGCACCTGCTGCCGGCCAACATCGACCTCTCCGCCGCCGAGATCCAGCTCGTCAACGAGGTCGCCCGGGAGATGGCCCTCGCCCGGGTGCTGCGGACCGTCCGCAAGGAGTACGACTACATCCTGATCGACTGCCAGCCGTCCCTCGGCCTGCTGGCGATCAACGCGCTGACCGTCGCGCACGGCGTGCTCATCCCCCTCGAATGCGAGTTCTTCAGCCTGCGCGGCGTCGCGCTGCTGCTGGACACCATCGACAAGGTGCGCGAGCGGCTCAACTTCGACCTGGAACTCGAAGGCATCCTCGCCACCATGTACGACAGCCGCACCACCCACTGCCGGCAGGTGCTCCAGCGGGTGGTCGAGGCGTTCGGCGACAAGGTCTACCAGACGGTCATCACCAAGACGGTGAAGTTCCCCGAGTCCACCGTGGCCGGTGCCCCGATCACGACGATGGACCCGGCGTCCTCCGGGGCGCGCAACTACCGTCAGTTGGCCCGTGAGGTGATCGCCGCCCAGTCGGAGCGGTAGCCGGAACGCCCCGTGTCCGTGTCGTGGACTACGGTCGTGCGGTGACCGCGCCACCCCTCGACCCGCCCGAAGCCGCTGCTGCGGCCGTGGTCGACGGCGTGCCGCCCGCCGCCCCGCCCGCCGACCTGGCTGCCGACACGGCTGCCACCGGCTTCACGGTGCGGCTGGCCAACTTCACCGGCCCGTTCGACCTGCTGCTGCAACTGATCGGCAAGCACAAGCTCGACGTCACCGAGGTGGCCCTGCACACGGTCACCGACGAGTTCATCGCCTACATCCGCGCCATGGGCGACAGCTGGGACCTCGACGAGGCCAGCGAGTTCCTGCTCATCGCCGCGACCCTGCTCGACCTGAAGGCGGCCCGGCTGCTGCCCGCCGCCGAGGTGGAGGACGAGGCGGACCTGGCCCTGCTGGAGGCGCGCGACCTGCTCTTCGCCCGACTCCTGCAGTACAAGGCGTACAAGGAGGCCGCCGCCCACATCGCCGAGCTGGAGGCGGTCGGCGGTCGCCGGTATCCCCGGGCGGTCAGCCTGGAGCCCCGCTACGCCGAGGCGCTGCCCGACCTGGTGCTCGGCATCGGCCCGCAGCGACTGCTGAAGCTGGCCGTGCGGGCGATGACGCCGAAGCCCGTGCCGGAGGTGTCCATCGCCCACGTGCACATGGTCCGGGTCAGCGTCCGCGAACACGCGGCGATCCTCGCCTCCCGGCTGCGCCGGGCCGGCACGGCGACGTTCTCGCTGCTGTGCGCGGACTGCGAGGCCACCCTGGAGGTGGTGGCACGGTTCCTGGCGCTGCTGGAGCTGTACCGGGAGGGCCTGGTGGCCTTCGTGCAGGAGCAGGCCCTGGAGGAGCTGACCGTGCGCTGGACCGGCCCGGTCGACGGCGAGACAGAACTGCACGTCGACGAGTACGCCGGCACCCCCGCCGACCCCGACCCGCCCTCGGGGCCGGAGCCGACGGCGGAGGCCGGGCCTGGATCGGCGGGGGAGGCCGGCGCGGAGTCCGCGGGCGCGGGCGGAACGGGAACGACGGAGGGTGAGCGGGATGAGTGACGAGGAACGCCGGGACTCCCTGGCCGACCAGGCCGCCGCCTGGGTCCCGCCGTGGAATCGTCCCCGCCCACCGGCCCCAACCCCTGCCGAGGCGCCCGAGTCTGCCGAGTCTGCCGAGTCTGCCGAGCCCTCCGACGCTGCTGAGACTCCCGACGCTGCTGAACCTGCCGAGGCTGCCGCCGCTCCCGCGTCCGCCGGTGCACCCGAAGCGCCCGCGCAGCCCGACACCCGCACGGTCGCCGGGGCTCCCAGCGCCGTCGGGGTCGACGGGGAACGCGACACCGACCAATCCGCAAAATCACCTGGGGCGGTCACCGTCCCGCCGATGTCCGCCGAAGATCTTGGAGGCAAGTCGCCCCTCCAGGGGCCGCAGTCTTCCAAGATCTCTGCCGAGTCTGCCGAGTCTGCCGAGTCTGCCGAGTCTGCCGAGTCCGCCGAGTCCGCCGGATCCGCCGGGTCTGCCGAGTCCGCCGAGTCGGGCGAGCCCTCCGAGCCTCGTGAGGCGGTCGGGGTGGCCGAGACTCCTGCGGCTCAGGTGGGGGAGCGGGCTGGGGGCGTACCTCGGCGGGAGGTTGTGGGGCGGCGGCGGGTGACGGCCGCGCCGGAGCCCGCGCCCGACCTGCCCGACGCCGAGCTGCGCGGCGCGCTGGAGGCGATCCTGCTGGTGGTGGACGAACCGGTCAGCGAGCTGGTCCTGGCTCAGGTGTTGGAGCAGCCGGCCGAGCGGATCGGGCCGATGCTCGACGAGATCGCCGCCGGTTACACGGCCGCCGGGCACGGGTTCGAGCTGCGCAGGGCTGCGGGCGGTTGGCGGTTGTACACCCGGCCGGAATACGCTACGTACGTCGAGCGGTTCGTCCTGGACGGGCAGTCCGTGCGGCTGACCCAGGCGGCGTTGGAGACTCTGGCCGTGGTCGCGTACAAGCAGCCGGTGACCCGGTCGCGGATCTCGGCCATCCGGGGTGTCAACTGCGACGGCGTCATCCGTACGCTTGTCACCCGCGGCCTCGTTGAGGAGTGCGGCGCCGAACCGGACAGCGGGGCGTTCCTCTACCGGACCACCACGCTGTTCCTGGAGAAGCTCGGGCTGAACACCGTCGACGAGCTGCCACCTCTCGCACCCTTCCTGCCCGACGACGTAGAAGAGCTTGCTGATGCGACCCGATAACCGTTCCCCGAAATCCGACGCCCCCGTCTACGAGGGGGCGGAGCGCCTGCAGAAGGTGCTCGCCGCCGCCGGCGTGGGCTCCCGGCGTGCCTGCGAGGACCTGATCTTCCGACGCCGGGTGACCGTGGACGGGCGGGTCGCGAAGCTCGGCGACAAGGTCGACCCGGCCACTGCGGTGATCCACGTGGACGGCGAGCGCCTGCAGGTCGACATCCGCCTGGTCTACGTGGCGATGAACAAGCCGCGTGGGGTGGTCACCACCATGGCGGACGAGAAGGGACGCACCGAGCTGGCCGACTTCATCGGCAGACGGCTGGATCAGCGGGTCTACCACGTCGGGCGGCTCGACGCGGACAGCGAGGGCCTGCTGCTGCTCACCAACGACGGCAACCTCGCGCACAAACTCATGCACCCCTCGTACGAGGTGCTGAAGACCTACCTGGCCGAGGTGGTCGGGCCGATCCCGCGCAACCTCAGCAAGCGGCTCCTCGCGGGTGTCGAGCTGGAGGACGGACCGGTCAAGGTCGACTCGTTCAAGGTGGTGGGCACCCTGGGCAAGAGCGCCCAGGTGGAGCTGAGCCTGCACGAAGGGCGCAAGCACATCGTCCGGCGGTTGATGGACGAGGTCGGGCACCCGGTCACCCGTCTGGTGCGTACCTCCATCGGTCCGATCCGGTTGGGCGACCTGCGCACCGGGCGTCTCCGGCGCCTGACCAACGCGGAGGTCGCCGCCCTGTTCAACGCGGTGGGTGACTGACCCCCGAGGTTCGGGGTACGGCTGCCGGTAGGCTCGCGACGGCCGGAACGCGGCCGCCGGAGGTGGCGTGGGTCGCCTCGGGCGGCGGCGCGCGTGGGTCCGCCACGGACCCCGGGCATGATTGATGACGATTGACAAACCGCTTGCGGCGCCAGAGCACCGGGCGATCCGTGAGGTACGGGCTGAGGAGGACACGGTGGAGGAAAACGTACGGGCCGGGCGATGTGTGGTCGCTGTGGACGGGCCGTCCGGTTCGGGTAAGTCCACCGTGTCGCGGCGGCTCGCCGCCGGCATCGGTGCGCGCTACCTGGACACCGGGGCGATGTACCGGGCGATCACGTGGGCCGTCCTGCGCTCCGGCGTGGACCTCACCGACACCGCGTCAGTGGCCAAGGTCGCCAGCGAGGTCAACCTGCACATCGGCACCCATCCGCAGGGGTACGCCGTGAGCGTCGACGGCGTGGGAGTGGACGCGGAGATCCGCGGCCCCGAGGTGACCGGGGCGGTCTCCGCCGTCGCCGCCGTGCCGGCGGTCCGCGAGCTGCTGGTGGCACGGCAGCGCGAGATGATCGCCAACGCCGGTCGGATGGTGGTCGAGGGCCGTGACATCGGCTCGGTCGTGGCCCCGGACGCCGACCTGAAGGTCTTCCTGACCGCCTCCGAGGCCGCACGGGCTGCCCGGCGCAGCGCGGAGGACGCCGCCGACGTGGCGGCCACCGCCGCCGACCTGGCCCGCCGGGACCGGCTCGACTCGACCCGCAAGGTCAACCCGTTGGCCCAGGCGCCGGATGCCGTCGTACTGGACACGACCGAGCTGGGCATCGACGAGGTCGTGCTCCGGCTGCGTGACCTGCTCACCGAGCGGGGCGTGGCATGAGCGATCCAGGTGGATGGGTTGAGTTGCGCGAGCCCGACGTCGCCGTCGAGGAGCCGACCGGCCCGCAGCCGGTGGTGGCCGTGGTGGGTCGTCCGAACGTGGGCAAGTCCACCCTGGTCAACCGGATCATCGGCCGTCGACAGGCAGTCGTCGAGGACGTCCCCGGCGTGACCCGCGACCGGGTGCCGTACGACGCGCAGTGGAACGGCCGGTCGTTCACCGTGGTGGACACCGGCGGTTGGGAACCGGACGCGAAGGACCGGGCCGCGGCCATCGCGGCGCAGGCCGAGACGGCAGTGGTCACCGCCGACGTGGTCCTCTTCGTGGTCGACGCCATGGTGGGCTCCACGGACGTGGACGAGGCCGCGGTGAAGATGCTGCGGCGCAGCGCCAAGCCGGTGATCCTGGTGGCGAACAAGGCCGACAACACCGCCATCGAGATGGAGGCCACCTCGTTGTGGTCGCTCGGCCTCGGCGAGCCGTTCCCGGTGTCCGCGCTGCACGGACGCGGCTCCGGTGACCTGTTGGACGCCATCCTCGCCGCGCTGCCGGAGGCCCCGGAGATCGTGGAGAACCGGCCGCGCGGGCCGCGCCGGGTGGCGCTTGTCGGTCGGCCGAACGTGGGCAAGTCCAGCCTGCTCAACCGGTTCTCCGGCGAGGAGCGGGCGGTCGTCGACTCGGTCGCCGGCACCACTGTGGACCCGGTGGACAGCCTGGTCGACATCGGCGGTCAGACCTGGCAGCTGGTCGACACGGCCGGTCTGCGCAAGCGGGTCGGCAAGGCCAGCGGCACCGAGTACTACGCCAGCCTGCGTACCGCCGGCGCGATCGAGGCCGCCGAGGTGGCCGTGGTGCTGCTGGACGCCAGCGAGCCGATCAGCGAGCAGGACCAGCGGATCCTGACGATGGTGACCGAGGCGGGCCGGGCGCTCGTCATCGCGTTCAACAAGTGGGACCTGGTCGACGCCGACCGCCGGTACTACCTGGACAAGGAGATCGACCGGGAGCTGCGCCGCATCCCCTGGGCGATCCGGCTGAACCTGTCGGCGATGACCGGCCGCGCGGTGGACAAGCTGGCGCCGGCCCTGAACAAGGCCCTCGCCAGCTGGGAGACCCGGGTGCCGACCGCGCACCTCAACCAGTGGCTGACCGCGCTGGTGCAGGCCACCCCGCACCCGGTGCGCGGCGGACGCGCGCCACGCATCCTGTTCGCCACCCAGGCCGGGGTGGCGCCGCCGCGGTTCGTGCTCTTCACCACCGGCCCGCTGGACGCCGGATACCAGCGTTTCGTCGAGCGCAAGCTCCGCGAGGAGTTCGGGTACGAGGGCAGCCCCATCGAGATCTCGGTACGCCCCCGCAAGAAGCTCGGCCCCGGCGGCCGAGGCAAGGCGCACGGCTGACCCTGCACGCCCAAAATGCCGGATGGTCCTCCGAGGCCATCCGGCATTTCCCTACCCCACCCTCCTAGGACGCTCTAGGCGGTGTGCGGTGGTTCGCGACCCGCACGACCCGGGTGGGGCCTGTGCGGACGACCGGCAGGCGCTGCGCTAAGCTGTACCGGCTGTCGCAGGGGAAACCTTGCGGGGGCGGGACGTGGCGCAGCTTGGTAGCGCACTTGACTGGGGGTCAAGGGGTCGTCGGTTCGAATCCGGCCGTCCCGACAGGCAAATAGCCCTGACCAGCGGAAACGCTGGTCAGGGCTTTAAGTTTGTCTATGGGGTTTTTAACCGTCCCCCGAAAACCCCCCATTTACCGGGGCCGGCAACCAGGTTCGTCATCCATGCGCATCGTTAGGCAGGGCGGTTGTGGGATGTTGCCGCGTCCCGTGGTCGGTGCCGAGGCGTTCGAGGATGTCCGAGACGTCCGGGGCTTGGGCGGGTTTGGCGATGTAGTAGGTGGCGGTGACCTCCTCGCTGGAGTGTCCGAGCTGGGCTGCGGCGCTTTTCGTGTCGGTCTCTTCCTTGATGAGGGTGGCCATGGTCTTGCGGAAGGTGTGGGGGGTGACCCAGGCGAGGTCGGTGTCGGCGCGAGCTTCACGCCACTGACGGCGGACGTTGTTGGGTGACAGCCAGGTGCCGCGTCGGGAGGCGAAGATCGCCGGGCTGCGACTGACGGTCAAGCGGGCCCGCGTCCCCCGACCCGGCGAGCCCGACGCTCTCACCGCCAAGGAGCAAGGCGCGGTCGAGCGCGCCGCCGACCGCCGCGGCGTCCGCGACGCCGCCATCGTCGCCGTGCTGCTCTACACCGGTGCCCGGGTGCAGGAGTGCGCCCGCCTCGACGTCGACGACCTCGCCATCACTGCCCGCACCGGCACGATCCGGCTGCATGGCAAGGGCGACGAGGCCCGCCAGGTGCCGGTCCCGGCTGCGGCCCGCGACCGACTCAGCGCTTGGACACGTCACCGCGGCGCCGAGCCGGGACCGCTGTGGATCGGCCAGCGTGGTCGGCTCACCGCCTCCGGTATCACGCAGATCGTGCTCACCGTCGGCGCCGCCGCAGGCCTGTCCGGCCTGCGGCCCCATCGACTGCGCCACACCTACGCGACCCGGCTACGCCAGGGCGGTGCCGATCCCGCGCAGGTTCAGGCCCTGCTTGGTCACGCTTCCCTTGACACCACCGCCCGCTACTTCCGCGCCGGCACCGCTGAGCAAGCCGCCGTCGTCGAGCGAGTCTTCAACTAAGGCTCTTGAGCCTTGGCGGCGCGTCAACACCGCAGGGTGCTGGGTGGGGCCCGGTGTGAAGTGGCGCCGGAAGTTCGCAGCTCCTCGTGCGTGTCGCCGTAAGCCCGCCGGTAGCTTCCGGACCAAGAACAACCCCAGGGCTGGTCAGAAACGTGATGACGATCTGGGCTCAGGCGTTCGTGCGGGGTCCCCTGACCAGGGCTGGAGTTGTTTTCTCGCTGGAAACTACGGCGAGGCCTTATGGGCATTGACCAGGAGGCAGCACCGTTGAGGGGTGCTGCCTCCTGATCGTGTGGGCTTACCGGTGCTCAGAGCCGCACTGATCCCAGCGCCGAGTCCGGATCAGCAGGCTGGTACGCGGTCGTCGACGGGCGGCGTTCCGCGCAGTGATCCCGATGTCTGCCCGTTGTTGTAGAACGCGTCGCCGGACGCGTAGTACATGCCGTTCCATGGGGGCGAGGCGATGCGGTACCACCAGGTGTTGCCGTTTGCGACCCGGAAGCCGGTGACCTTGCAGGCTACCTGAACCGTGGAATTGCCGGGGATCAGCGGGCCGGCGTCGCCGCCAGCGTTGCCGAAGTCGGTCCACGTGCTGGTCGGTCCGCCGGTCGTCTCGGCGCGGGCGGCCGGCTGTTGTGCGGCCGGGTCGGCCGGTCGTTGCGTGGTCGCCGGCTCCTGCCAGTTGTTGATCAGGCGAACGGCCCCGTACATGGAGCCCTTTTCATCCTGCGTAGCGGTTGGCTTCGACGCGGTGGAGAACGAGGATGGCCTGCACGATCGTGGTCGCTCGGCGTGGGCAGCAGCGCA
>NZ_JBEXIA010000062.1:0-19741 GCF_040608335.1 Micromonospora sp. NPDC005194 | reverse complement strand
GGCGGCGCCCAGCGCGGCGGCCCGCTCGACCAGGTCGGTGGAGGCGCCGAGCGCCACCCGGACGCCCCGGGCAACCACCCGCTCGACGAGCCGCGAGGCCCCGCCGCGCAGGCCGCCCACGAGGACCGCGTTGTGCCAGGTCACGATCAGCGGGGCGGACGGACGGGCCAGCACGGCGACGAGACCGGCGCGCAGGCCGTGGGCGTGCACCACGTCGACGCGGGCCGCGGCGAGCGCCCGCCGCAGGGCGAGCACCGCCCGCGCGTCGGCGGGGGTCGGGCTGGCCGGGATCTCCACCGGCTCAAAACGCGCGCCGACGCCGGTGAAGTCGAACTGCTCCTGCGTGGCCGCCGGCCCGCAGACGAGCACGGTGGCACCGGCCGCGACGAGCCCGCGCGCCACCGAGCGGACGTGCTGGCCGACCCCGCCGGTGCTGGAAGCCAGCAGCAGCGCCACGGAGCCCGACCAGCCGTTTGTCTCCGTCATGCCGGCCACCGCCGGTTGGTGTTGACAACGCTCACCGAACCGCCGTCTCCTTCCCGTCGCCCCGCTCCGGGGGGACCGCGCCCGGCGTCGACGTACCGGCCCGGCCCCGCGGCCCTCGCCGGCCGAGGCGGCGTACCACCCCGGTCAGTAGCGGCCGTACGTCCCGCCGGTCGACGAACCAGACCACGACGAGGAACACGACACCGACCAAGACCCCGGACAGCATGCCCTGACCGAGTGCCGCGGCCGTCGTCGGGGTGCCGCCGTCCAGCCTGTCGAGCCAGCGGCTCACGCCCAGCCCGGCGAGCGCGGCGAGCAGCCCGGCGAGGCCACCGGCCACACCGGCGCGCGCCGCGCCGGCAAGCGCCGGCCGGCCGGCGCTGCGCAGCACCGCCGTGACGAGCAACACGCCGAGCACCACCATGCCCACCGAGTTGGCGGACGTCACGGCGAGCACCCGGTCGGTCAACGGCAGGATCGCGCCGAGCAGCAGGACGACGGGCGGCACCACCAGGAAGCCGACGGCGGTCGCGGCGGTCGCCGCCCGGGTCTCCCCGCGCGCGTAGAGCGCCCGGGTGAGGATCGCGAAGAGGCCGTAGCCGACCAGGCCCGGGGCGTACCCGATGATCGCGGCGGCGGCGGTCGGCGCGGTGGACGCGGGGAAGAAGAAGTGCCCGACGGGCCCCGCGGTCCCGACCAGCGCGGCCGCGCCGAGGCAACTGAACAGCAGCACCCCGCGCACGGCCGGCGCCAGGGTCGCCCGGTAGCCGTCCTCGTTGCCGGCCGACCGCGCCGCCGCGAGCGTCGGATAGGCCGCCACGGCCAGCGGCACCGCGAGCACCGCCCACGGCAGCAGGTAGACGGTCTGCGCCAGGTTGTAGACGCCCGGGTTGCTGCGCGCGCCCGCGGTGACCTGGTTCAGGCTGACGATCAGGGCGATCTGCTGCGTGGTGACGGTGACCGCGCCCGCCACCGCCAACGCGCCGACCCGGGCCCGCGCGTCGGCGGGGAACCCGAACCCGGGCCGCAACCCCAGGCGCAGCCGGCGCACCGGGACGAGCAGCGACAGCGACAGCGTCACCACGCCCAGGGTGGTGCCGGCGGAGAGCAGCAGCTCGCCGCCGGGGCTCACCCCGGCGACGGTGGCGTACCGGCCCTGGGTGGCGGTGAACCCCAGGTAGACGACGATCACGGTGAGGCTGGACAGCAGCGGGGCGAGCACCGGCCAGGCGAAGCGCCGGTGCGCCTGGAGCACCCCGGTGAGCACGATGCCGACGCCGTACAGCGGCAGCTGCGGCGCGAAGACCCGCAGCATCCGTACGCCGCTCTGCTGCTGGGCGTCGGTCAGGTGGTGGCCCAGCGACTCGACCACCGGGCCGGCGAAGAGCACCACGACCAGCGCGAGCGGCACCAGCAGGGCAAGCGTCCAGGTCAACAGCGCGCCGGTGGTCCGGGCGACCGCCGTGCGGTCGCCGGCCTCGACCGCCCCGGCCAGCAGCGGTACGACGAGGCTGGCCAGCGCGCCACCGGCGACGATCTCGAAGATGAAGTTCGGCACCGCGTTGGCCACCACGTAGGCGCCGCCCAGGTCGGTCGGGGCGAGGCTCCAGGTGAACACGGCGGTACGGCCGAAGCCGGCGAGCCGGCTGAGCACGGTGAGGACGGCGATGAGCGCGGCTGCCCCGGCCAGCCGGCCGGCGCCGGCGAGGGGTGCCGGTCTGGTCACGTCAGTCGGCGCGTCGGCCCAGTGCGTCGAGCTGCCGCAGGCCCGGGGTTCGCTGGATCACCGCCGTGAAGCTGACCTTCTCGCTGGCGGCGGTGAGCCCGGCGAGCACGGCCAGCAGACCGGCCCGGCCGAGCGGGCCACTGCGGGCGGCGAGCGCGACGCCGAGCAGGGCGCCGAGCGCGTTCGCGCCGCTGTCGCCGAGCATGACGTCCTCGGACAGGTCGTCGCGGAGCAGGCCGGCGGCGGCGCCGGCCGCGCCGGCCGCGATCCCGCCGTGCGGGCCACCGGCCAGCGGCACGCCCAGCAGCAGCCCGGACTTGATGGCCCGGCCGGGCCGCAGGTCGAGCAGGTTGAGCAGGTTGGCGGTGCCGGCGATCACCCCGGCGCCGAGCAGCACGTCGACCCCCCGGCCGACGGCGCCGTGGCGCTTCCGGCGCGGGTGCGCCGCGACCCGCGGGTCGGCGGCGAGCAGCGCGGCCGCGCCCAGCCCGGCGGCGCCCACCCCGATGATCTTGACCAGCCCGGCGGTGACGCGTCCCTCGCGCAGCGCGGCGAGGTGCCCGGCGAAGCCCTTGGCCGTCTTCTGCTCCGGACGTGCTCCGACCACGTCGTCGTAGAGCCCGACACCGCCGGCGCCGAGGCCGGCGACCAGGGCGGCGCCACCGGAGGCGGCGCTGGTGGCGCCGAACACGCCCGCGGCTGTCGCACCGGCGGCGAGCGCCGGCCCGGCCGCCAGGGTCACCGTCCGGCCCCGGAAGTTGGTGCGCTCCAGCGTGGGACCCACCGGGGCGGTCCGCACCTCGCGGAGGGCGTACCGGGCGGCGGCGGCACCGGCCCCGGCGATCAGCAGCCGGCCCAGCATCCTCACGCCGCCACCTCGCTCGGGCGCAGGGTCGCCCGCTCAGGCGCGTCGGTTCCGGACACCGGGGTACGTCGTTCGCTCACTGGGGCAGTCTAGGCAGCAGGGACGCGGCATTGTCGCCGACGCCGTACTGGCCGGCCTTCTTCTCGGTGAGCTGCTGCACCAGGGCGAGGCTGGTGACCAGCTGGCCCTGCACGGTGTTGGCGTTGTCGACCGTGGAGATGGTCTGCGACAGCACCGGGTCACCGCGGACCACGGACACCACGTTGCCACCGGCGGAGCCGTTGCCGCCCACCACGATCGACCCGGTCCGGTCGAACTGTTCGGCGATCTTGACGACCGACTCGTCCCGCTTCTCGGAGTCCTTGTCGACGTACGGCTGCCCGCTGACCACGACGACGGCCTCGGCCGGCCCGGTGACCTTGTTGTTGTCGGTGGTCAGGTAGCCGGCGTTGTTGTACGCGGCGAGCACCGCCCGCCGGTCGGCGTCGCTGACCGGCGCGGTGCCCTGCGCCCGGTCCAGCAGGACGCTGGCCAGCAGCGCGCTGGAGGTCTCCACGCCGTGGCCGTTGCCCGGCAGGCCGGTGGTCTGCGCGGTCGGCCGAGCGGCGGTGACGGCCAGTTCCAGCAGGTTGGAGTTGTTGTCCGGGTTGATGAACTTGTCCTGCAGGTCGACCCGGCCGGTGATGGTGGCGCCGGCCTGCTGGAGCTTTTTGAGCACGCCCTCGGTGTGGTCGCGCCCGTTGGGCAGGCTGAGCACCACCACCCGGCGGCCGGTGAGCGTGCCCGGCAGGACGACCTGGGACACCTGCTCGGCGAACTCCTCCTCCAGACCGAGCTGCTTCTCCATGCTGTTGACCTGCTGCCGCAACTGCTGGTTGTCCTTGCGCAGCCCGGTGACCTGCTCCTTGAGCGAGTCGGCGACGGGGCCGTTGAGGGCGGCGGTGCCGACCACGAGGCCGATCGCCAGAGCCAGGAAGACCGCGGTGAGGGACACCACGTGGTAGCGGAAGTTGATCACGCTTGCAGCCTCTTGATCGGTCGGGAACTAGAAGAGCCGGTACAACTGGAACACGAAATTGTCCCACCACTCGGCGACCACGCCCAGGTACGCCTTCCCGACGGTGGAGACGGCCACCGCGGAGGCCATCGCCGCGATCGCCGAGAGCACCAGCAGCAGCAGCGACGAGCCGGAGATGCTCTGCCGGTAGAGCCGGCTCACCCCCTTGGCGTCGACCAGCTTGCCCCCGACCTTCAACCGGGTCAGGAACGTGGAGGCCATTCCGCCGCGCCCCTTGTCCAGGAACTCGACGAGCGTGGCGTGGGTGCCCACCGCGACGAGGAGGGACGCGCCCTTCTCGTCGGCCAGCAGCATCGCCAGGTCCTCGCTGGTCGCCGCGGCCGGAAAGGTGATGGCCGGGACGCCGAGGCCGTTGACCCGGGGCAGGCCGGGCGCCCGCCCGTCGGGGTAGGCGTGCACGATCACCTCGGCGCCGCAGCGCAGCACGTCGTCGGTGACCGAATCCATGTCACCGATGATCATGTCGGGGGTGTACCCGGCCTCGACCAGCGCGTCCGCGCCGCCGTCCACGCCGATCAGCACCGGCTTGAACTCCCGGATGTACGGGCGCAGCACGTCCAGGTCGGCCTTGTAGTCGTAGCCGCGCACCACGATCAGGCAGTGCCGGCCCTGGATCTGGGTCTGGATGTCCGGAACGCCGACGCCGTCGAGCAGCAGGTCGCGTTCCTGGCGCAGGTAGTCCATCGTGTTGGCGGCGAACGCCTCCAACTGCACCGACAGCCCCTCCCGGGCGTCGGACATCGCCTTGGCGACCGACTCGGCGTCCTGCAGGGTGCCGTGCGCCACCGGCTCCTCGCCGGCGAAGACGGTGTTGCCCTCGATCCGGACCTGGTCGCCCTCGCGGATCCGCTCGAAGACGCCCTCCCCGAGATCGTCCAGGAGCGGGATGCCGGCGGCGATCAGCACCTCCGGCCCGAGGTTGGGGTAGCGGCCGGAGACCGACGGCTTGGCGTTGAGCACCGCCGCGACACCGACAGCGACCAACGAGTCGGCCGCCACCCGGTCCAGGTCGACGTGGTCGATGACCGCGATGTCACCGGGGCGCAGCCGCCCGACCAGCCGTTTCGTCCGGCGATCAAGGCGCGCGGTGCCGAGGACTCTGCCCGGCTCCGCGTTTCGGTTCCGGCGCAACGTGGGTAGACGCATCGTGACCATCCTGGCATGTGAGGCAGGCTTTTCTGTCGCGACATGCCTGAGCAGGGCCGCCTACCCAGGGAAGCACACGTCGGCACAAGCCGGTGTGCTTGCGCTCACAATACGCGGCGTCACAACCGCCTTTCCTTGGCGGCCACGGCCAGCAGCTCCTCGGCGTGGGCGATACCCAGATCCGAATCGGGCAAACCGGCGAGCATGCGCGCCAACTCCCGGGCCCGCTCGGTGTCCTCCACCACGCGTACCCCGCTTGTCGTCACCGCGCCGCCGGTGTCCTTCGCCACCACCAGGTGCCGGTCGGCGAACGCGGCCACCTGCGGCAGGTGGGTGACGACCAACACCTGGTGGCTGCGGGCCAGCCGGGCCAGCCGGCGGCCGATCTCCACCGCGGCCTGGCCGCCGACGCCCGCGTCGACCTCGTCGAAGACCAGCGTGGGCGGGCCGCCCGAGCCGGCGAAGACCACCTCGATGGCGAGCATCACCCGGGACAGCTCGCCGCCGGAGGCGCCGCGCTGCAACGGCAACGACGGCGCGCCCGGGTGGGCCAACAACCGCAGCTCCACCTCGTCGCCGCCGTCCGCCGCGACACCCGCCTCGACGCCGTTGATCGTCAGCGTCGGCTCGGCCCGTCCGGCCGGTCGGGGCAGCACCGCCACCTCGATCCGGGCGTGCGGCATGGCCAGACCGGCCAGCTCGACGGTGACCTGGTCGGCGAAGCGGACCGCCGCCTCCTGCCGGGACACGGACACCCGGGAGGCCAGGTCGGCCACCTCGCCGGCCAGCCGCTGCCCCTCGGCGTCCAGCTCGTCGAGCAGGTCGTCGGAGGTGTCCAGGTCGGACAGTCGGGTGCGGGCCCGGTCGGCCCAGGCGATGACGCCGTCGACGTCGTCGGCGTACTTGCGGGTCAACGCCCGCAGCGCGGCCCGCCGCTCGTAGACGTGCTGCAACCGGGCCGGGTCCGCGTCGAGCGTCGCCAGGTACGCCGACAGCTCCGCGGAGACGTCGGTGACCAGCGTGGCCGCCTCCTCCAGGCGGGCCGCCAGCTCCCCAAGCGCCGGGTCGGTGCCGGCCTGCGCCTCCAGGGTGCGCCGGGCCGTGCCGAGCAGCGCCGCCGCGTCGGGTGTCTCGTCGGCCGCCTCCGCGCCGCCCGCCACACACTGCTGGGCCACCTGCGCTGCCGTCCGCAGGCCCTCGGCGTGCTCCAACCGCTGCGCCTCGGTCTTCAGCTCGTCGTCCTCGCCGGGCTGCGGGTCGACGCGGGTGATCTCGTCGAGGCCGAGTCGCAGCAGGTCGGCCTCCTGGTTGCGCTCGCGGGCGTTGCGCCGCCGGTCGGCCAGGTCGTCGACCACCCGCCGCCACCCGGTGTACGCCTCGCGCAGCGCGTCGAGCAGCTTCTCGTGCGCAGGCCCGGCGAACCGGTCCAGAGCGGCCCGCTGCTCGGCCGGGCGCAGCAGCCGCAACTGGTCGGACTGGCCGTGCACGGCCACCGCCTGCTCGCCGACCTCGCCCAGCATCGACACGGGCATGCTCCGGCCACCGAGGTGGGCCCGGGAGCGGCCCTCCACCGTCACCGTGCGGCTGAGCAGCAACGAGCCGTCCTCGTCGGGCTCGCCACCGGCGTCGCTGATCCGGGCGTGCACCGTGTCGGCGACCCGGCCGGAGAGGCGTAGCCGCCCCTCGACCACGGCCCGGCCCGGTTGGGCACGGACCCGCCCGGCGTCGGCCCGGCCGCCGAAGAGCAGGCCGAGGCCGGTCACCACCATCGTCTTGCCGGCACCGGTCTCGCCGGTGATGACGTTCATCCCGCCGGTCAACGGCAGCGTGGTGTCCTCGATGACGCCGAGTCCGGTGATGCGCAGCTCTTCCAGCACAGCACCCGACAGTAGACGCGAGGGCCGACAGTTGACCAGCCGACGGGCCCCACGGCCGGGCCCCGGCACGGCCCGCACCTTACCGACGTACAGTCTTGCCCCGTGTCGGACGTGATCGGCCTGACCCCCGCCGAGGAGGAGCTCTACCGCTGCCTGCTCCAACTCACCACGGCCCGCGTCGACGAGCTGGTCCGCCGGCTGCGACGGCCCCGGGCGCAGGTCGTCGAGCAGGTCGAGGCGCTGCGGGCCAAGGGTCTGGTGCAGCCCACCGACAACGACCCGGACGCCCCGCTGCGCCCGACCGCCCCGGACGTCGCCCTCGGCGCGACGCTGCTGCGCCGCCAGGAGGACCTGGAGGCGGCCCGGCGCCGGGTCACCCAACTGGCCGAGGAGTACCGCTCCGGGCTGCGCCGCCACCACGTGGACCACCTGGTCGAGGTCATCCGGGGCGGTCGGGTGCTGCGCGACCGGCTGCGCGACCTGCAGAACTCGGCCCGCGAGGAGGTGCTGTGGTTCTGCCGGGCGAATCCCCTCGCGATGGCCGGCCCGGAAAACGTCGAGGAGTTCGACGCCCTCGCACGCGGGGTGAGCTACCGGGCCATCTACGAGCGGGACCTGCTGCTGGAGCCGGGCGCGCTGGCCGACCTGGCCAAGGGGGTGGCCGCCGGCGAGCAGGCCCGCGTGCTGGACCGGCTGCCGGTCCGACTCGCCATCGTGGACGCGCGTACCGCCATCTGCCCGCTGGTGCCCGACCGCGACGGCGGCGAGCCGAGCGCCGCGGTGATCGGCCGCAGCCAACTGCTCGACGCGCTGCTGGCCCTCTTCGAGAGCCACTGGCGGGTCGCCACCCGGCTGCGACTCGACGACCCGCTCGCCGCCACCGCGACCGAGGACCGGCGCGACGAGGCCGACGACCGTCCGGTCGACGGCTACCAGCCCGACGCCGACGAGGCCCGACTGCTGTCGCTGTTCGTGGCCGGCGTACCGGACAAATCCATCGCCTCCCAGCTCGGAGTGAGCCGCCGGACGGTGCAGCGCCGCCTCGCCGACCTGATGGACGCCGCCGGCGTGGACACCCGACCCGGGCTGGCATTTCAGGTCGCCCGGCGCGGCTGGCTCTGAACGCGGCAGGGCCCGCCGTCGGAAGCGACGGCGGGCCCTGCCGGACACGCTCGGAGTCAGCGCAGCCCGTACGCGCGCAGCACCGTCTGGTCGACGGAGTTCCCGGCCCGGTCGGTGGCGTGCACCCGCAGCGACACGGTTGCGCGCCCGGCCGGCACGGTCGCGGTCCAGCGGGTACCCGACCCTCTGGTCGACGCGGGCCGCCAGGTGACGCCCTCGTCGAAGGAGACCTGCACCGTCAGGCTGGTGCCCGTCGGCGCGGCGACTCCCCTCGGCTGACGCAGGGTCAGCCCCAGCTGGTGCGGCCGGTTGCCGGGTACGCTGCCGAGCAGGTCGGCCGGCACCCGATAGTCCACCTGCAGCAGCGACAGCGGCATGGCGGCGTCACCCGCCGGCCGGGCCGACCTGAACTGCCACGACGTGTCGGTGCGGGTGGCCCAGCGCCACCCGTCCGAGGCCCGCCGCGTCGTCACGTCGAGGCGGTAACGGGCCGCCCCGGCGGTGGTCGGCACCAGCGCCCAGCCGCCGGACAGGTCGGCGATCTGCTGACCGTCGCGGCTGAGACGAGCCTCGACGGTGTCCGCCTCCTCGCTGTTGCCCGCCACGCTGTAGTGCCCGTCGGCGTCGACGAACTCGGGCACCCGCACGTCCAGGCTGTCGCCCGTGCGGGTGGGCACCGGCGTCCCGCTGGCCGGCACGGCCGGACGGACCACCGGCGCGTGCCAGGACTCGACCTCCCGGTCGTCGGCGGCGTACCGCCGGGGCTCCTGGGTCAGCCCACCGGTCAGCTGCCCCCACTGCATGTACACCTCCTTGTGCAGCACCCGGTGCTGCCACCAGGAGTCCCCGGCGCTGACGAACTCCTGCCGGGTGGTCCCGTTGCGGACCAGGCGCTGGTCGTCGTTCCAGGAGTACTCCTGCCACGGACGCCAGCCGAACCGCTCCTCGGTGGCCCAGCCCGCGCCCGTGTCGCCGTAGCTGGCGGTCACCTCGGCGGTGTTCTTCGCGGTCACCCTGTGCACGATCCGCTCGGGCACCCGACCCTTCGACACCTGCCACACGTCGTACAGGTACGGGCTGTCCACGGTCAGCGTCAGGTCCAGCGTCGCCCGGCCCTTGCGCGCCGCCGCGATCAGCCGCTGCCCGTCGTCGTACGCGACGACCATCGCCGGGATGGACAGCCGCTCCCCCGCCGGCCGCCAGACCGTCCACGCGCTCTGGTCCTCCGGCCGGACGATCAGCACCGCCGCGGCACCGGCCGCCGCCGCCGCGGCCACCTGCTCATTCTCGTTACGGTTCGGGTCGGCAGCGAACAGCGCCGCCGCGCCCCGCACCCGGGCCAGCTCGGCCGGGGTTCCGGTGCCGGCCCAGACCAGCGGCAGCTTCCGTCGACCGGTCGGCGCCGGCGACGTGCCCAGCAGGTTGATGTCCGACGGGCCGGACACCCCGCTGATCGTGGCGTCCACCATGGGCGCGACGAGCTGCCAGCGGGAGGCGAACTCGAACTCACCCTGGCGTACCTGGCGGGTCGGCGTGACATTGACCTGCTGAATGGTGCTGTAGGCCATGACGCCGTGGTCGATCTGCCGGCCGTTGCCCAACACCCGGTGCACGTAGAAGCTGAGCGTGGCCCGCTGCTCGCTGGGCTTGGGCGTCTCGATGCGTACCGGCGTGCCCGTGCGGGCGTCGAGCACGACCGTCAAGTCCCGGTCGACGGTCAGCTCGGGTTCGACGGCCTGGGTCAGCTGCTCGTCCAGGGGAGCACCGTGCTCGACCAGCGCGGTCAGCAGGTAGGTGCCCTCCTCGACCCGCAGGGTGCCCTCGCCCGGCCACCAGCCCCAGTAGTCCGACTCGGGCTGCTCACCGAAGAGGGTCAGGGCAGGCGAGAGGGTCAACTGACCCTGCCGGCCCAGCACCTTGATCGTGACGTCGTGGATCGGACCGCTGACGGTGAGGCCCACCGGCGTGCGCACGGCGACGCCGTCCGCGCCGGTCGCCACCAGCCATCCCCCGTGCGGGCCCCGGGCCAGCTTCGCCGGGTCGGCGCGCAGCGGCACCGCCACGCTGCCGCCCGCCGGCACGGTCACCTCGCCGGACGCGACGGCGACGCCGTCGGTCTCGGCCGCGCCACTGTCCAGGTTGCGCAGCTCCAGGGCCAGGCGCAGGGTCCGCGCGACCGCCGTGCCATTGGTGTACGTCACACTCCGCTCGGCCACCGCGCCGCCGGTGGAGACCCGGCCGAAGTCGGCGGTGGCCGAGGCGTACACCCGCTGCGTGAGCGCCCGCGCCACGTCGACCCGACCGCCGCCCTGCTCGAAGACGGTCAGCGCCGGGTTCGCCTTGGTGGTGCTGACCAGCGCGTCCTTCAGCGTGCCGGCGGACCAGTCCGGGTGCTCCTGCGCGAGGATGGCCGCCGCGCCCGCCACGTGCGGGGTGGCCATCGAGGTGCCGGACGCGGCCGTGTAGGCGTCGCCCACCGGCGTACCCATCGTGGTGCCGGCGGCCCGCGCGGCGACGATGCCCACGCCCGGCGCGGTGATCTCCGGCTTCAGGCCGTTGTCGCCCAGGCGCGGCCCGCGGCTGGAGAACTCGGCCAGGTTGTCGTCGCGGTCCACCGCGCCGACGGTGAGCGCCGCCGCGGCCGCGCCCGGCGAGCCGACGGTCCGCGCGTCGCCCGCGTTGCCGGCGGCGACCACGAAGAGCGCGCCGGTCTCGGCGGTCAGGTCGTTCACCGCCTGGCTCATCGGGTCGGTGCCGTCGGTCGGGTCGCCGCCGAGGCTCATGCTGACGACCTTCGCGCCGGAGTGGGCGGCCCACTCCATGCCGGCGATGATTGCCGAGTCGTAGCCCGAGCCGCCGTCGTCGAGCACCTTGCCGACCAGCAGTCGCGCGCCCGGCGCGACGCCCTTGCGCAGCCCCGCCGACGCAGCCCCGCTGCCCGCGATGGTGGCCGCGACGTGCGTGCCGTGGCCGTGCCCGTCGCGGGCGCTGCCGCTGCCGGAGAAGTCCCGCGCCTCAGCGATCCGTCCGGCCAGGTCGGGGTGGGTGGCGTCGACGCCGGTGTCGAGCACGGCCACCTTCACGCCAGTGCCGTCGCGGCCGGCCGCCCAGGCCGTCGGGGCGCCGATCTGCGGGACGCTGTGCTCCAGCGTCGGATGCACCCGCCCGTCCAGCCAGACGTGGGCGATACCGCCGCCCAGCCGGGGCGCGGCGGCAGTGGTCCGGGTCGTCGGCGTGCCGGCGAGGGTGCTCCACAATTCACCGAGGTCGGCCTTGCCGACCCGCAACGCGGCGCCGTTGATGCTCTCCAGGGGGCGGGCGTCGGTGACGCCGCCGAGCGGCCGGACCCGGCCGGCCGCCTGCTCCTGGTAGCGCACGATCAGCGGCAGCGCGCCCTGCGCAGCGTCGCCGTAGCCGTTGGCGGCCAACTCCTGCACGTCGAACAGGTTGGCGTCGAGGACGCCGCTGGAGACGTAGGGCAGGGCATCGCTGGGCAGCACCCGCAGCCCGCCGTCGACCTCCAGGGTCTGGAAGATGACCCGCTCACGCCCGGGTCCCGGGCGTACGGTGGCGGCGACCCGACCCGGCGCGGCCGTGGCCAGCTCGACCTGGTCGCCGGTGATGAGGGTGATGCGGACGGGCGCGGCGCCCGGGGCGGACGCGCCCAGGCTCGGGCCGGTGGGCCGGACGGGCGGCTCAGCGGACGCCGGTGCGGCGAGGCCGACCACCAGCGCGCCGATCGCGCCGGCGCTGAGCCAGCGGGGGGACCAGTGCATGCGATGCGCTCCTTCACTCCTTCGGGCCCGCCATCCGTGGATGAGGACCGATCGGAGTCTGCGACGCAGCGCGCAACCAGGTCACTAGCCTTTCGCCGCCGCAGCGGCGACATGTCGTCAGGTGGACAACCGCCGGACACCGACGGTGTGCGCCACAGTCACCGGCGGCTGCCCCGCCAGCCGTGCACCGGCAGACCGAACTTGGCGACCAGCCGGTCGGTGAACGGACGGGCGCGCAGCCGGACGATGCGCACCGGCAGGGCACCTCGACGCACCGTCACCCGGGCGCCGGGCGGCAGGTCGTAGACCCGCCGGCCGTCGCAGGCGAGCACGGCGAGGGTGGTGAACGGGTCGACGGTGATGATGAACGTCGACGTGGGTGCGGTGACCAGGGGACGGCTGAACAACGCGTGCGCGCTGATCGGCACCAGCAGCAGGGCCTCCACCTCCGGCCAGACCACCGGACCGCCGCCGGAGAACGCGTAGGCGGTGGAGCCGGTGGGGGTGGCGCAGACCACGCCGTCGCAGCCGTAACGGGACAGCGGGCGGCCGTCCACGTCGACGAGGAGTTCGAGCATCTGCGCCCGTTCGCCCTTCTCGACGCTGATCTCGTTGAGCGCCCACGACTCGATGGTCGGGCCACCGTCGAACTCGGCAGTGACGTCGAGCGTGAGCCGCTCGTGCACTGTGTAGTTGCGCTCGACGACGTCCCGGACCGCGGTGTCCAGATCGTTGATCTCCGCCTCGGCGAGGAAGCCCACCTTGCCGAGGTTGATGCCGAGCAGCGGCGCCTTCGCCGGGCGGGCCAGCTCGGCCGCGCGCAGGAACGTGCCGTCCCCACCGAGCGCGAAGACGATCTCGGCGCCCTCGGCGGCCTCCGGTCCGGTGACCGGAACCATCCCGGGCAGGTCGAGGTCGTCGGCCTCCTCGGCGATGACCCGCACCTCGAAGCCCGCGGCGATGAGGTCGGCGGCGACCGACCGGGCGTGCTCGGTGCTGCGTCGACGACCGGTGTGGGTCACCAGCAGCGCCGTGCGGCTCATCGGAGCGGCCGCCCGTCCGCCATCGGACGGCACACTGCCATCGCCGCCGCACGGGCACGGCCGCGTGCCGTCGTGCGCCGCTCGCTGTACGCGTTCACCCTGCGACCTCCTCCGCCGCGACGCCCGGCACGTCGCCGGCCGTCGTCGGGCCGTCCGGCCCAGCCTCCACCACAGCCCGCACGCGCTGCGGGTCGGCCGGTGGTGCGTCCCGGCGCAACCATACGAAGAACTCGACGTTGCCGCTGGGCCCGGGCAGCGGGCTGGCTGCCACGTCGGCCAACCCGAGGCCGAGCTGAGCCGCCGCGGCGGCCACGTCGAGCACCGCCTCGGCGCGCAGCGCCGGGTCGCGGACGACGCCGCCGGCGCCGACCCGCTCCTTGCCCACCTCGAACTGCGGCTTCACCATCAGCGCCAGGTCGCCGTCGTCGCGGGTGCAGCCGGCCAGGGCCGGCAGCACCAACCGCAACGAGATGAACGACAGGTCGGCCACCGTCAGATCGACCGGGCCGCCGATCGCGTCCGCGACGAGGGTACGGACGTTGGTGCGTTCCAGGACGCGGACGCGCTCGTCGGTGCGCAGCGACCAGGCGAGCTGCCCGTAGCCGACGTCCACGGCCACCACCTCGGCGGCGCCGGCGCGCAGCAGCACGTCGGTGAAGCCCCCGGTCGACGCGCCGGCGTCCAGACAGCGCCGCCCGGCGACGCGTAGCCCACCGGCCTCGAACGCCGCCAACGCGCCCGCGAGCTTGTGCCCGCCCCGGGAGACGTACTCCTCGGTCGGGTCCTCGCCGGTGACCAGCAGCGGATCGGCGGGGTCGACCATCGCGGCGGCCTTGCGCGCGAGCACTCCGCGCAGCTGGACCCGGCCGGCCTCGACCAGCGCGGCGGCCTGCTCACGCGAGCGGGCCAGCCCGCGGCGGACGAGTTCGGCGTCCAGCCGGTTGCGACGTGCCATGGGTGGTTCTCCGGTCTGTCCGACCTGGTCGTCCTGCTCAGGTCTGGTCGATGGTGGCGAGCGTTTCGCGCAGCGTCTCGTAGGCCGCCTCATACTGCGCGATCTGGTCGGCCGGGGCGAGCGTCGCCGCGTTGTCCATGGCCCGCACGGCCGCGTCCACCGCCGGGTGGCGGGCCGTGTCGTCGCCGACGTCGACGCCCTCGGGCGGCGGGCCGGGCCGGAAGCCTCCGGGCGGGCCGGGGCGCATGCCGGGCGGCGGGCCCGGACGCGCGCCGTCGCTCACGAGTCACCGTCCGGGCGGCGCTTACGGACGGCCTTCTTCGCCGGCATGACCGCCGGTGTAGGGGTGTCGTGGTCCTGCACGGCCGGCGGCGTAGGGGTGTCGTGGTCCTGCACGGCCGGCGGCGTAGGGGTGTCGTCGTCCTGCACGACAGGCGTCGGAGTGTCGTCGCCGGTCCGGCTGATCGTCGCCGGCGGCTTCTTCACGATGGCCTTCTTGGCGACAGCCTTCTTGGCCAGCGCCTTCTTGGCGACAGCCTTCTTGGCCACCGCGGAGACCGGCGCTGCGGCGGGGCCGTCCGAGGCCTTCCTGGCCACCGGCGCCGAGACCGGCGCTCCGGCGGGGCCGTCCGACGGCACCAGGCCGCTGCCGGGCTGCGCCGCGCGGGTCGGATCGGGCTGCGGCGCGGGCCCGGTGGAGGGCGCGGCCGGCTGCGGGGCCTCGGTGGCGCGCGCCTCGCGCAGTTGGCGTTCCAGGTCGCGCACCCGTCGGGTCAGCTCGGCCACCTCGTCGGCGGTGGCCAGACCGACCGCGCCCAGGGCCCGGTCGACCTCGAAGCGGACCAGCTTGGTCAGCGCCTCCCGGTTGGCGGCGCCGGTGGTGACCAGCTCCTCGCCGAGAGCCTGCAGCTGGGCGGCGGTCGCACCGCCCGAGCCGACGAGGCGACGCACCGCGTCCTGGGCCTTCTTCCGGGGCGCCTCCGCCAGGCCCAGGGCCAGTTCGAGGTAGGCGCGCCACGCGTCCTGCATGCCTGAGTCCTTCCATGGGGCGGGGTCTGCAGGTGTCACGCTACCGGGCACCCCGGACTGTCTCGTGCGGTACGGTGCCGGGGACGGCGTGGCGATCGGCGAGGGGGAGATGTGGCCAGCGTGGACGAGTGCCGGCAGGCGTTGCAGGAGCTGGCCGCCCGGTTGGACCGCAACGCCGAGACGGTCCGCGAACGGATCGACCTGGACCGGACGTTGGCCTGCCGGATCACCGACCTGGACACGGCGTTCCACGGCAAGATCAGCGGTGGCCGGCTGGTCGAGCTGACCGACGGCGACGACCCGAAGGCCAAGATCGCGCTGAGCACGTCCAGCGACGATCTGCTCGCCCTGGTCCGAGGTGACCTGGACGTCACCAAGGCGGTCACCTCCCGCCGGGTGTCGATCAAGGCCAACCCGTTCGACCTGATGAAGCTGCGCAAGCTGCTCTGACGAGCGCGCTCGACGGCGTCACCCGTCGGTGGCCAACCCGAAGCTCTCCAGCGCGGCAGCCGCGTCCGGGCCCACCGCGCGGATCGCCGGCAGCTCCGGAGCCGACCACGCCGCCGCGCAGAGCGCGGCGAGGGCGTCCAGATCCCGGCCGGCGCCGGCCAGTTCCAGCGTCCCGTCGCGGTCGGTGACGGACCAGCCGCCGCCGTTCGTCGAGCCCGGGACCTGCACGGCCGCCGCCGGGTCGAAGAGCCCCGCCAGGTCCCGCGCGACGTACGTGGGCCGCCGTCGTGGCTCGGCCGCGAGCAGCTCGGGTACGCCGCTGACGCCGGTGAGCACGAGCAGGCTGTCCAGTCCCGCTCGGCGGGCGCCCTCGATGTCGGTGTCCAACCGGTCCCCGACGACCAGGGCTCGGCCGCCGTCGCCGCGCCGGGCGGCGGTCTCGAACAGCGCCGACTCCGGCTTGCCGACCACCAGGTCGGGGTCCCGCTCCAACGCGGTTCGCAGCACCGCGACCAGCGACCCGTTGCCGGGCAGGGGGCCCCGGGCGCTGGGCAGCGTCCGGTCGGTGTTGGTGGCGACCCAGATCGCCCCGGCCCGTACGGCGATCGACGCCTCGGCCAGCTCGGCCCAGCCGACCTGCGGACCGTAGCCCTGCACCACCGCGGCCGGCTTCTCGTCGGCGCGGGTGACCGGGGTCAGTCCGACCGCGCGCAGCTCGGCGCGCAGCGCCTCCGCGCCGACCACCAGCACCGGCGCTCCGGCCGGCAGGCGCTCGCGCAGCAGCTCGGCCGACGCGGCGGCGGAGGTGAGCACCTCCTCCGGCCGCGCCGGCACGCCCATCCCGGTCAGCAGGTCGGCGACGTCACTGGAGCGGCGGGAGGCGTTGTTGGTGGCGTACGCCACCGCCCGCCCCTCGGCGTGCAGCCGAGCCACCGCGTCGACCGCGCCGGGAATCGGCCGGTCGATCAGGTAGATCACCCCGTCCAGGTCGAAGACCACCAGGGTGTACCCGTCGATCAGCCGCTTCCCGGCGTCCGCGCTCACCGCTGCGTCGACTCCGACTCGTCACCCCGGGTGGGGGCGGTCCCGTCGCCGTTCACCGCGCCGCCTGCGCGGCTGTCGTCGCTGGCGGGCGTGCTCCGGTCCGTGGTGGCTGCCGGGGCGACGTCGCCCGCGTCCGGGTGGCGGTCGTCGACGTCTTCGTCTTCGTCGTCGCCCGCGACGTCCTCGCCGCCCTCGTGCTCGTCCGAGCGGCCGGCGACGCCGTCCTCCTCGTCGTCGTCGTAGTCCTCGTCGTCCTCGTCGTCCTCGTCGTCGTCCTCGAGGTCGTCCTCGTCGTCGAGGTCGTCCTCGTCCTCGAGGTCGTCGGCGTCGAGGACGTCGCCGACGGTCAGGTCGGCGTCCGGCTGGGCCGGCACCGCGCCGGGCGCACCCGGGCCAGCGGCGATCTCCTCGGCCTCGTCCTCGTCATCACCTTCGATGACGACGCCGTCGAGTTCCAGCAACCGCTCCGCGGCGTCGGTCTCGCCCTCGGTGTCCACGTCGGCGGCGCGGGAGAACCACTCGCGGGCCTCCTCACGTCGGCCCACCGCGAGCAGCGCGTCGGCGTACGCGTACCGCAGTCGCGCCGTCCACGGCACCGTCGCCTCGCTGGTGAGGTCCGGCACCTGGAGCATCGCGACAGCGGCGTCCTTCTGGCCGAGATCGCCCCGTGCCCCGGCCGCGACGATCAGCAGCTCGATCGCGACGGCCTGGTCCAGCTTCGCCTGGTCGGCGCCGCGGAACAGGTCGATGGCCCGCTCCGGCCGGCCCAGGGCACGCTCGCAGTCGGCGAGCACGGCCAGGTGACTCTGCAGGCCGGTCATCCGGTGGTACGTCCGCAGCTCGGCGATCGCCGTCTGCCACTCCCCCGCGTGGTACGCGGCCAGGCCGACCGCCTCACGGACCGCGGAGATGCGCGACGCGAGCCGTCGGGCGGCCAGCGCGTGCGCCAACGCCTCGGCCGGGTCCTCGTCGATCAGCTGACCGGTGGCGACCAGGTGCCGGGCCACCGTCTCGGCAACCGGCTTGTTCAGCGAGAGCAGCTCGGCACGGACGTCCTTGTCCAGGTCGGTCGCGACGATGTCGTCCGGCAACGCCGGGGCCAGGCTGCGCCCACCCTCGGACGACTCGGAGGCCGCGCCACGGTCGTCGCGCCGAAAGTCGCCCTCGCGACGGGGCCGCTCGTCGGCCCGGAAGCCACCGTCACGGTCCCCACCGCGGAAGCCACCCTCGCGACGGTCACCGCCTCGGAAGCCGCCCTCGCGGGGTGCGCCGCCCTCACGACGGTCACCGCCCCGGAAGCCGCCGTCGCGGTCGCCGCCACGGAAACCGCCCTCACGCGGTGCGCCCGGGCGCGAGCCACCACGCTCGCCGCCACGGAAGCCACCTTCGCGGTCTCCGCCACGGAAGCCACCCTCGCGGGGCGGGCCGGAACGGCCACGGTCGCCGCCACCCTGGTAACCACCCTCACGACGGTCACCACCGCGGAAGCCACCCTCACGCGGCGTACGGGAGCCGTCGCGGTCGCCGCCACGGAAGCCACCCTCACGACGGTCTCCGCCACGGAAGCCCTCGCGGTCACCACTGCGGAAGCCACCCTCACGGGGCGGGCCGGAACGGCCACGGTCGCCACCGCCCTGGTAACCACCCTCGCGCGGCGTACCGGAACGCGGGGCATCGCGGTCGCCGCCACGGAAACCACCCTCACGCGGCGCACCCGAGCGCGACCCATCGCGGTCGCCGCCACGGAAGCCGCCCTCGCGCGGCGCACCGGAGCGGGAGCCATCGCGGAAGCCGCCCTCGCGGCGCTCGCCGCCACGGAAACCGCCGTCACGGTCACCGCCCCGGAAACCGCCCTCACGACGGTCGCCGCCACGGAAGCCACCTTCGCGGTCGCCGCCACGGAAGCCACCCTCGCGGGGCGGGCCGGAACGGCTACGGTCGCCACCGCCCTGGTAACCACCCTCACGACGCTCGCCACCACGGAAACCGCCCTCGCGGTCACCGCCACGGAAGCCACCCTCACGCGGCGCACCCGAGCGCGACCCATCACGGTCGCCGCCCCGGAAGCCGCCACCCTCGCGGCGGTCGCCGCCACGGAAACCACCGTCGCGGTCACCGCCACGGAAACCACCCTCACGCGGCGCGCCGGAACGCGGGGCATCGCGATCGCCGCCACGGAAACCGCCTTCACGACGGTCGCCGCCACGGAAGCCGCCCTCAGAACGGTCGCCACCACGGAAGCCGCCCTCAGAACGGTCGCCACCACGGAAGCCGCCCTCACGACGGTCGCCGCCCCGGAAGCCCTCGCGGTCTCCGCCGCGGAAGCCACCCTCGCGGGGCGGGCCGGAACGGCCACGGTCGCCACCGCCCTGGTAACCACCCTCACGACGCTCGCCACCACGGAAACCGCCCTCGCGGTCACCGCCACGGAAACCGCCCTCACGCGGCGCACCCGAACGCGACCCATCACGGTCGCCACCACGGAAGCCACCCTCACGCGGCGCACCCGAACGCGACCCATCACGGTCGCCGCCACGGAAACCACCCTCGCGGGGGGCGCCGGAACGGCCACGGTCGCCACCGCCCTGGTAACCACCCTCACGACGCTCACCACCACGGAAACCGCCCTCGCGGTCACCGCCACGGAAACCGCCCTCACGCGGCGCACCCGAGCGCGATCCGTCACGGTCGCCGCCACGGAAGCCGCCACCCTCGCGGCGGTCACCACCGCGGAAGCCGCCCTCGCGATCGCCGCCGCGGAAACCGCCGTCACGCGGCGCACCAGAACGGTCGCCACCACGGGAACCGCCATCACGACCGCCGGCGTATCCGCCTCGGGCGCCGCCAGCGTTGTCCCGGTCTCCCCGGTACGGGGGCCGGTCGTCGCGGCGCGCACCACGGTCGCGTCCAGCCGGGCCGTCGGTGCGGTCTTCGTAACGACGGGGACGGTCTCCGCCCTGCGGTCCTGAACTCACAGGTACATCCTTCCTGATTGCGCCACCAATGGCGCTACGCAGTCGAGGGCCGACCCGGATGGGGCGGCCCTCGACTGGAAGATTGTCCGGCGGTGTCCTACTCTCCCACACCCTCACGAGTGCAGTACCATCGGCGCTGGAGGGCTTAGCTTCCGGGTTCGGAATGTGA
>NZ_JBEXIA010000061.1:0-21062 GCF_040608335.1 Micromonospora sp. NPDC005194 | reverse complement strand
AGCTCACGGGGCGCCCCACACCGATTAGACCGTGGTTGATTATGATTTTCTGGCCCGGGGCGGCGGCGTGTCGTGGCAATAACTTCATGATCAACAGGGGGTGGGGGTGGGTCAGCAGCCGATTACCCAGTAGTTGGGGGCGGTCTGCTTGAGGGTGCTCGTGTAGAAGGTGTTGTAGAGGCCCATGCGCTGGTTGGAGCCGTTCGCGTAGGCGTAGCCGCCGGACTGGTAGGCCCGGCCGGCCGTGACGTGCGCGTAGTTGCTCGCCGTCACGCAGGTCGCCGGCGTGGTCGGGGTCGGCGTCGGCGTCGGGCTGGCCGTGGGGGTCGGCGTGGTGGTGGCCGTGGGGGTCGGGGTGGGGGTGCTGCCGCCGCCGTTCAGGCCGAAGAAGAGCGCGTCGCGGTACGTCGAGCAGATGGTGTCCAGGAAGTACGCGCCAGCGGTGCCGCACTGGTCCGCGGCGGAGCCCGGGTCGACCGGGGTGCCGTGGCCCATGCCGGAGACCCGGTAGAGGCGTACCTCGTCGTTGCCGTACACCTCCAGGCTGGTGTTGCCGGGCAGCGACGACGTGCTGGTCGGCGTCTGCGAGATCCCCCGCACGTTGGTCCACTGGTCGCGGGACTCGGTGCCGTTGAGCGGGGTGACCGTGGTGTCCGACGTGCCGTGCCAGATGGCCACCCGGGGGCGCGGGCCGGTGTAGCCGGAGTAGGCGCCACGGACCAGGTCGCCCCAGGCGGCCGGGGTCTTGTCCGTGCCCGGGTTCATGCAGCTGAACGCGTTGACCATGCTCGTGGCGCAGCGGTACGGGATGCCGGCGATGATCGATCCGGCGGCGAACACGTCCGGGTAGGTGGCCAGCATGACGGCGCTCATCGCCCCGCCCGCCGAGAGGCCGCTGACGTAGACGCGGGAACCGTCGACCGCGAAGTTCGCCTTGGCGTGGTCGACCATCTGCTTGATCGACAGCGCCTCGCCCTGACCCCGGGTCGTGTCGCCGCTCTCGAAGAAGTTGAAGCAGGAGTTGGCGTTGTTGCCGGACGGCTGCTGGGCGACGATCAGCGTGAACTTCCACTGGTCGGCGTACTTCTGCCAGCCGGAGCCGGCGAAGTAGCCGGAGGCGTTCTGGGTGCACCCGTGCAGCAGCACCACGGCCGGGGAGTTGGCCGGCAGGTTGTCCGGCCGGTAGGCGTACATGGCGAGGTTGCCCGGGTTGGAGCCGAAGCCGGTGACCTGGGTGAGGGTGGCGGCCTGGGCGGGCGTGGCGAGGGTGATCGCGCCCGCTGCGGCGAGGACGAGCCCGGCGACCGCACCGAGCAGCCGGTTGAGGGTGGACGAGGAGCGGCGCACGGCGGCCTCCTGAGAGGGGCAGACTGTGAACTGGGTCACGGTCGAGTTGCCGAGACGTTACGACGATGTGTCGGCGCTATGACATGGGGCACACTCACACATTCACGGCAACCGTTGTGTACGACGAACCATGGCCACCGCGAGGGCAGCGGAGCCGACAACAACCGGCGGTCTGACCGGCTCGTCCAGGTCCGGTTGGTAACGTCCGCTGCGTGCCGTCCTCCCCGTCGCTGGCCACCGGGCCCGCACCCGCGTCGCCGCCGCGCGCCCTCCGGGACCGCCGGGCCGACCTGATCGTCGTGCTGGTGGCGCTCGCGCTCGCCGTCTGGGTGACCAGCGGCCTGTGGCGGGACCCGAACGTGCGCGCGATCACCGTCAACTCCAGCGACCAGGCGCTGTTCGAGTGGCTGCTGGCCTTCGGCGGGCATGCGGTCACCCACGGGGAGAACCCCTTCTTCACGTACCTGATCAACGTCCCGGACGGCGTGAACCTCGCGGTCAACACCTCGATCACGGTGTACGCGGTGGTCTTCGCCCCGCTCACGTACCTCATCGGGCCACCGGCGACGTTCCTGGTGATCCTCACGCTGAACCTGCTCGCCACCGCGCTGGCCTGGTACTGGCTGCTCTCGCGCCACGTGGTGCGCAGCCGCCTCGCCGCCGGGGTCGGCGGCCTGTTCATCGCCTACTCCCCCGGCATGGTCTCGCACGCCAACGCCCACCTGAACTGGACCGCCGGCTGGCTGGTGCCGCTGCTGATCTGGCGATTGTTCGCGCTGCGCCGCCCCGGGCACTGGCTGCGCGACGGGGTGATCCTCGGCGTCGTGGTCGCGGTGGCCTTCTCGATCGCCGCCGAGGGCCTGTTCTTCGCCGCCCTCGCGCTCGGCGTGTTCGTCGCCGTCTGGGCGCTGCACCCGGCCCACCGCGCCGAGGCCCGAGCCGCCCTGCCCACCTTCGTCCGCGGGCTCGGCGTGACCGCGGTGGTCGCCGGGGTGCTGTTGTCGTACCCGCTGTGGCTGCACTTCGCCGGGCCGCAGCGGTTCCACGGCACCGGCTTCGACCCGGTGATCCACTCCGAGGACATCGCCGCCTTCGCCGCCTTCCCGCGCCGCTCACTGGCCGGGGAGGTCGGGCTGGGCACCTCGCTGGCGCCGAACCCCACCGAGGAGAACTCGTTCTTCGGGATCCCGCTGCTCGTGCTCACCGTGGTCTGCTTCGTCGCGCTCTGGCGACGCGCCGACCCCGGCCGCCGGGCCGTCCTCTGGGCGCTGGGCGTCGTCGCGGTGATCTTCACGGTGCTGTCCTTCGGGCCGGTGGCGAAGGTCGACGGACGCCGTACCGACCTGCCGATGCCGTTCGACGTGCTCGGGCAGCTGCCGGTGGTGAACGCCGCGCTGCCCGCCCGGCTGGCCCTGGTGGTGGCACCGGTGATCGGGGTTCTGCTGGCGTACACCCTCGACCAGCTGCGGGCCGCGCCGCCCCGGCACCGTTCGACGGAGCTGGCCTGGGCGCTGGGGTTCGCGGTGGCCCTGCTGCCGCTGCTGCCCACCCCGCTGTTGACCCGGGAGCGGGAGCCCATCCCGCACTTCATCACGTCCGGCGCCTGGCGGCAGTACGTCTCCGACGGCAACACCTTGACTCCGGTGCCGCTGGCCGTCGACGTCTACCCGGACGGCCAGCGCTGGCAGGCGTACGCGCTGTCGCACCGGCAGGGCGAGTTCGCGATCCCCGGCGGCTTCTTCCTCGGCCCCGGCGGTCCGGACGGGCGGGGCCGGATCGGGCCGGTGCCGCGCACGCTGAGCGCGCTCATGGACGAGGCCGGCCGCACCGGGCTGATGCCGATCATCACCGACGGCACGAAACGGGAGGTCAGCTCCGACCTGCGGCACTGGCGGATCGAGACGGTGGTCCTCGCCGACGAGGTGCACGGCGCGAAGTTCGGAGTCGACGAGGCGGCGGTCCGGCGTACCGCCACCGCCCTGTTCGGCGAGCCGCAACGGGTCGACGACGTCTGGATCTGGCGCATCCCACGGGCCGACCAATAGGAACGGCACGACGGACGGGGCTTCGTCATCGGTCTTCGTGGCTTCTAATGGGGCGATGAGAACGACGGGCAGACGACTGCGGCGCGGGGTCACGGTCGGTGTCGCGCTCGCGCTGGTGGCGCTCAGCGTGCCAGCAGCCACAGCCACCGGCAGCACAGCCACCGGCAGCACGGTGCCATCGAAGGTGCACCAGCCGTGGCTGTGGCAGGCCACCGTCGAGCAGCGCCCGGCCGGGCCGGCCGCGTTGGTCTTCTTCACCAGCCGCACCCGATTCCTGGAGTCGACCGGCGTGCTGGTCGGCCGGGACGGCGGTTACCGGCTGATCCCCCTACACGTCGGCGAGGACCACGGGCTGCTCTCCCCGGACGGGCGGCACTACCTGCGGCCGTCCGGCGAGTTGTTGGACCTCACCACTGGGCAGCAGCACCGCCCGATCCACACCGGGATGCAACCGCTGGCCTGGTCGCCGGACGGGCATCGGGTCCTGAGCACCCGCAGCAACGACGACGCGGTGATCAGCTACGGGCCGGACAACCAGCAGCTCAACGACCCGGAGAAGCCCGACGACCTCCTCGTCCTCGACCCGTACCGCGGCACCGAGCGGGTGGTCGCGGCCGGCACCTTCGCCGCGCACACCGCGGCGGCCTGGTCACCGGGCGGCGATCTGGTGGCGGTGGCCGGCCCGGCCGACGTGCCCGCGTCGATCGCCGAACGACAACGGCTGGTGGTCGTCGACCCGACCAACGGCAGCGTTCGCTGGCAGGTCGAGCTGGGCGATCGGCGGATGCTGGCCGGTCCGGCCGCCTGGCACCCGGACGGCCGGCGGATCGCGCTGCTCGCCTTCGACGGCTGCGCCGGCCTCCGCTGCACCTCCGAACAGGTGGCGGCACGTACCTGGCGGATCGAGTTCCTGGACGCCGCCACCGGCCACGCCGTCGGCCAACCGCTGCCGGTCGCCGCGTCGACCACGGAGATCGTCGGCTGGCGCGGGGTCGACCCGGTGGTGAAGCAGTCAGTCGTGGCGGACGGCGACGACCGGCGGGCCGTTCTCGCCGCGGTGTCGCCCGGCGGCGGCCGGGACGTGCTGGTCACCGCACCGCCCGGGTCGACCGATCTGGCGGTGCCGGGCGAACTGCTGGCTCGGGCCGCGTTCGGCGGCCCGGAGCCCCGGCCGTCGCCGTTCGCCGCCCCGCTCTGGCTCTACCTCGCGCTGGCCGTGCCGACGCTGGCCGCCATCGCCCTCCTCGTCCGCCGCCTGCGCCGTGAACGCCCGGCCGACCCCGTGCCGAGCACCTGAGCCGGGGGCACCGCTGGGCGGCCGGTGAGGCGGCTCACCAGGGATGATCGCCGAGAACGGGACTAGGCTGGACGCCGTGACGACGACGACCTCCGGCCTGACGGCCGTCCGCGCCGGCCTGCTCGACTACCAGGCCGCCTGGGACGAGCAGCGGCGCCTGCACGAGTCGGTGGTGGCGGGCGAGCGCGGCGACACCGTGCTGCTGCTGGAGCACCCGAGCGTCTACACCGCGGGCAAGCGCACCGAGCCCTGGGACCGCCCCATGGACGGCACCCCGGTCGTCGACGTGGACCGGGGCGGCAAGATCACCTGGCACGGCCCGGGGCAGCTCGTCGGTTACCCGATCCTGCGGCTGCCCGACCCGGTGGACGTGGTCGCCTACGTCCGCCGCACCGAGGAGCTGCTCATCGACGTGTGCGCCGAGTTCGGCCTGGCCGCCGGCCGGGTCGAGGGGCGCAGCGGAGTCTGGGTGCCCGAGGACGACCGGGGGCCGGCCCGCAAGGTGGCCGCCATCGGCATCCGGGTGGCCCGGGGCGTCACCCTGCACGGCTTCTCGGTCAACTGCGACTGCGACCTGACGTACTTCGACCGGATCGTCCCCTGCGGCATCCGCGACGCCGGCGTCACCTCGCTCACCGCCGAACTGGGCCGCCCGATCAGCGTCGCCGACGTGCTCCCGGTGGTCGAACGCCGACTCGCCACCCTCGTCGAGGTCTGAACTTCCGGCCGGCGGGCCGACCGTCGACCAGAAATTCCGCACCGGGTGTCCCGTGGAGGGTCCGGCCGATCGTCCCTATGGTGGGGTCGGCGACCAGCGCCGACTCGACACCTGAGGCCGGCGTCCACCGCCCGGCCCGGACGCGAGGAGCGGACATGCCCACCTACATCGCGCTGACCTACACCGCGGACGTCGACTGGAGCAGCCCCGAGCAGGCCGCCGAGATGGCCGAGTACCGGGAGTTCGGCGAGGCCGCACGCGCGGTGATCCGCGGCGGCAGCGCGCTCTACCCGACGGCCACCGCGACCACCGTACGGGTCCCCGGCGGCAAGGGCGGCGACGTGCTCACCACCGATGGCCCGTACGCCGAGACCAAGGAAGCCCTGACCGGCTTCTACCTGCTCGAATGCGCGGACCTGGACGAGGCCGTGGCGACGGTCGCGAAGATGCCCGCGGCCTGGAACGGCGCGGTCGAGGTACGCCCCGTCATCCCGCTGTGACCCTGACCGGCGACGCGGCGACAGCCGGCGACGCGGCCGCGCGAGTGATCCGGGCCGAGCGTTCCCGGATCCTCGCCACGCTGATCCGCGTCACCGGCAGCGTCGACCTCGCCGAGGACGCCACGCAGGACGCGATCGTCCGCGCCCTGCGGGTGTGGGAGCGGGACGGCGTACCGGACAACCCACGCGGCTGGCTGTTGGTCGTGGCACGGCGGCGGGCGGTCGACGTGATCCGCCGGGAGGCCCGCCGCGCCGGGAAGGAGGCCGAGGCCGTGGCGCTGCTCGATCCCGCACCGGACTCGCCCGAGGCCGTCCGGGACGACCTGCTCCGGCTGATCTTCACCTGCTGCCATCCGGCGCTGTCCCTGGACGCGCAGGTGGCCCTGGCGCTGCGCACCCTCGGCGGGCTGGCCACCGCCGAGGTGGCCCGCGCCCTGGTGGTGCCCGAGGCAACCATGGCCAAGCGGCTCACCCGGGCAAAACAGAAGATCACCCGGGCGGGCATCCCCTACCGTGTCCCGACGGCCGAGGAACTGCCGGGCCGGCTTGCCGGCGTCGCCGCCACCGTCTACCTGATCTTCAACGAGGGTTACACGGCCGGTGCCGGCGACGACCTGATCCGGGTCGGGCTGGCGGACGAGGGTCTCCGGTTGGCGCGGCTGCTAGTCGAGCTGATGCCGGACGAGCCGACCGTGCTCGGCCTGCTGGCCCTGCTCCTGTTACAGGACTCCCGGCGGCTGGCCCGGGTCGACGACGACGGCCGGCCGCTGCTCCTGGCCGAGCAGGACCGCGCGCACTGGGACCGGGCCGCGATCACCACCGGCGTCGCGCTGGTCGGTCAGGCGCTGCGCCGCACCCCGGACAATCCCGACCGGTACGTCGTCCAGGCCGCCATCGCCGCCTGCCACGCCCTCGCCCCGTCCTACGACCAGACGCCCTGGGACGCGGTGATCTCCTGGTACGACGTGCTGCTCACCGTGCACGACACACCTGTGGTACGGCTGAACCGGGCGGCCGCCGTCGGCGAGCGGGACGGCCCCGCCGCCGGGCTGGCTCTGGTGGAAGCGATCGTCGGGCTGGACGGCTACCCGTGGTTCCACGCCACCCGCGGCGAGTTGCTGCACCGCCTCGGCCGGGCCGACGAGGCCGCCACGGCGTACCGGGCGGCGCTCGCACTGGACCTCAACGGCCCGCAGTCGGCCCGGCTACGCGACCGGCTCGCCAAGTGTTGACAGGTCCGTGGCGCACGGGCCGGCAGCACCCAGACCCTGCGCGTGTGACGCCAATTTTCGGCTTGCCGGTGTCAGGCGTCACAACGTTCGGGGCGTGACGCCGGTCGCCTGACGCACATAGACGCCCGCCATCCGGCGTAGGCTCGTTTTCGTGACGATCGAGCACTCCGCGCCGACGACCGGCCAGGCAGCGCGTACCGCAACGGCCGCCCCCGAGGGGCGTCGCCTGCTGCGGATCGAGGCGCGCAACGCCGAGACGCCGATCGAGCGCAAACCGCCATGGATCAAGGTCAAGGCCAAGATGGGGCCGGAGTACACCCAGCTGCGCGGGCTCGTCTCGCGCGAGGGGCTGCACACCGTCTGCCAGGAGGCCGGCTGCCCCAACATCTACGAGTGTTGGGAAGACCGGGAGGCCACCTTCCTCATCGGCGGCGACCAGTGCACGCGGCGCTGCGACTTCTGCCAGATCGACACCGGCAAGCCGGCCGAGTTCGACGCCGACGAGCCGCGCCGGGTCGCCGAGTCGGTCGTCTCGATGGGCCTGCGGTACGCCACCATCACCGGCGTCGCCCGCGACGACCTGCCCGACGGCGGCGCCTGGCTGTACGCCGAGACCGTCCGGCAGATCCACGCCCTGCAGCCCGGCTGCGGCGTCGAGCTGCTCATCCCCGACTTCAACGCCGTGCCCGAGCAGCTGGCCGAGGTCTTCGGCTCCCGGCCCGAGGTGCTGGCCCACAACGTGGAGACCGTGCCGCGCATCTTCAAGCGCATCCGGCCGGCGTTCCGCTACGACCGCTCGCTGGACGTGATCCGGCAGGCCCGCGCCGACGGCCTGGTCACCAAGAGCAACCTCATCCTGGGCATGGGCGAGGAGCGGGCCGAGATCTCCCAGGCGCTGCGCGACCTGCACGAGGCGGGCTGCGAGCTGATCACCATCACGCAGTACCTGCGCCCCTCCCCCCGGCACCACCCGGTGACCCGCTGGGTCAAGCCGGAGGAGTTCGTGGAGCTGCGCGAGGAGGCCGAGGAGATCGGCTTCGCCGGGGTGATGAGCGGGCCGCTGGTGCGCTCGTCGTACCGGGCCGGCCGGCTCTACAAGCAGGCGCTCGACGCCCGCGCCGCCACCCCGGTCGCCACCGCCGGCTGACCCGCCGACAGCGCCGCACGGGCCGTGCGGCGTCCGGGTGTCATGATCGTGCGATGACCGCCGGGGTACGCGAACAGCCGCGCGACGCGGGTCGACCACGTCCGCGGCCCGGTTCGCGCCTCGGCCTGGTCGGCTGGCTCACCGCCCTGACAGTGCTCGCCGGGGTCGGCTACCGGCTCTGGTTGCTGGGCCACGCCACTCCCCCGACGAACAGCGACGAGGCCGCCATGGGGCTGGCCGCGCTGCACATCGCCCGGGGCGAGGGTTTCCCGGTCTGGTTCTACGGTCAGCAGTACATGGGCACGCTGGAGGCATACCTGGCCGCGCCGGTTTTCGCCCTGGCCGGCCCGTCCCTGTTCGGCCTGCGGCTGCCCACCCTGCTGCTGTACGCGCTGTTCCTGCTGCTGACCTGGCGGCTGACGCTGCGGCTGACCGGGGACCGCTGGTTCGCCCTGCTGGCGGTGGCGCTGCTGGCGCTCGGCGCCGACCGGGTGGTCAAGAACCAGTTGATCGCCGGCGGCGGCTACCCCGAGATGAACGCGGCCGGGGTGGCGCTC
This sequence comes from Micromonospora sp. NPDC005194, assembly GCF_040608335.1. Taxonomy (NCBI): domain Bacteria; kingdom Bacillati; phylum Actinomycetota; class Actinomycetes; order Micromonosporales; family Micromonosporaceae; genus Micromonospora; species Micromonospora sp. NPDC005194. The sequence continues at coordinate 12,219 of NZ_JBEXIA010000061.1, read as the reverse complement.
GCCCTGCTCGCCGTCGACCTGGCCGCCGGCCGGCCCGGGTGGCGACTCGTCCGCTGGGCGGTCTGGGGGTTCCTGGCCGGGCTGCTGCTCTGGGTCGACCCGCTGGTGCTGCCGTACGTCGTGGCGACCGGGGCGGTGCTTGTCGGGTTCCGCCACCGGGAGCTGCGCGGGCGGGCCGGAGCGCTGCTCGGGGCGGCGGCCGTGCTGGGGGCTGCCCCGCTGCTGGGGCACAGCCTGCTGACCGGCCGCAACCCGCTGCACGCGGTGCTCGCCGCCGGCGGGGCGGACGCCACCGCGAGCTGGGCGGACCGGCTGCACGGCGGGCTGCTGCTCGGGCCGCCGCTCGGCATGGGGTTCTGCGGCCCCGGATCCTGCGCCAGCTGGCAACTGTGGTGGGCGTACGCGCTGCCGGTGCTGCTGGTCGTCGCCGCCGGCACGGCCTGGCGGACGCTGCACCGCCCACCCGGCTCGGGCGGTGGGGACGGCTCACCTGGTACGGACGGCTCACCCGGCGCGGACGGTTCGGCGCCCCGGGTCGCGGCGGCCATGCGGCTGGCTCTCGTGCTGGCCGCGGTGGCCACCCTCGGCGCGTACACCCTGAGCAGTTCCTCCGGCCTCACTCCGGCGGAGAGTGCGCGCTACCTGTCCACCCTGCTCATATCCGTGCCGGCGCTGCTCTGGCCGGTCTGGACGCTGGCCCGGCCTGGCCCCGGGTGGACGGCGGCCCGGCCGGCGGCGCTGGTCGTCCTCGTTGCCACGCTGCTCACCGCCGCCTACGCCACCGGTCAGGCGGCGCTGACGGCCCCGGCGACCCGGGCCGCCGAGGCCCGGCACGCCGAGCTGGTGGCCACGCTGCGCCACCTTGGCGTACGACACGTCCGCGCCGGCTACTGGACCTGCAACCGCCTCACCTTCGCGAGCGCCGAGGACGTCGTCTGCGCGGTCGTCGACGACACCCTGCGCCCCGGCTTCGACCGCTACCCCGCGTACCGCCGGGAGGTGGAGCGCGCGGCGGCGCCGGCCTGGGTCGCGCCGACCGGCTCGCCGCTGGCGGCCCGGCTCGACGAGCGGCTCGGCACCGACCCGGGCGACCTCGACCTGGTCACCCTCGACGGCTGGCGGATCTACCTGCCGCGCGGCTGAGGAGACCGCGGCGCCCTCAGCGGGGCTCGGCGGGCTCGGCGAGCAGGCCGAGACGGCGGGCCAGCGCGGCGGCCTCCCCGCGGTTGGTCACGTCGAGCTTGGCGATGATCCGGGAGACGTGCACGCTTGCCGTCTTCGGGGAGATGAACAACCGCTCGGCGATCCGGCTGTTGCTGTGCCCCTCGGCGACCAGCCGCAGCACCTCCCGTTCCCGGGACGTCAGCAGATCGGCCCCGGCCCCGCCGTTGCCCGTCCCCCGCAGGCCGACCCGCCGCGCCAGGGTGGCGGCCGTCTCGGCCAGCGGCGTCGCGCCCAGCCGCCGGGCGATCTGGGCCGCCTCGGTGACCGCCGCCGACACCTCGTCGCGCTCGCCCGCGGCGGCGGCGGCCTCGGCCAGCGCCAGCAACGCCCGGCCGAGCGGGTACGGCTGCCCGTCGGTGCGCCACGCCTGCACCGCCGCCCGCCACGCCGGCAACGCCTCGTCGTCGGCCGCCAGCAGGGCGCTGACCTGGGCAGCGTGCGCCCGCGCGGCCGGGTGTCGCGCCGGCAGGTCGGCCGCGAGCGCGCCGACGGCGGCGGCCAGCTCCCCGTCACCCACCCGGGCGGCGGTACGCGCGGCGGCGCTCAGCACCGGCCAACCCTCGCGGGGCAGCTGCGGCAGGCTGTCGTCGGCCACCGCGACCCGGGCCGCGCGGACCGCCTCGACCTTGTCGTCGGCGGCCAGCGCCGCCTCGATGCCCAGCTCGTGCAGGGGCAGTCGGTGGTTCGGCCACAGGTAGGGGCGGCCGAGGAAGGCCAACGCCCGGTCGACCATCTCGTCGGCCCCCGGGTGCGCCCGCGCCAGCCGCAGACCGGCCCCCAACTGCAACCAGTGCAGCCCGGTGACGCCGGACAGGTCGATCCGGGCGGCCTCCGCGCAGACCGTCTCGGCCTCGTCCCACCGACCCAGCGCGATGAGCGCCTCGGCCCGGTTGGACAGCAGGTACGCCCCGGTCGAGCGGCTGATCCCCACCCGCCGCGCCTCGGCCAGGCCGGCCTCGGCCGCCTGCGCGGACTCGGCGTAGCGGCCCAGCTCGCAGAGCACGTCCGACTGGAACACCTTGACCAGCACGAGAGCCGCCGTGTCCCCGGCCGCCTGGGCCACGGCCTCGGCGCTGCCCAGCTCGGCCAACCGGTTGTCCAGCTGCTGGTGGCAGAGCAGGGCGATCCGGGTCGGCAGCAGGGCCAGCTCCTCGCCGAGCGCCTCGGCGTCCGTGCTCGCCTCGGCGGCGACCCGGGCCGCCTGCTCAGGATCGATCTTGACCAGGTGGGCGGCGACGTCGGCGAGCAGCCGGACGCGCTCCACCCCGAAGGGCCCGCTGGCCGCCAGGCGGTACGCCTCATCCAACTCCCGCCTGCCGTCGCTCTTGCCGAGCAGGGCCATCAGCCGGCCCCGCTGGTCCAGCAGGCGGGCGGCGCGCAGCGGTGCGGCGTCGGCGTCCACCTCGGCCAGGCCGGCGCGGGTCAACGTGATGGCCCGACTGAAGTCGCCGGCCGTGACCGCGGCGTCCAGGGTCTGCTCCAGCAACGCCAGGTGGTCCATGCCGAGCAGGTCGGCCGCGTCGGGCACCAGCTCCCACAGCTCCAACGCCCGCTCCAACAGTCGACGCTGCTCGGCGTAGGCGTACCGGTCGGCGGCGGCGCAGGCCGCGACCCGCGCGGCGACCAGGGCACGGGGATGGTCGTGCGCCGCGTACCAGTGGTGGGCGATCTCGGCCGGAGCGCGGCCGGCGACGACCAGGTGCGGCTGGGCCTCGATCGCGGCGGCGAACCGCGCGTGCAGCCGGGCGTGCTCACCGGGCAGCAACTCGTCGTGCACAGCCTCACGCACCAGGGCGTGCCGGAACTCGTAGTCGCCGTCCGGGTCGGCCACCACCAGTTGGGCCGCGACGGCGGCGCGCAACGCGTCCTCCAGCTCGGCCTCGGGCAGGCCGGCGACCTCGGCGAGCAGACCGTGGGCGAAGCGGGTGCCGCCGGCAGCGGCGATCCGCAGCACCCGCTGAGCCGGCTCGGGCAACCGGTCCACCCGGGCCAGCAGCAGGTCGCGCAGCGTCTCGGGCAGCGCCGCGCAGCCGAGCGGGGAGCCGGCGACGGCCAGCTCCTCGATGAAGAAGGGGTTGCCCTGCGTACGGTCGTGGATGTCGTCGACGGCACGGGGCGACGGCTCGCCGCCGAGCAGGTCGGCGAGGATCGCGCCGGTGCCGTCGCGGTCCAGCCGACCCAGCTCGACCCGCTCGACACCCCGTGCCCGGTCCAGCTCGGCGAGGAACGGGCGCAGCGGATGGCCACGCTGCAACTCGTCCGTGCGGTAGGTGCAGACCAGCAGCAGGCGGCCCGGCCGCGCGGCCCGGACCAGGAAGCCGATCAGGTCCCGGGTGGAACGGTCCGCCCAGTGCAGGTCCTCGATGATCAGCAGCAGTGGCCGGGCGTCGGCGAGCCGCTGGAACAGCTCGGCGACCAGGTCGAACAGGTATCCACGGGGGGCGTCGGTCAGTGGTCGCGCGCTCGGCGCGGTCGACCCCGCCGGCACCCGGCCCAACTCCGGCAGCAGGCGGGCGAACTCCGCCTCGTAGCCGGCGAAGACCTCCGCGCCGTCGGCGCGCAACACCGCGCGCAGCGCCGCGGCGAACGGGGCGAACGGCAGGCCCGCCTCACCCAACTCCAGGCACTGACCGACCAGCACCCGGGCACCCGCGGCGGTGGCCCCGGCCGCGAACTCCTCCAGCAGCCGGGTCTTGCCCACGCCCGCCTCGCCACCGACCAGCACGGTGGCCGGATCGCCCTTCCCGGCCCGGCCCAGCGCGTCCCGCAGCGTCGCGATCTCACGCTGGCGGCCGACGAGGACGGAACTGGCGGCACGTACGGTCACGGGACCGAGCATGCCATGACCGGACGGAACACCGGCCCCGCCGATCGGCCGGCGCCGCGGCGACAGGGCGGCTGCCCCGGACCCGGGCCCGCCGGCCGACGGCCCGGACCCGGGCGCCGGTCCGTCGTGCCGGTCGGCCGGTGGGACGGGCCCGGGCCCGCTGGGCGTGGTGGGTACGGCGGTCGTGGTCACCGGCGGTCGTCACCCGCGCGGCGGGCCGGCTGGCGGCGGCCCAGCCAGGTACGACCCGAGCGGCGCGGCACCGACCGCGCCAGTCGTTGCGCCGCAGCCTCGGCCCGCAGCTCAGCGGCGTGGGTACGGTGCACAGAGAGCAGGAAATCTACGTCGTTGCCGAACATGTCGGGCTCCTTCGTCGCGTCGTCGTCCTCTGCTGACGACTCTTCGCGCGAAGGCCCCGGCCCGGCATGGGCACACCGCCTCATCTTGCCCGGCCGTACCCTCCTTACCCGCCCGGTCGCAGCGCCTGAGGCGACGTAAGGTACTCAGCCGGCCGGCACCCGGACGCGGATCAACGCGGCCGGCGGGGACCACTAGACTCAGCGGCATGGCAAAGCCCCAGGAGAAGGTCTCGTTCGGCCAGCGGCTGAAGCAGATCGGGATGGTGTTCCAGTTCACCGCCAAGCAGGACCGGTGGTTCGCGCCGCTGGTCGCCGCAGCGGTGCTCATCCCGCTCGCGCTCACCGTGGTCGCGGTGATCCTCTGGAGCTGGATCTGGCTGCCGCTGGGCATCCTGTTCGCCCTGCTCGCGGTGTTGATCGTGCTGAACCTGCGGTCCAACAAGGCGATGATGAACGCCGCCGAGGGGCAGCCCGGCGCGGCGGCGCAGATCATGGACAACATGCGCGGCGACTGGCGGGTCACCCCTGCCGTCAGCTCGACCACCCAGATGGACATGGTCCACCTGGTGATCGGCCGGCCGGGCGTGATCCTGCTGGCCGAGGGCAACCCGCAACGGGTGCGCGGCCTGCTCGGGCAGGAGAAGCGACGGCTCGCCAAGGTCATCGGCTCCGCCCCGCTGCACGACTACGTGATCGGTCAGCAGGAGGGCGAGCTGCCGATCCGCAAGCTGCGCACGACGCTGCTGCGGCTGCCCCGCGCGCTCAGCGGCAAGGACGTCAACGCCCTGGACAAGCGACTCAAGGCGCTCACCGCCCGTCCGCAGATGCCCAAGGGCGCGATCCCGAAGAACATGCGGCCGCCAGGCGCCTCCCGCCAGTCGCGGGGTCGCTGACCCCAGGTGTACGCGAAGGAGCCGGACCCGCACGGGTCCGGCTCCTTCGCGTACCCCCTCATGACCCGGCTCCCGGCTCCCGGCTCCCGGCTCCCGGCTCCGGGCTCCCGGCTCCCGGCTCCCGGCCATGATCGTGCTCGATCCTGGCTGTAGTGGCCTCGTGCGCGGCGGATGCCACTGCATCCAGGATCGAGTGCGATCTTGCGGGTCGTGCGAGGGCGGACCGGCCCTGCGGGGGTCGGCTCAGCCGCGCGGGGCGTCGACGATGACCGAGTCGACGAGGCGGTCGTGCACGCCCCGACGGTGCTCGTCCATGATCAGCGCGGGGACGACGAGCGCCAGCAGCACGCCCCGGGCCAGCGCGCGGAGCACGCCGATCCGGCCTCCGTCGTGCCAGTTCACGCAGCGGACCTTGGTGATGTACATGCCCGGCGTCTGGGCGAAGAGGCCGAGGAAGATGCCGTACTCCAGGATCAGCACCAGCACCGGAGCCCAGCCGTCGCGTACCGGATCGGCGAAGATGTTGGCCACCAGCAGGCAGAGCACCCAGTCGATGATCAACGCTCCGAAGCGTCGACCCAGGCTCGGCGGGGTGAAGGTGGGATCGGTGGCCGGCGCTGCCGGGACGTGCGGATTGGTCACAGCGATCAAGGGTATCCGCGTCCGAATCGGGGCCTCGGATCGCCGTCACCACTGCGTGCCGATTCGGGCCAATGGCATCAAGTGTCATTACACTGGCACAGCCGGTACGGCGTTCGCGCAGGCTGAGTGCGTGGACAGGAGCGTCGCTGACGCTCCGCGAGGGACGTAACACGGCAGAAACACTCAAGACATGGCCGGGCAACCCCCCGGCCATAGCGTCGCCAGGAGCCTAGCCACCCCGTGGACGTGCCAGGAGGATGTGTGTTCGCCAATCCCGAGGAACTGCTGCGATACCTCAAGAACGAGGACGTGAAGTTCGTCGACGTTCGTTTCTGTGACCTGCCCGGCGTGATGCAGCACTTCAACCTGCCGGTCGAGTCCGTCAACGACGACCTCTTCACCGACGGCCTCGCGTTCGACGGTTCGTCGATCCGCGGTTTCCAGGCGATCCACGAGTCGGACATGCTCCTGCTCCCGGACGTCGCCACCGCGTTCATCGACCCGTTCCGGGCGCAGAAGACCCTCGCGCTCAACTTCTTCATCCACGACCCGTTCACCCGCGAGGCCTACACCCGCGACCCGCGCAACGTCGCGAAGAAGGCCGAGGCGTACCTCGCCGCGAGCGGCATCGCCGACACCGCCTACTTCGGCGCCGAGGCGGAGTTCTACATCTTCGACTCGATCCGCCACGAAACCTCGGCGCACCAGTCGTTCTACTACATCGACTCGGTCGAGGGCGCGTGGAACACCGGCCGGGAGGAGGAGGGCGGCAACCGCGGTTACAAGACCGCGTACAAGGGCGGCTACTTCCCGGTGCCCCCGGTCGACCACTACGCCGACCTGCGCGACTCGATCGTGCGTCGGCTCGTCGACACCGGCTTCACCGTGGAGCGCTCGCACCACGAGGTGGGCACCGCCGGTCAGTCCGAGATCAACTACCGGTTCTCCACCCTGCTGCACGCCGCCGACCAGCTCCAGCTCTTCAAGTACATCGTGAAGAACGAGGCCTGGGCCAACGGCAAGACCGCGACCTTCATGCCCAAGCCGCTGTTCGGCGACAACGGCTCCGGCATGCACACCCACCAGAGCCTCTGGCTCAACGGTGAGCCGCTGTTCTACGACGAGACCGGCTACGCCGGCCTGTCCGACACCGCCCGCTGGTACATCGGCGGCCTGCTGCACCACGCGCCGTCGCTGCTGGCCTTCACCAACCCGACGGTCAACTCGTACCGCCGCCTGGTGCCCGGCTACGAGGCTCCGGTCAACCTGGTCTACTCGCAGCGCAACCGCTCCGCCTGCACCCGCATCCCGGTGACCGGCAGCAACGCGAAGGCCAAGCGCGTCGAGTTCCGCGTTCCGGACCCGTCGGCCAACGTCTACCTGGCCTTCTCGGCCATGATGATGGCCGGCCTGGACGGCATCAAGAGCAAGATCGAGCCGCCGACGCCGATCGACAAGGACCTCTACGACCTCCCGCCGGAGGAGTGGGGCGACGTCAAGCAGGTCCCGGGCTCGCTGCCGGCCGTGCTCGACTCGCTCGAGGCCGACCACGACTACCTGCTCGACGGCGGCGTCTTCACGCCCGACCTGATCTCCACCTGGGTCGACTGGAAGCGCGCCAACGAGGTCGACCCGGTGCGTCTGCGCCCGACCCCGCACGAATTCGCCATGTACTACGACTGCTGAGCCTGATCAAGGCTCTGACCTGCACCAACAGGATCACTACTGATCTTGGGTACAGGTTGGGTACAACCTCACGGACGGCGGTCATGCCCGGCTCACAGCCGGCGTGGCCGCCGTTTCGTGTTGGCCGCCGAGCGCACCGTCGATGAGCAACCGGGTCCGGTCGAGCGCGTCCGGCCACTCGTGCACGTAGGTGTTGAGCGTGATGGTCGGCGTGCTGTGCCCCAACGCGAGCTGCACCGTCTTCACCGACGCGCCCGCGTGGATCAGAACCGTCGCGTAGTAGTGCCGTAGTCCGTGAATCCCCCACCGCGCCGGCAGCCCGACCGCTCCCCGTGCGGTGGCCCACGTCCGCGAGAAGGTCGCCGCATTGACGGGCTCACCGCCGACACCCTTGAACAGCAGGCGTGCGGCCCGGCGGACCGGCCGGCGACGGTCCGTGTCGTCGTCGACCTCGACCGCGTCGCACCCGTCGGCCAGGTGCTGACGCAACGCCACCGCCACGACGTCAGGCAGCTCGACCGTGCGGGCGCTGGTGCTGGTCTTGACCGGTCCGAGGAACGGCTGACGGCCCTTGAGTACCTTGAGTTGGCGTCGGACGTGCACCTCCCGCACGTCGAAGTCGATGTCGTCCACCTCCAAGCCGAGGATTTCACCCAGGCGCAGCCCGCAACCGGCCGCGAGAAAGTAGCGCTCCGTAGCGGGGGGATGTCCGGCAGGCGTGGTCGTAGGTGGCGCCGCAATGACCCCTAGTCCCCAGCCGCGACCGGGCTCAGCACCGTTGCTGGCCCACAGCACGACTGCACCCTGTTGTTGTCAGGCCTTGCTGTGAGCGAAGGGGTTCCGCCCCGTGGCTGTCAGGTAGAGCGGGAAGAACACAACCCACAGGATCAGACAGCCCAGGAACCACGCCTCCGGGGTCTCCAGTCGGAAAGACCCAAGCGAGACAGCGACCGGGTTCCCGCGCCTCAGTCGCTCCTTGGCGTCCGCGTAAACCCATACGTCGATGGCCAGCACTGCGAGCAGAACGAGGATCGACACCAGTGCGGCAGCGGGTAAACCTGTCATTTGGCCGTGCTTCCGATCGGCTGGTCACGGGATGGCGTCGTCATCATATGTGTGCCGAGCCTGCGGCCATCCCGCCCGCCGCCGACCACACGCGGTGGAGTGGACCGACCTGCGCCAGGCCAGGTGGAGCGGACCTCCTCGTCGGGCAGTCGTAGACCGTCCAGCATCCCCGGACGGGGACAAGGTGGAGCGCCCTACCGGACGAACGACCTTGGCCCCGTCCGGGGATGCTGGTAGCCCTTGTGGTGACCGTCGAGGTGATCCGCGTGGCGGCATCTCTGAGGAGGGCCGGGGTTCGGGGCGGAGCCCCGAGGTCTTCAAGGCTCTGGCAATCCTGAAGCGTCGCCGGCCGGCGCGGCCCGCTTGCGGACCGCCTTGATCTCGAAGAGCGCGGTTCAGCACCGCGTGCCCCTCGCCTCGCTGTCGATCCCCCCGTCCCGACCGCGTGGTCCTGCCTGGATTCTTTGTCGGGTCTCAGGACGTGCGTGACAGACCAGTCTCGGGACGTGGGTGACACGTCCGGCTAGACGATCTCTTACGGCTCAGGCTACAAGTCCTGGCGAATGCCTTGGGAGGGGCTAGATTCCTACTGTTATGGAGCCGCTTGGTCAGGTGGTGCGCCGGTCGGCGTGGGGTGGATGCCGAACTTTTCGATCATGAACCGCCAGAACAGGGCGACTCCCTCCTGCGCTGGTCTTTGGATCCGGTCGTTTCGGCCGGTGTGAGTGATGTGCTCGATGGTGATCCAGCCGTTGGTCGAGCGGACCCTGACGACGTCGACGGGTGGTGGTGTGACGGGTTTCGGCGTGACGATGAGGTCGAACATTGAGGTCGTGCCGGCCAGCAGGGCTTCGGCTTCGAACGCGATGACGCTGTCGACGATGTCCAGCACTGGTTCGTAGGTGGCACTGTCGTTGAGGACGCCGTGTAGGCGTGCCGCGATCGTGGGCCATGGCTGTTCGCGGAACTCAGCAGACGACCCCAGGGTGCGCATCCTTTCAGCGTGTCAGACGACGGTAGGTTGTGGCTTCGTGGCTGGAGCCGTCGGTCGCGGAGGTTCGGGTTTGCGGACCTTGAACCGGGCGACCGGTTTGACGGTGGTGCGGGCGACCTCGGTGACGAGCTGGTCGCCGTCGTGGACGCGGAAGGTGGTGTCGGCGGCTTCGACGGTGAGGGTGCGGCCGGCGTGGGTGATGCCGACGTGGATGCGTTGGCCGGCGATGACCAGGGATCCTCGGCAGCTGACGCGGCGTTCGACCTGGAGCGGCTGGGACGCGGGCTGCGGTGGTGGTCCGGCGGGGCCGTGGCCCGGCGGACGACGGCGGCGATGACGCAGAACCGGGAGTGGTCGTCGACGCCGGTGACGACCTTCGCCTCACCACCGTCGGCCAGCTGGATGCCGCCGACGATGTCCATTTGCCAGAGCTCCATCGGCCGGCCGCGTTCCCATCGCCGTTAGTCCTCCCGCCGACGCCGGCGAGGCGTCGGATCGACCAGGCCGTGCCGGATCAGCACCCGATGCACGGTGATCCGCGAAGGGATCGGCCCGGGGCAGTCACGACGGCCAAGCTCAAAGAGCAGGCGACGGGCACCCCATCGCGGGTGGTTCCGGCGCAGCTCACAGATGAGCGCCTCCACCTCAGGAGCAGTCTGGCCAGGCGAGGAACGTGGCCGGCTGGACCGGTCCGCAAGCCCTTCCAGGCCCTCGTCCTGATACCAGGCCAGCCAACGATGCACCGCTTGGCGGGAGACCCCGAATCGTTCTGCGACGTCCGTGACCGTGGATCCGGCCAGCACGTCTTGGACGGCTCGATACCGCTGTTCCATCACGCTCATCTCCACCAACACTCGGCGGAGTGTCACCCAGGTCCTGATACCGATGTGTCACGCAGGTCCCGAGACCGGACACCTGCCTGGATTCTTGCCCGTGAGAACTTTCCATACGTCTTCAAGGCGGCCCTGCGGGCCGCTCGCCCGCCACCTTCGCCGGCCGTCCGCGCCTCGCCGCTTCGCTCCCGGCGCGGCCCGGCGGTGGCCACCGCGAGACCAGTGGACACGCCGAGGCCCCGACCATCCTCATTGGAGGTGACCGGGGCTGAACGCGGAACCAACGATCCACGACGGGGACACTCATACCCTGGGGCATCGCGTGCTACGGCTACCCTGGCGCCGTGACGACCATGGATGTGGCTCAGGCAGTAATGATTGCGCTGGTCGTTGGCGGCAGTGTCGCTGTGATCGTGCTCGCCGGTGTTGTTCTAGTGCGCAGCCGACGCGCCGAGACTGCCAGGTTATTCGGTCGGGTGGTGCATCGTCCTCGGCTCTGGGCGTCGGCTGTCGTCTGCTGCGGTCTTGCCGGACTCCTCTTCGAGGCGCAGGCGTTGATGCCCCGAAGCTGGCAGGAATCGGCCCACAACCTCCTTGGTGTGCTGATGCTGGCCTACTTTGTCCTGTTCTTTGCCCACCTTCTGAGCCAGTGGAGCGCCCAGCGTCGCCAGCACCGATAGGCCGCAAGCCAGGCCGTGACGCACGCTGGCGGACTTCCGGCTCTTCCGCGTTGCCGCCAAGCAACACGCCTCGGGAACCTGCCTCCGGCGGGCAGGGCCTCCGGCCCTACGACCCGGGGATGGCCTCCGGCGGCCGGGGCTACTCGCCCCGGACCCTCGGCGACTCTGGGATGCCCCGGCCGCGACCGGGTACCCGTCGCACACCGGAGGCCACCAGACCGCGCCGACCTGGTCCAGGTCGTTCGTCCGGTGGGGCGCTCCACCTGGACCAGGTCGGCGCGGCCCGGCAGGGCGGAGCCTGCGCGACGGGATGCCGCACCGATCCCCCTCGGAACCACTCGCACACACCACCACCCCAAGATCGTTAGGTACACGAGGGGTACAGATGCCGCCCGGAAACACTGGATAACGATGGAAGTTGATATACGACGTACGACCTGCTCAGCGGCTTGATCGAGACCACTCCCCCAGGTCAGCCGCCAAGCGCGGTTAGTTCGCCATGTACTACGACTGCTGAACTGCCTACGACTGCTGAGCAGTCCCCGCACCACCGGCCGGGCCGGCTCCGCAATCGCGGAGCCGGCCCGGCCCGTTTCGTGACCGCCACCGGGGCGGCTGGGCCCTGTTGATCCTGCTCACCCCGGTGGGCCTGCTGGCCCTGGAACCGCTGGCCGGGGCCGCGGACGGCATGCCGGCCGCGTTCCCCCCGAACTGGACGACGCTCGCCGCGACGGCGGCAGTGGTCGGCCTGGTCGGTCCCGCCCTGCTGCCGGTGGCACTTGCCGTACGCACCCGGCTGGCCCGGCCCGCCGCGCCGAGCGCCCACCGCTGACCGCGCCGCGCCGCGCCGCGCCGCGCCAAGATCGTGCTCGATCCTGGGTGTAGTGGTCTCGATCGCGCCAGAAGCCACTACATCCACGTCAACGCCGTTGCGTTTAGCGCCGTGAGCGGGAGGCAAGTCCTTTCTCGAAGAGTGTGATTTCGGCGTGGAAGCTGTAGGTCTGTGTGGTTGTTGG
>NZ_JBEXIA010000060.1:0-24266 GCF_040608335.1 Micromonospora sp. NPDC005194 | reverse complement strand
GGCCGCCCGGGGCCGGCGGGGACGGGGTCGGCGGCCGCGGGCGCGGCCAGCGAGGGCACCGCGACGGTGGCGGCGGTCGCCGCGGTGGCGGCGGCGGAGGCGGACAGGAAGGTGCGGCGGGTCGGCCTCGTGGGCCGCTCGCCGGTGTCGTCTGATCCCATTACGGCATCCTGCCCATCGATAGTGACGTTTGTCCATATCGCTAGACGTGGATGTCGCGTGAGCTTTCACCCGGACCGGGTGATGACACTCCGTGGCCGTCGTTCCTACGGTGGGTGTCATGGCTGTCGTACGCGCGACCCCCGCCAACCCGCACGTCGGCACGGCTCCCGCGACGGGGGTGAGTGGCGACCAGCGGGCGATGCCACCCGAGTTGGGTCCCAACTCGATCGCCGTGCTCAGCGGCCCCACGTTTGTGTACTCCGACGCGCGCGGCGACGTGCCACCGGGCAGCATCGGCGGGCTCGTGCACCTGGACACCCGCCTGATCAGCGGCTGGACCCTCACCGTCAACGGCGGTCAGCTGCTGGTGTTGCGGGCCAAGACCCTCGAGCACTACTCCGCGCAGTACGTGCTCACCAACCCGGAGCTGCCCGGGCTGCCGTCGAACGGTCTCGCCATCCGGCGGTTGCGCTACATCGGCGACGGCTTCCACGAGCGGCTGCAGCTGGTGTCGTACCAGACCGAGCCGGTCCGGGTGGAGCTGCGGCTGGCCGTCGACGTGGACTTCGCCGACCTGTTCGAGGTCAAGTCGGTGGTCCGGGACCGCTCCGCGCAGATCGTCCGCAACCACGCCGCCGACGGCTCCGAGCTGTGCTTCTCCTACCGCAACGGAGACTTCACCGCCGAGACCCGGGTGCGCTGCGCGACCCCGGCGGACCGGATCGAGGGGGACGATCTGGTCTGGGACCTGCACCTGCGTCCGCGCGACAACTGGCTGGTGGACCTGCAGGTGCCGTTGTCGCCGGGCCCGGGGGTGGTCGAACCGGTGCGGGGCGACATCATCGACGTCGTCCAAGGCCGGGCCGAAGACCCGCTGCGCCGGTGGACCGAGGACCGGGCCGTGCTGCGCAGCGACAGCCAGGCGCTGGAGTGCACCGTCCGCCAGTCCCGCGACGACCTGGCGGCGCTGCGGCTCGAACTGGAGGTCAAAGGTCAGCGGATCCTGCTGCCCGGCGCGGGACTGCCCTGGTTTCTCAGCCTCTTCGGGCGGGACACGCTGATCACCGCGTACCAGACGTTGGTGGCCGGGCCGGCGCTGGCGAAGGGAACGCTGCTCGCGCTCGCCAAACTCCAGGGCAACGCCTGTGACGACTTCACCGACGAGGAGCCCGGCAAGATCCTGCACGAGGTCCGCAGCGGCGAGCTGACCCGTACCGGCCAGAAGCCGTACGGCCCCTACTACGGCACCGCCGACGCCACACAGCTCTGGCTGATCCTGCTCTCGGAGTACTGGCGGTGGACCGCCGACCACGAGACCGTCCGGCACCTGCGCGACAACGCGGTGGCCGCGCTGCGGTGGATCGACGAGTACGGCGACCGCGACGGCGACGGCTACGTGGAGTACGCCACCCGGTCCCCGGAGGGGCTGGGCAACCAGTGCTGGCGGGACTCGCCGGACGGCGTCTGCTTCGCCGACGGACGTATCCCGGTGCTGCCGCTGGCAACCGCCGACATCCAGGGCTACACCTTCGACGCCAAGGTGCGGCTGGCCGAGCTGTTCGACGGCCCGCTGGGCGACCCCACCCTGGCGGCACGGCTGCGCGACGAGGCCGGCACCCTGTACGAGCGGTTCAACCGGGACTTCTGGATCGACGAGCGGGGCGGCTACTACGCGGTGGCCCTCGATGGCGACAAGAACGTGGTCGACTCCAAGACGTCCAGCATGGGTCACCTGCTGTGGAGCGGGATCGTGCCGCAGGGGCGGGCGGATGCGGTGGTGCGCCAGCTCATGTCGCCCGACATGTTCTCCGGCTGGGGCATTCGGACGCTGTCCGCCGAGGAACGCCTCTACGGGCCCTTCGGCTACCACCTGGGCACGGTCTGGCCGCACGACAACTCGCTGATCGCGCTCGGCCTGGCCCGCTACGGCTACCGGAAGGAGGCGAACCGGATCAGCCTGGCGATGATCGACGCGGCCGAGCAGTTCGACCACCGGCTGCCCGAGGCGCTCAGCGGGTCCGACCGGCAACGGCTGCTGTTCGCCGTCCCATATCCCACCGCCTGCAGCCCGCAGGCATGGGCGTCCGGCACGCCGCTGGCGCTGGTCCGCGCGATGCTGGGGCTCAACCCGGTCGAGGGTCGGCTCGTGCTCGACCCGGCGGTTCCACCGGAGGTCGGCCGGATCTCGGCCAACCGGGTGCGGGCCTTCGGTCAGGAGTGGGGTGTGGACGCGGTGGGCTCCAACGGTCACGTCTGGCTCGAGCGCAGCTGACCGCGCGCCTGCGCTTCGACGTTTGTCCCGGGCTGCGACGGGAAACGGCCCGCAATGACGAAACCTCGTGTGGTGATCGTGGGGGCCGGGTTCGCCGGTTACCACGCGGCGAAGACGTTGAGCCGGATCGCCCGGGACCGGGCCGAGATCGTGGTGCTGAACTCCACCGACTACTTCCTCTACCTGCCGCTGCTGCCCGAGGTGGCCGCCGGGGTGGTCGAGCCCGGGCGCATCGCCGTGCCGCTGACCGGGACCCTCAAGGGCGTCCGGGTGGTGATCGGCGAGGCGGATCACGTCGACCTGCAGAACCGCTGGGTCGGCTTCACCCAGCCCGAGGGGGAGAAGAACCGCCTGGCGTACGACCGTTTGGTCCTCGCCGTGGGCAGCGTCAACAAGCTGCTGCCCATCCCGGGCGTCACCGAGTACGCGCACGGCTTCCGCGGCCTGCCCGAGGCCGTCTACCTGCACGACCACATCGTCCGCCAGGTCGAGTTGGCCGAGCAGGCCGAGGACCCGGCGGAGCAGCAGGCCCGCTCCACGTTCGTGGTGGTCGGGGCGGGCTACACCGGCACCGAGGTCGCCGCGCACGGGCAGCTGTTCACCGACGCGCTGCACGCGCAGCGGCCCCGGCTGACCGTCCGGCCCCGCTGGATGCTGCTCGACGTCGCCCCCCGGGTGCTGCCCGAGCTGGACGAGCGGATGTCCGTCACCTCGCACAAGGTGCTCAACCGGCGGGGGGTGGACGTGCGGATGGGCACGTCGGTGGCCGAGGCGACCTGCGACGGCGTCAAGCTCACCGACGGCGAGTACGTGCCGACCTGCACGCTTGTGTGGTGCGTGGGGGTGCGGCCGGACCCGTTCGTCAACGAGCTGGGCCTGCGCACCGAGAAGGGCCGGCTGGTCACCGACGAGTACCTCAACGTCCCCGGCTATCCGGAGGTCTTCGCCTGCGGTGACGCCGCAGCCGTGCCCGACCTGGTGAATCCGGGGCAGATCTGCGGCATGACGGCCCAGCACGCGCAGCGGCAGGGCAAGCGCGTGGCGCACAACATCGCCGCGTCGTACGGCTTCGGGCAGCGCAAGCCGTACAGGCACCACGATCTGGGTTGGGTGGTCGACCTGGGCGGCAAGGACGCGGCCGCGAACCCGTTGCACGTCAACCTGGCCGGGCTGCCGGCCAAGGCGGTCACCCGGGCGTACCACCTGATGGCGATGCCGGGCAACCGCACCCGCGTCGGGGCCGACTGGGTGCTCGACGCCGCGCTGACCCGCTCGGCCGTGCAGTTGGGGCTGGTCCCGGCGAACGCGGTCCCGCTGGAGAGCACGTCGCCGGAGGTCGCGGTGCGCGGCCGCTGAGCGGAACCCGTCGACCCGGCCGGTCAGCCCCGCGAGGTGGCGGGACCGGCCGGTCCACGTGGTGGCACGGCCGGCGGGGGCGGTTCGCCGGGGTCCGCCGGTGGGGGCGGGTTCAGTCGTCGCGGCCCGTACTCGCGCAGCAGGATCTGGACGATGCCGGCGGCGGGGATGGCCAGCAGCGCGCCGAGCAAGCCGGCCAGCTCCGCCGCGAGCAGCACGCTCAGCAGCACGGTCAGCGGGTTGAGCCGCACCGCACGAGA
Organism: Micromonospora sp. NPDC005194; assembly: GCF_040608335.1. NCBI lineage: Bacteria > Bacillati > Actinomycetota > Actinomycetes > Micromonosporales > Micromonosporaceae > Micromonospora > Micromonospora sp. NPDC005194. The sequence continues at coordinate 20,216 of NZ_JBEXIA010000060.1, read as the reverse complement.
CAGGATGAGTGGCTGGAGCAGATGGTTCTCGACCTGCTGGTAGACGACGAAGAAGACGAGCACGATGATTCCGGCGGTGGAGGAGTGCAGGAACCCGGCGCCGGCGGCGATCACCGCGCCGATCGTCGCGCCGACCAGCGGTATCAGGTCGGCCACCGCCACCAGCAGGGCGATCACGCCCGCGAACGGCACCCCGGTCAGGGTCAGCACCAGGAAGGTCAGCACCCCGCAGATCACGCTGATCAGCAGGTTGCCGGTGAGGTAGCCGGTGACCGTCCGCGACATCTCCCGGCCGACCCGGCGCAGGCGCTCGCCCGCACCGTCCCCGGCCGCCGCGAGGACGCTGCCGGTGATCCGCGGCGACTCCAACACCATGAGGTACGCCAGCACGATGACCGTGACCAGCCCCGCGACCGTCTGCAGGACACCGCGCAGCACGCCCACGGCGGGTTGACGTAGCCGGGTGCCGGCGTCGCGCAGCTGGTCGGAGTGCTCGCTGACGTAGCGTCGTGCCCCGGTGCGTTCCAGGAGCTGGCCCACCGGGCCGCGCCCGGCGCGCGCGTCGCGCAGCAGCTCGGGCCCCCGATCGGCGAACCGGCCCAGCTCGTCGAGCAGCGGCACCAGGATGACCGTGGCGAGGACCGCCAGCACGACGAACGCGGTGAGGAACACGAGCAGCGTGGCCACCGCCCGCCGCCGCACGAACCGGCGTTGCAGCCAGTCCACCGACGGCTTGAGCGCGACCGCGAAGAAGGCGGCCACCACGGCCCAGACCAGCACCCGGCGGGTCGCGTACACGAAGGCCAGCGCGAGCGCGGTCGCCAGCACCAGACCGATCACGACCAGGGCCCGGCGGGCGGTGGCCCGATTGTCGGCGTTGCTCACCCGCCGGGCCTTCCCCGCGCGCACCGTCGGAAACCCGGCAATGCGGACGCGCAGGCCGGCCTAGGCCGTGTCTTCGAAGGTTGACAACCATTGGAGCAGCGCGGCGATGGTGACGGTGGCCTGGAACGAGGTCGCGGTCTTGTCGTAGCGGGTCGCGACGCTGCGGCACTGCTTGAGCCGGTTGAAGCAGCATTCGACGACGTTTCTCGGCGCCCTCTTTAGCGCCCGCGGCGTGCTGGTGGGCTCGCACGATCGTGGAGTCCACCGACACCAGCCAGTCGATGTCCCCGGCCGCTTCCGCGTCGGCCTGGACCCCGGCGAGCATCCGCTCGAACGTGGCGTCAAGGGCTCACCTGCGGAAACGGGTGTAGATCGACTGCCAGGACCCGTAGCGGGCGGGCATGTCACGCCACGCCGCCCCGGCCCGGATCTTCCACAGGAGGTTGGTCGGGCCACGCACCCCGCCCGCTACTCCCAGAACCGGCGAATTGGGAATGCGAATGTCAGTCCGATCCAGATAGATGGATTTGGGCTATTGTTCCAATTTGCCCTCATTGGAACACCTGACGTGATGTGGTGATCAGCGCGCTTCATCGGCGCCATTCAGGCCGTTTCACGCAGGACGCCGCTCGGTCGACGTCTCCTGCGAGTAGTACCCACGGAGGGTGTTCTGTGACAGCTAAACCCAAAAATTGGCTACGGCGCCGGGTGGTCCTGCCGTCGCTCGCCGCTGGCGCAGCCGCCACGGTGGCAGCCAGCCTGCTGCTCTTCAGCTCGACCGCCGCAAACGCGCAGGAAGCACCGGTCAACCTGGGGACGGCGGCCGACTTCTCCGTCCTGGCCGGAGCGGAGCCCACCAACACCGGCCCCAGCTTTCTGGCCCAGAGCCTCGGGCGGTTCCCCGGGAGCACCGCGTCCGGCTTCGGAACGGCCACCATCGGCGGGGAGGTGCACCTCGGCGACGCGGTGGCGCTCCAAGCTCAGAGCGACCTGACCATCGCCTTCAACGACGCCGCCGGCCGGACCCCGTTCACCAACCTCCCGGCGGAGCTGGGTGGCAACACACTCAACGAAGGGGTCTACCGGATCGGGGCCGCTCAACTGACCGGAGCGTTGACGCTCGACGGCCAGGGCGATCCGTCGGCCGTGTTCATCTTCCAGGTCGACTCCTCGCTGACGACGGCGTCGAACAGCAGCGTCGTCCTGACCAACGGGGCGTCGGCCTGCAACGTGTTCTGGAAGATCGGCAGCTCGGCGACGATCGGCACCGGCACCACCTTCGTGGGCACCATCATGGCTCAGGCCGCGATCACGATGGCCACGGGCGCGACCCTCCAGGGCCGCGCGCTGGCGCGCACCGCCGCCGTCACCCTCGACACCAACGTCATCACCGCACCGATCTGCGCCGGGCCGACGGGCCCGCCTGGACCGACCGGCCCACCCGGGCCCACCGGCCCACCCGGCCCGTCCGGCCCGCCCGGCAGTCCCGGAGCACCCGGTAGCCCCGGAGCGCCCGGTAGCCCCGGCGCACCTGGTAGTCCGGGAGCGCCTGGTAGTCCGGGAGCGCCTGGTAGCCCCGGCGCACCTGGTAGTCCGGGAGCGCCTGGTAGCCCCGGCGCACCTGGTAGTCCGGGAGCGCCTGGTAGTCCGGGAGCGCCTGGTAGTCCGGGAGCGCCTGGTAGCCCCGGCGCACCTGGTAGTCCGGGAGCGCCTGGTAGTCCGGGAGCGCCTGGTAGTCCGGGAGCGCCCGGTAGTCCGGGAGCGCCTGGTAGCCCCGGAGCACCCGGTAGCCCCGGAGCACCCGGAGCACCCGGTAGTCCGGGCGCACCCGGCAGCCCCGGCGCACCTGGTCCGTCCGGACCCCCCGGAGCACCCGGAGCACCCGGCAGCCCTGGTGCGCCTGGCAGCCCCGGCGCACCCGGCAAACCTGGTGGTGGCGGCAAGCAACCCATCCTGCCGGTCACCGGCGGCGGTGTGGTCCCGGCCATGACCGGCGTCGGAGGTGTGATGGTCGTCCTGGGCGCGGTCGCGTTCTTCCTCGCCCGGCGTCGACGCCTGGAGTCCTGATCGGTGGCCCGGCCGGTGTGATCCCGGCCGGGCCACCTCACGTCGTCGGCCCGCTCCCCACCGGGGGGCGGGCCGACGACGTATTCGCCATGGACGGTCAGCCGGTGAGCCCCAGCTCCCGCATGACGTCGTCCTCGCGCTCGTGCGGGAGGTGGAGCAGGATCTGTGGCCGGTCGCCGTCGCAGGGCACCACGTAGGTCTGTGCGAACCGCGGGCTGCCGGCCTTGCCCTGCGGCGGCGCGAAGTCCAACGTCCACTCGGTCGGTACGAGGACGTACCCCCGGTGCGAGATCGCGAACGTCCAGAACGGTCAGACCAAACTGCTCGGTCATCGCCGTGTGGCGTTCGTCGAGAACGGCCCGGTACCCGGCGTCGTTGATGACGATTGCCGCCCTGCCCGGGTCACCCTCGATGTACGTCTCGGCTGTAGCTCGCGGCAACGGCGCCGTTGTCGCCGGCCTCGACGGCCCGCGCGTAGCCGTGCAGGAAGGCGGTGATCTGGTCGCGTAACGGTGTCTCCGTCGACTTCATCCTCGGTCGTCTCAGTTCGGCGGCCGTCAGGAGGCGAGGATCCGCCCGTCCTCACTGACGGGGCAGCCCGCTCAGCCAGACGTCCAGCTCCGCCGGGGAGCGCAGCAACACCACGGGCGGCGCGGACGGATCGGTCTGCCAGGCCCGCATCCGCCGGCGGCCCCGCCGCTACGACAAGACCGCGACCTCCTTCCAGGCCACCGTCAGAATCGCCGCGCTACTCCGATCGTTGTAAACCTCTGAAGACACGGCCTAGGCGTCGGCGTCGGTGAACGGGTGGGCGCCGGCGACGAACGTGTCGAGCGCGGCGGCGTGCAGCAGCCCGCCGGGGATCGGGTCGCGCAGCGCCGCCGCCGCGAGCCGACCGACCGGCAGACCGCCGGGGCGGTGCGTCGCGGCGAGCACCAGGTTGCCGTAGCGCCGAGCGCGCAGCATCCGGCGGTCCCCGAACACGCAGACGTCGCCGAAGACCGCCCGCAGCGTCGCCACCTGCACCCGGGTGCCGACCAGTGGCGGCAGGTCCGTGACGTTGACCAGATAGAGCCCGCCGGGGCGCAGGACACGGGCCACCTCGGCCGCGAACTCCACGCTGCGTACGTGGCGGGGCATTCGGGCCGCCCGGTAGATGTCGGCGATCACCAGGTCGTACGCGTCGGACGCGGCGGCCGTGACCGCGTCCCGGGCGTCGGCGACCTCGACCCGCACCTCGGGCGGCAGCGGGGGCAGTTCCCGGGCGACCAGCTCGACCACCGCCGGGTCCCGCTCGACGACCCGCTGCGCGGAACCCGGCCGGGTCGCGGCGAGCCAGCGCGGCAGCGTCAACGCACCGCCGCCGAGGTGCAGCACGCTCAGCGGTACGCCCGCCGGGGCGGCCAGCTCCACCGCCGAGGCGATCCGCCGGACGTACTCGAAGTGCAGGTGCCGGGGATCCTCGACATCCACGTACGACTGCTCGACGCCGGCGGAGAGCAGCGTCCGTCCGGTTCGGCGGACCGGATCGGCGACCAGCTCCAACCGGTCGGCGGCACGCTTCATGACGGCACGCTAACCGAGCGGCTCGCGGGCCCGAACCGCCGGTGGGCGGACGGGTCGCATACCGCGCCCGACGGGCCGGCGGCGCGGGAGGTACCCGCGTGCGCCGGCCCGCGTGCGCCGTCTGCGGCGGTCAGCCGCTGGCCATCCCGGCGCCCACCTCGTCGATGGCGTCGTCGATCGAGTGGGCGAGGTCCACGTCGAGCGCGGTCACCCCGTCGGCCTGGTTGGTGCGCACGGTCAGCACGGCGGCCGTGCCGCCCGGTCGCCCGATGCTCGGGCCACGCCCGGTCTCTTCGCGCAGCCGGTCCAGCCGGGCGAGCACCCGGTCCAGGTTGTCCGGCGGCAGCGCGATCACGCGGTACAGGCCGGTACTGTCACCGGCCCAGTACGGCAGGTCGTCCAGCGCCGCCCGGAGCTGGGCCTCGTCCAGCGTGGGTGTGGTGGTGGAGGCGCCCACGATGCCGCCGCCGGCCGCTGGCGGGTTCAGCAGCTCCCGCAGGCCGTCGGGGACGTGCAGGGACTCGACCAGGTCGCCGTCCTGGTCGGCGAGCGCGGCGAGCGTCGCCTCGGCCTGGTAGCGGGCCTGCTCCGGCGAATTTCCGCTGATCCGGCCCACCTCGGCCAGGAAGCCGGGCAGGTCCCGGTGCCGCTTGATGCCGTCCACGGGCAGGACGTCGTGCAGCGAGTTCGGCACGGCGGCGAGCAGCCGTTGCCGCTCCGCCGCGTCCAGCGCGAAGGCCAGCACCAGCACCGTCGCCTCGGCGCCCACCTTGGCCGTCGAGAAGTCGACGCCGGAGCGGCGTCGGACGTCGTCGACCAGGTCGTGGTAGCCGACGCTGTTCACCCCGGCCGCGCCGCCGGGTGGCGGCTGCGGGCGCGGATTGTCCGCGGTGCCCCTCGACGGCGGGGCCGGTCCACCACGCGTGGTGTCCGGCTTGTGCCGTCCGGCCGGCGCTGGGCCGGTCCGCTTGCCCTGGTCCAGGCTGGTGAGCTGCTTGGAGGCGCTCAGGCTCGCGCCGAACTCGCTGGGCTGGCTGCCCTGTTCGCGGGCCTGCCGGGCCAGCGCCCGGCGGCGCTGGTTGTCGCCCTCCATCTGCTTGCGCATGGTGACGCCCCTTCCGCTGGGGATCGATCCTGCGCCCGTCGCGTTCCCGCCGCCCCGGAGCCGAAACGGACGCCGCCGGCCGGGTAGGGCTGAGCGTCGATGAGGCTTCATCCGGCCGGGGTGAGGGGTGCTCACCCGTGCGGCCGGCAGGATCGGGGCAGGACCACAGTTCTTCCGAGGTACGCGGAAGGAAGGTCGTCATGAAACGGATCGTCGAGATCGTTCCCGCTCGACCTGGCTGGTACGCCCGGTGGCAACTCGCGCCCGACGCCACCCGGTGCTACCCGGTGAGCCTGTGGGCGTTGCTGGAGGAGGCCGACGGAACCGGCCGGGAAGTGGTCGGAATGGACTGCATCGGCCAGTGGCCGGGTGCGGACGACAACGAGGCCGATGGGGAGTTTGTCCGCTACCTGTACCAGACGCCCGACTCGGGGGAACCCGACGACATCGAACCTCCGTCGGCCATCGAACTGCGCGACGCCGGCCCCCGGCTCCAGCCGATGACCGCGCCCTAGACATTTCTCCGGCCCCCGACCCCAGGTCCCAGGGTCGGGGGCCACCCCCCTTTCTCGGGGATGGTGACCCGTTTCAGGGATGGCGACCCGGCGGTGGGTGGGTGCGGCCGTCAGCCCAGGGCGCGCAGATTGGCGCCGTCGACGGCGACGGTGTTCTCCACGGCCAGCAGCTCGGTGAGCCCGGTGCGGTCCAGCATCTGCTGGAGTCGGGCGCTGACCCCGGTCAGCCGGATCGCCCCGACGCCCCGGCGCACCACCAGCAGGGCGCTGAGGCCCGACGAGTCGCAGAGGCCGACCCCGGCCAGGTCGATCGTCACGTGCTGCTCGCCGTGCAGCTCGGCCGCGGCGGCGACCAACTCCGGAGCGGTGCCGTAGTCCAGCTCGCCGGTCAGCCGCAGCCGGACGTGACCGGCTGCGAGCCGGGTCACCTCGATGGTCAACAGCTGGTGGGACATTCCACCATTTTCCCAGTCCAGCGGCGGAACGCAAACCGCAGGGCCGCGAGCCGCCGGGTCACGCGCTGGCGGCGGACTGCTGCGAGCCGGGGCCGACCGTACTGGTCGCCGGCAGCGGCCGGTCGAGCAGCGCCGCCACCCCGGTGATGTCCAGGATCGTCGCCAGGAAGCGGGGGACCGCCCGCAGTCGCAGCGTCGTTCCGACCTCCTGGCCCTCCCGCCACGCGTGCACGATCACGCCGAGACCGCTGCTGTCGATGAAGACCAGGTCGGCGAAATCCAGCACGATGCCGCGCGGCGCCTCGGCGAGGACCCGGTCGACCTCGGCGCGCAGCGGCGCCGCGGTCAGGTACGCCAGGTCGCCGCCCACGCGGATCAGGGGCATGTCGGGATCGGACCGATCGACGGACATGCTCAGCTGGTTCGCTTCGGGGCCCCGCCCGTCCGATGGCACGATCACGCCTTTCCGCACACGGCGGTTCCAGCCGGTGCGAAGGGATCGTAACAACCGTCGGGCGGGTCCGCCCGGTACGCGACCGAGGGCCCGCGACCTGTCGTGGGATGCCGGTCGCGGCCGACCGGCGTAGGGTGGCCGGAGAGATTTGACCACAGAGGCCGGTTCCGGTGCGGGTTCGGGTGGACGACAAGGAGTGAGGCTCAGCTGGTGACTGCTTCCGACGTCAGGGACACCGACGACGGACGGATCTCCACGCCGAGCACCACACGGACCACGGCGTGGTCCGCCGACGCGCCGTCCTGGCCGAGCACCGCGCTGCCGCCGCTGGCCCCCGACCGTGATCGGGCCGCGCCCGACTGGTCCGAGGTCGTCGAGCACTTCCGCGAGGGCCTTGTGGTCTGCGACGCCGACGGCGTCGTCCGACACGTCAGCCCGGTGGCCGAGCGGTTGCTGCCCGAGGTGGTCCCCGGTGTTTCGCTGGCCGCGTCCGGCGTTCCGGGTCTGGGCGAGGGGAGCCCCGGAGGCTTCACCCACCTCGGTCGTCGGCTCACCGCCCGCCAGGTGCCCCTCTCCGCCGGTCGATGCTGCTGGTACGTGGAGGACGTCACCGAGAGCGTCAGCCGTGCCGACGCGCTGCTCGCCGAGCGGGCCCGCTCGGCGTTCCTGGCCGTGGTGGGCGACAAGCTGGGCAACCCGCTGCACCCGGACCGGGCCGCCGCGGCGGTCGTCCGCCTCGCCGTGCCGACCCTCGCCGAGGTGGCCGTGCTGGTGCTGGCGCCGCGCGTGGGGCGGGCCCGGTGGTGGCGGGCCTCCCGGGCCGCCGACGAGACGCCGACGATCGACAGCGGCGTGCTCGTTGGCCCCGCCCTGCCGGCCGCGATCGCCGAAGGACTGACCGGGGTCGAGCCGCACACTCTCGACTGGCTGGTGGAGCAGGCGGTCGACGCCGGCTGGCTGCCCGGCCTCACGAGTGCCGACAGCCTTGCCCGGGTCGTGCCGTTGCCCGGCCGGGACGCCCCCGTCGGGGTGCTGCTGGTCGCCCGCCGCTCCAGCCGGTGGTACGACGAGGACGACGTCGGGTTGATTCGTGCCTTCGCGGCCCGGGCCGGCGCGGCGCTGACCACCGCTCTGCTCTACCGCGACCAGGCCGAGGTCGCCGACACCCTGCAGGCCAGCCTGTTGCCGGTCGAGCCGACCGAGACCGCCGGTGTGCAGTGGGGCACCGCGTACCGCCCGGCCCAGGCGGGGCTGCGGATCGGCGGCGACTTCTACGGTTCGCACCGGCTCGCCGACGGCGGTTGCGTGTTCTTCCTCGGCGACGTCTCCGGCAAGGGCGTCGAGGCGGCGGTCTTCACCGGCCAACTCCGCCAGTGCCTCCAGGCGCTGCACCGGGTGGAGTCGCACCCCGGGCGGCTGCTGCGACTGCTCAACGACGCGCTGCTGGAGACGACCCAGGCGCACGGCCAGGGCCGCTTCGCCACCATCGTGCTCGGCGTGGCCCGTCCGCAGCGCGACGGCGGCGTCACCCTCACGATGGCCGGGGGCGGGCACCTGCCGCCGCTGGTGCTGCGTACGTCCGGCGAGGTCGAGTCGGTGCCGCTGCGCGGCATGCTGATCGGGGTGGTGCCCGACCCGCGCGTCGGTGAGGTGACCGTGCGGCTGGCGCCGGGCGAGACCTGCCTGCTCTACAGCGACGGCGTGACCGAGGCCCGTGGGGGCCGCCGCGGCGACGAGCAGTTCGGCACGGAGCGGTTGCTCACGGCCCTGGCCGGTTGCCAGCGGATGCCGGCGCCGGCCCTGGCCGAACGCGTCGAGCAGGTCACCTGTGACTGGTTGGGGCGCGGCGACCACGACGACATCGCGGTGCTGGCGTTGCGCGCGGTCAGGCCGGGCGGGCGAGGCGCGCGGCACCTGCACGCGGTGCCCACGTCGACGAGCGCCGACGAGCAGAGGGAGAGCCCCGCGTGACCGCCCCCGCCACGACCACGAACCTGGCCGACGCCTACCCCGGCTACCTGGCCTGCCTCGCCGACGCCGACGAGTACGCCGCGATCGACGTGGCGCTCGGTCTGCTCGACGCGGGCGTACCGCCGGAGCGGGTGCTGCTCGACGTGGTCGCGCCGGCCCAGGCCGAGGTGGGTGAGCGGTGGGCTCGCAACGAGTGGAGCGTGGCCCAGGAGCACGCGGCGACCCACATCAGCGAGCGGGTGGTGGCCGCGGTGGCGACGCACGCCAACCCGCGTCCGACCGGCGGGCGGATCGTGGTGGCCTGCATGGACGGCGAGTGGCACGCGCTGCCGCCCCGGCTGGTGGCCGAGGTGCTGCGGCTGCGCGGTTGGCAGGTGACCTTCCTGGGCGCCAGCGTGCCGGCGGCGCACCTGGTGTCGTACCTGCACCGGCACGACGCGCAGGCGGTCGCGTTGGCCTGCGCGCTGCCGATGCGGCTGCCGCACGCCCACCGGATGATCGAGGCGTGTCGGCGTTCGGACGTGCCGGTCGTGGTCGGGGGGCGTGGCTTCGGCGCGGACGGCCGGTGGGCGGCCCGGCTCGGCGCGGCCTGGGCGCCGGACGCGCCGGCGGCGGCGGAGTTGATCGCCGACGAGCGGGCGGTGCGGCGGGTGCCGGCGGCGCAGCTCGGGCACCTGGCCGACGACGAGTACGCGAGTCTCGTCCGCCGCAGGGGTGAGCTGATCGACAGCGCGCTTACCGACCTGCGCGAACGGGTGCCGGCGACCCGCGGGTACACGGCCGCCCAGCTCGACTCGACGGTGAGCGACCTGGGGCACATCCTGGACTCGCTGGCCGCCTCGCTCTACGTCGACGACGCCTCGCTGTTCACCGAGTTCGTCAAGTGGCTGGTGGAGATCCTGACGAGTCGGGGTGTGCCGGCCAGCGCGGTCGCCCTGACCCTGGCGCACTACGCCGCCGTGCTGCGCGACTTTCCCCGCGCGTCGCACGCGCTGGCGCGCAGCCGTGCCGGGTTGGTCTCCGCGTCCCGTTCCGCGGGCTGAGGACCACCCCCGGACGATCACCACGCGCTGCGGACCGTCGTACCCCCCTGCGTATACTTGCCGGACTGCAAACGTCCCACCCAACCGGTGGAGCGAGGGGGAGAACGGTGACGTTCAGCGTCAGCCACGCCGAGCGCGACGGCGGTGCGGCCTGCCTGCGGCTCGCCGGTGAGCTGGACCTGAGCACCGCCGGCGAGCTGGCCGCCGCCATCGACAAGCTCACCGCGGCCGGCGAGCGGCGGGTGCTGCTCGACCTCACCGACCTGATCTTCTGCGACTCCACCGGGATGGCCGTGTTCGTCCGGGGCGACAACCAGGTCACCGCCGACGGGGGCTGGTTGCGGATCACGGGCGCCACCGGGCGCGTCGAGCGTGTGTTGCGGGTCACCGGTCTGGCCGACGTGCTGCGATACCTTCCGGACACGGCGGACCCGACGTCCAAGAGCGCCTCCTGATGGGCTAGATTTCCCCGCCAGCACGGTGACCGTTCCGGTCTCCTTTCTCCGCCGACCCGAGGCAGGTAGTGATGGGCGACAGCCCGCAGCCGGTACGCATCCTGGTGGTCGACGACGATCCGGGCGACGTGCTGATGATCGAGGAGGCGTTGGCCGACTCCGACGTCGAGAAGATCATTGACGTGGTCAGCGACGGCGAGGAGGCGATGGAGTTCCTGCGCGCCGAGGGCCGGCACGTGCAGGCTCGCCGACCGGACGTCATCCTGCTGGACCTGAACATGCCGCGGATGGACGGGCGTCAGGTGCTCGGCGCGGTCAAGCAGGACGAGGATCTGCGGACGATCCCGATCGTGGTGCTGACCACCTCGAACGCCGACACTGACATCGTCGGCAGCTACACGTTGCAGGCCAACGCGTACGTCACCAAGCCGATCGACCTCGATGACTTCAACGACGTGGTGCGCCGCATCGACGAGTTCTTCGGCCGCGTGGTCGTGCTGCCCAAGCGCCCCTGATCCGCCCGGCGCGGTCGGTCGGCATTGTCCCCGCCGCCGGCCCGACGTGGCCCGTCGCCGCGCCGCGCCCCGCCGGACGCGCGCGCATGCTGAACAATTTTCCCGAACCGCCTCGGTCGCTGTCGCCGCGTCCGAGGATCCAGGTGGGGAAGTAACAGCGGCTGCCTGGGGGCGACAGTATGAGGTTCTCCGTCGTGAAGACCGGCTACGACCAGAGGCAGGTGGATTCCTGCCTGGATGAGCTGGGGATCCGGTTGTCCCGACTCGCGGCGCGGGCGGAGGGCGCCGCCGGGGCGACCCGCGAGTGGGACGAGATCCGCCAGGAGGCGACCTGGCTCAGCGGGCTGCTCCAGCGGCTCGACCTGGGCGACGCCGGGACGACCCGCCAGGCCGGCGACGCGGTGCGGCGGGAGGCGGCCGAGATCCTGGCGCAGGCCCGCAACGAGCTGGACGAGGCCCGCGAGGAGGCCCGTCGCGTCCGCGAGCAGGCGTACGCGGACGCCGTGCAGGCCCGGCGGGACTTCGAGGAGGCGTTGCACGCGCGGCGACGCCGGGCGGCGCTGGTCGACGAGATCCTCACCGGCGTGACCGTCGAGCCGGTGCCGGCCGACACGCCCACGGCCGCGGCCGGAACGGGTGTACCGGCGACCCGGGTGGCGGCCGGCGGCCGGGACGCGGGCGCCCAGCCGCCCAGCGGGCGTACGGCCCGCTGAGCGCAGGCTCAGACGGTGAGCGCCGCCGCCACGGTGCTGGCGCGCTCCTCGTGCTGGGCGTACGCGTCGGGGAAGGCGGAGATCTGCACGGCCTGGGCGGCGGCGGTGACGCTCATGTCCTCCCAGCCGGGGATCTCGGCCAGCGCCGTGTAGAAGGCCCGGGCGGCGTACGACGGGCGCATCAGCTCGGCCACCGTGCCCCAGCCGCTGCTGGGCCGCTGCTGGAACAGCCCGACCGAGTCGTGGTCGGCGCCGCTGCCCTGGTGCGGGTACTGCGTCGACTCCGGCAGCACGTCGCTGGCCAGGTTGTAGAGGTTGCTCTCCTGCATCGCGGTGGCCAGCGCCACCACCAGGGCGCGGCGCGGCATCTTCAGCTCCAGGCCGACGTCCACGATGATCTTGGCGTTGTCCATCTGGGTCTGGTCGAGCCCGGCGACCGGGCGCGGCCGGGGGGGCTTTACCGGCTTCTTGGGCGCCTTGCGGGTGGGGGTGGGGCTGGCGGTCGGCGACGCCGTGGGGGTCGTGGGGAGGACCCGGGCGGGGGCGGCGTCGCGGTCCAGCGACCGGGAGGCGCGCTCGTCCGCGATGGCGGCGCGGTCGGCCAGCGCGTCGGCCATCGGTCGTACGGGCTGCGGCGCGTCCTCGGCGCCACGGGCGGCGGCGAACGCGCCCAGGCCGAGGCAGCAGGTGACGCCGGTGGCCAGGGCGACCCGGATGGGGGTGGAGCCCAGCCGGGCGCGGCGCGGCGGGTCGGGGACCCGGTGACGGCCGATCGTCCGTTCGGTTGATGCGGCGTCGCCCGAACGGGTGGTCGGGAGCGCGTCGGTCAGCTTCTGGGCGGCGGGGTCGACGGGATGCACCCGCCGAGGCTAGATAGTCGACCGCCCGCTGCCATCGGCCCGTACGGTGGCATGCGCCACAATTTGCCCGGATCATGGCTGTCATATCGGGCGGAAGGCCGGTCGAACCCATGGAACCTCGCCGATCAGGCAAGCCGGGTATTCCCGATTGGAACGGCGAACCCGGTCATCGCTGCGGTCTCCGGCGCCGCCTTCGGCCGCTCCCCGGCGCTCCTCCCTTCGGAGGATGCCCGCTCCACCGAACGGTGGGGGCCCACGGTGGTCGTCCGGCGGAGGCGGCATCCGAAAAGCCGCGAATCGGCCCGGGATCAGTGCCGGCCGTTCTCCGCCGGGGTCACGGTCAGTCGGTGCCGCGTGTTGTCGCCGCTGGAGAACGGCCAGAGCCGGTCGGCGTACTCGACCAGATCGGCCAGCTGGGCGCGGCTCAGGCCGGCGGAGGAGATCGAGGCGTGCACGTCGGCCCGGTACCGGCCGTCGTCGTCGCGGCCCAGCTTCGCCTCGGCGCGTACCTGGACCGTGTGCGCCTCGTTCGTGATCTCCCCGGCCGCCTCCACCGCCGCGTGGTGCAGGCAGGACGCGAAGGCCGCGGCCAACAACTGCTCCGGTCTCAGGCCGGTGCAGTGCGCCGCCAGCGGCGACGCCAGCGGCGTGGAGAGCCCTCCGTCGTCGGTGCGTACGTGGCCGCCCTCGGCCGTCGCGGTGGCCTCGTGCAGCCAGGAACTGGGGCTCGGCATCGCGTTCCTCCCGTCGCTCCCCGCTCGGCTACCCGGCCGCGAGCGGGCGAAACGCGGGGCCACCCCGGGTTCAGGGCCCGTCGACCATCGACAGGGCCTCGGTGGCCTCCGCGGCGGCCCGCTCGTTCCACGGCGACGTCGCCGCAGGTCGGCGTGGCGTGGGGATCATCATCGGCACGTACACCCGGGCGTCCACGGCCTCGGCCAGCAGCAGCGCGGCGACCAGGCTGGTCGGACGCTGCGCCGGGTCGTCGGCCAGGCAGGAGCGGCACAGCTCGGTCACCTCCGGCGGCAGCCCGTCGATCTCGGGCAGCGGCTCCGGAGGTTGGGTCCGACGCTCGGTCAGCAGCTCGGCCGCGTTGCTCGCCCGGTAAGGCAGCCGACCGGTGAGGCAGTAGTAGAGCAGCACGCCGAGGGCGTACATGTCGGCCGCCGGGGTGGCCGGTGTGCCGTCGAGCTGCTCGGGCGCCAGGTACGCCGGGGTGCCGAACACCATGCCGTCCGGTATCGGGTCCGCGACCCCGGACGGGGTGGCGATGCCGAAGTCGAGGACCTTCACCCCGACCGGGGTGAGCATGACGTTGGCCGGCTTCACGTCGCGGTGGACGATGCCGCTCGCGTGGGCGGCGGACAGCGCGGCGGCGACCTCGGCGCAGACCCGTACCGAGATGCGCCAGTCCAGTGGACCGGCCCGCAGGTGCGCGGCGAGCGTCTCGCCCTCGGCCAGCTCCATCACGATGTAGGGCGCCCGACGGCCGGGGAGCGTCGAGGAGGTGCCGAAGTCGTGCACGCTCGCGACGTTCGGGTGCACGAGCCGCGCCGCGGAGCGGGCCTCCGTGCGGATGCGGTCCACCGTGTCGTGCAGATCCTCCGGGCCGGGCGAGATGAGCTTCACCGCGACCGGCCGGTCCAGCACCCGGTCGTGGGCTCGCCACACCTCGGACATCCCGCCCACGCCGATACGCTGTTCGAGCTGATACCGCCCATCCAGCGTGCGCATCGACCACTCCTCGCCCTCGCCCGCCGACGGCGGGTGCCTCCGAACGCGGTACCCGGGGTCCGAGCTGGGCAAACCGTGCGGTGATCGGGCTTGGCCGATCCCGGCGTACACCGGCGCGGGCCGGTGGCGGGTGCGGTAGCTTGCGAGCCAGGGCTGGGCGCACCGAGCGTGCCGGCACGGTCACCGGGGAGACACCGCGATGAGCGAGGTCACCGTACGCTTCGTCGGCGGTCCCGCGGACGGCCTGGTCCGCGAGGTGCCGGCCGGGCCGGACGGGGCCCCGCCGTCGCGTTGGATCATGCGGCACCCGGACGGCACCGGCCCGACGCAACCCGGTCCCGACCACCTCTACGAACGCGACCAGCCGGACGGCCTGGGCGGGTGGAGCATGCGGTTCGTGCGGACCGACGCGTACGGGGTGTCCGAGTGAGCACGGGCGAGGGCTGAACGGTGGTCCGGCGGCCCGGCCGCACAGCTGGCACACAGGTGGGGCAGAGGCGCGACACAGCGGACACGCCCACGATGGGGGACATGGTCATCCAGGGGCAGACCGTGCCGGGCCGGATCGAGTTGCGCCGTCCCGACGGCGAACCGGTCCGGGTGCTGGTGGTCGACGACGAGGCGACACTGGCCGACCTGCTGTCGATGGCGCTGCGCTACGAGGGCTGGCAGGTGCGCAGCGCCGGCAACGGCATGGCGGCGCTGAGCGCCGCGCGGCAGTTTCAGCCGGACGCCGTCGTGCTCGACGTCATGCTGCCCGACCTGGACGGCTTCCAGGTGCTGCGCCGGCTGCGCGAGCACGCCCCGACCGTGCCGGTGCTGTTCCTGACCGCCCGCGACGCGGTCGAGGAACGCATCGCCGGGCTGACCGTGGGCGGCGACGACTACGTGACCAAGCCGTTCAGCCTGGAGGAGGTGATCGCCCGGCTGCGCGCGCTGCTGCGCCGCTCCGGCTTCGCGGTCGCCGCCCAGGAGGAGGCGGTGCTGACCGTCGGCGACCTCAGCCTCGACGAGGACAGCCACGAGGTCCGCCGCGCCGGCCAGCTCATCACGCTGACCGCGACCGAGTTCGAGCTGCTGCGCTACCTGATGCGCAACCCGCGCCGGGTGCTCAGCAAGGCGCAGATCCTCGACCGGGTGTGGAACTACGACTTCGGCGGCCAGGCCAACGTGGTGGAGCTGTACATCTCGTACCTGCGCAAGAAGATCGACGCCGGCCGGCCGCCGATGATCCACACGCTGCGCGGCGCGGGCTATGTCCTCAAACCCGCCGACTGACGTACGGCCGCGCCGTCGGCCGCTGCGCACCGCCCGGCGGTGGCTGGCCGGCCGGTCGCTGCGGGCCCGGCTGGTGTTCGCCCTGGTGGCACTGCTCGCCCTGGTCAGCGTCGCGATCGGCGGACTCACCACGGTCGCCCTGCGGCACTTCCTGGTCGGCCAGGTCGACAATCAGTTGACGATGGGGGACCGGCCGCGCGCCGACGTGCCGCCGTGGTTCCGCCAGGGCGGCGACCCCGGGTGGCCCGCCACGCCTCCGGGCGCCGTCGGCCCGCCCCCGCCGGAGCCTCCGCGTGGCTTCCCGCCGGGCTCGCTGGCCGTACGCCTCGCCGACGGCGTCACCACGGCGACGAGGAGCACCGAGAGCGGCAGCCTCGCCGACGTCCCCGCCGCGGACGCCGCGCGGCTGGTCGCGCTGCCCACCGACGGTCGGCCGCGCACGGTCACCCTCGGCGAGGGCGACGTCCGGGCGGTGGCGCGGCAGCTACCCAGCGGGGACGTGCTGGCCGTGGCGATCCCGCTCAGCGGCGTACAGGACACCGTCTGGGCGCTGGTCGCCGCGCAGGCCGGGGTGGCCGCCGTCGGGCTGCTCCTCGCCGGTGCGGCAGGCGCGCTGATCGTGCGCGCCACGCTGCGACCGCTGAACCGGGTGGCCGCCACCGCCACCCGGGTCACCGAGCTGCCGCTGGACCGGGGCGAGGTCGCGCTCGCCGTCCGGGTGCCGGCCGGGGACACCGACCCGCGGACCGAGGTCGGCCAGGTCGGCGCGGCGCTCAACCGGATGCTCGGCCACGTCGCCGACGCGCTGTCCGCGCGACAGGCCAGCGAGACCCGCGTACGCCAGTTCGTCGCCGACGCCAGCCACGAGCTGCGCACTCCCCTCGCGGCGATCCGGGGGTACGCCGAGGTGGCCCGGCGCGGCCGTGACGAGGTGCCCGCCGACGTGGCGCACGCGCTGCGCCGCGTCGAGTCGGAGAGCACCCGGATGACCAGTCTCGTCGACGACCTGCTGCTGCTGGCCCGGCTCGACACCGGCCGGCCGCTCGCCGTGGACCCGGTCGACCTGTCCGCACTCGTGGTGGACGCGGTCAGCGACGCGCACGTGGCCGGCCCCGAGCACCGCTGGCAGCTCGACCTGCCCGAGGTGGTCATCCGGGTGCCCGGCGACGCCGCCCGCCTGCACCAGGTGGTGGCGAACCTGCTGGCCAACGCCCGCGTGCACACCCCGCCGGGAACGACGGTCACCACCACGCTGGCCGTCGAGGCGGACACCGCCGTGCTCACCGTCGCCGACGACGGGCCGGGGGTGCCGGCGGAGCTGCGACCGGAGATGTTCGAGCGGTTCGCCCGGGGCGACAGCTCCCGGTCGCGGGCGCACGGCAGCACCGGCCTCGGCCTGGCGATCGTGGCGGCCGTGGTGGAGGCCCACCACGGCACGGTCACCGTCGACAGCCGGCCGGGGCGGACCGTGTTCGTCGTCCGCCTGCCGAATCCCACAGCTGACACATAGTCGGCGCACGGGGTTCCGCCAGTCCGGCCGCCGAGGCTGGCCGCATGGACAGAACAGACACCCTGCCGACGACGCCCGCCGAACCGGAGGGACCGCCCCGCACGACCACGCGCCCCGAGGAGCACTCGCCGCCGGCGGGCCGCGCGCCGACCTGGACCCGGCCCGCGCTGGTGGTCCTGCTCCTGGGCACCGGCCTGCTGTACCTCTGGGGCCTGGCCGCCTCCGGCTGGGCCAACTCGTTCTACGCGGCCGCCGTGCAGGCCGGCTCGGTGAGCGGGAAGGCGTTCTTCTACGGCTCGTCGGACGCGGCCAACTCGATCACCGTGGACAAGACGCCCGCCTCGCTGTGGCTGATGGCCCTGTCGGTGCGCGTCTTCGGGCTCAACAGCTGGGCGATGCTCGTTCCGCAGGCGCTCTGCGGGGTCGCCTCCGTCGGCGTGCTGTACGCGAGCGTCAAGCGCTGGTACGGGCCGGTCGCCGGCCTGATCGCCGGTGCGATCCTCGCCCTCACCCCGGTGGCGACGCTCATGTTCCGCTTCAACAACCCGGACGCGCTGCTCGTGCTGCTGCTGGTCGGCGGCGCGTACGCCACCGTGCGCGCGCTGGAGACGGCCAGCACCCGGTGGATCGTGCTGGCCGGCGTGCTGGTCGGCTTCGGCTTCCTGACCAAGATGCTCCAGGCGTTCCTGCTGGTGCCGGTGTTCGCCGGCGTCTACCTGCTGGCCGCGCCGACCGGGCTGTGGCGGCGGGTGCGGCAACTGCTGCTGGCCGGTCTCGCGGTGGTGGTGTCCGCCGGTTGGTGGGTGGCCGTCGTCGAACTCGTCCCGGCCAGCGCCCGCCCGTACATCGGCGGTTCGCAGGGCAACAGCATCCTGGAGCTGACCCTCGGCTACAACGGCCTCGGCCGGATCACCGGCGACGAGGTGGGCAGCGTCGGCGGCGGCGGTGCCGGGCGGATGGGCGGTGGCGGTGGCCCGTTCTCCGGGCAGACCGGCCTGCTGCGGATGTTCGACGGCGAGGTCGGCGGTCAGATCTCCTGGCTGCTGCCGGCCGCGCTGATCCTGCTGGTCGCGGGCCTGCTGGTGGCCGGGCGGGCCGCGCGTACCGACCGCACCCGGGCCGGCCTGCTGCTGTGGGGCGGTTGGCTGCTGGTCACCGGTCTGATCTTCAGCTTCATGTCCGGGATCTTCCACGCCTACTACACCGTGGCGCTCGCACCGGCCGTCGGCGCGCTTGTCGGCATCGGCGTCACCCTGCTCTGGCGGCAGCGCCGACCGCGGCCGGCCCCGGTCGCCGGCACGCCTGACGAACCGGTGGTGGTGTCCCGATGGCAGCGGTGGCGTCCGCTGGCCGCCACGGTGACGCTCGCCGCCACCCTCGCGGTCACCGTCTGGTGGGCGTGGGTGCTGCTCGGGCGCAGCCCCGACTGGTACCCGTGGCTGCGTACCGCCGTGCTGGTCGCCGGCCTGCTCGGCGCGGCCCTGATCCTGCTGGCCGCCCGACTGCCCCGCTGGCTGGTGCCCGTGGTGCTCGGCGTCGGCGCGGCGGCGGCCCTGGCGGGGCCGGCGGCGTACGCGGCGCAGACCGCCGCGACCCCGCACACCGGCTCGATCCCGAGCGCCGGCCCGGCGGTGGCGGGCGGTTTCGGTCGCGGCGGCTTCCCCGGCGGACGACCGCCCGGCGGCATGGCGTTCCCCGGCGGCGGGCAGTTCCCCGGCGACGGCCGCAACGGCAACCAGAACGGCGGGCAGTTCCCGGGCTTCCCGGGCGGCGGTCAGCTGCCCGGTGCTCCCGGCGGTGCCCAGGTGCCCACTGCGCCCGGCGGCGCGCAGGTGCCGGGCTTCCCGGGCGGTTTTCCCGGCGGCGGTCAGCTGCCCGGCGCCGGTGGTGGCCGGGAGGGCGGCGGCATGGGCGGTCTGCTCGACGCCCGCGAGCCCAGCGCCGCGCTGCGCGAGCTGCTGGAGCGCGACAGCGACGACTACACCTGGGTGGCGGCCACCATCGGTTCCAACAACGCCTCCGGCTACCAGTTGGCCACCGGTGACCCGGTGATGCCGATCGGCGGGTTCAACGGCAGCGACCCGTCACCGACGCTCGCGCAGTTCCAGCGTCACGTCGCCGAGCACAAGATCCACTACTTCGTGGGTGGCGGCGGCTTCCGGGCCAACGGTGGCAGCTCCGCCGCGCAGGAGATCTCCACCTGGGTCGCGGAGACCTTCACGGCGCAGACCGTGGACGGAGTCACCGTCTACGACCTGAGCACCGGCGCGGACGCGTCGTGACCGCGCTCAGCGGCCCCCGTGCCGCCGTCCAGACCCGGTCCACCACCGCCGGCGCGGTGCTGGACGTGGTGATCCCGGTCTACAACGAGGAGACCGACCTCGGGCCGTGCGTACGCCGGTTGCACGCGCATCTCAGCGAGCACTTCCCGTACCCGTTCCAGATCACCGTCGCCGACAACGCCAGCGTGGACGGCACCCTGGCCGTGGCCCAGGCGCTCGCCGCCGAGCTGCCCGGCGTCGGCGTACGGCACCTGGACGCCAAGGGGCGGGGGCGGGCGCTGTCCGCCGCGTGGTCCGCGTCGTCCGCGCCGGTGCTGGCGTACATGGACGTGGACCTGTCCACCGACCTGGCGGCGCTGCTGCCTCTGGTCGCGCCGCTCATCTCCGGCCACTCCGACCTGGCGATCGGCACCCGGCTGGCGCGTACGTCCCGGGTGGTGCGCGGCGCCAAGCGGGAGGTGATCTCCCGGGCCTACAACCTGCTGCTGCGGGGCGCGCTGGCGGCGCGGTTCTCCGACGCGCAGTGCGGGTTCAAGGCCATCCGCGCGGACGTGGCCGCCGGGCTGCTCCCGCACGTACGCGACACCGGCTGGTTCTTCGACACCGAGCTGCTGGTGCTCGCCCAACGGGCCGGGCTGCGCATCCACGAGGTGCCGGTGGACTGGGTCGACGACCCGGACAGCCGCGTCGACATCGTCGCCACCGCCCTGGCCGACCTGCGGGGGATGGGCCGCCTCGGTCGGGCACTGGTGACCGGCGCGCTGCCGCTGGCCGAGCTGCGCGCGCAGCTCGGCCGGGCGCCGCTGGC
>NZ_JBEXIA010000059.1:0-24909 GCF_040608335.1 Micromonospora sp. NPDC005194 | reverse complement strand
CAAACCTTCACCATCGACCCCTGCAACCTCCAACTCCTCTACCAAGGCCGATCCCCCAACTCCGGCGGCGACTACGGCCTCCTGCCCTACCGCCCCGGCCTACTCACCCTGCAACGCTGACCCTCCACCACCTGACGACGCGGGGCGGGCTCGGCACCACGCCGAACCCGCCCCGCGTCGCGTGCCAGGGCCGCCCGTCCGTGCCAGGGTGGGTCATGCCATTGAATGCACACCACCTGAGAACATCGGTCGCCGTGTCCGACATCGCGAGGGCCGTCGCGTTCTACGAAGGCAAGCTGGGCCTGGTGGCGCTGTGGTCCGCGCCCAGCGCCACCATCGCCGACGGCAGCCGCATCTACGCCTCCGGTGGCGGTCCGGCCCTCAACGTGTACCAGTCGGTCACCGCCGGGAAGACCCAGGCGACGCTGGCGACGTGGTACGTCGACGACATCGACGAGATCGTCGACGAGCTGACCTCGTCCGGCGTCGAGTTCGCCCGCTACGAGCAGATCGAACACGACTCGAAGGGGATCACCGAGCGGGCCGGCGGTGGTCGTATCGCGTGGTTCCAGGACCCGGACGGCAACACCTTCGCCATCGAGGCCGACGTCTGACCGACCGCGGGGCGCCGCCGCGCGGGGATCCGGCCCGCTGAACTCTGCCGGGGCGCAGAGGGCGACGGATCGGAATGCCGCGAGCTCTTCTCCCACATTGCCGCGTTGTTGCCGGGTCGGTGCGATCCGACCATCTTCCGCGAGGGAATTCGGCCCTCGTGTCGATCTCGACCGCTCGACGTTCGTCGGAGCAGTGACAGCACCGGCGGTCGAGTAGGGAGATCGATGACCATGCGCAGCAGCCTGTGGGGACTGATATCCGCGCGTGCGAGCATCCTCCGCCTGATGCCCAGAGCGGGCTTCGGCCTCCTCGGCGCGCTCCTCCTGCTCAACCTGCTCCTCGCCGCGCTGCCCATCGCGTTCGTCATCACGTCCAGCGTGGTGCTCGGCAAGGTGCCGGGGGCGGTGGACGGCGGCCTCGACTCGACGGCGTGGCGGGAGCTGGTGCCGGTCTTCGCGGCGGCGGCCGGCATCTTCGTGTTGCAACAGGTGTTGGCTCCGGCCCAGCTCTCGCTGGGCGAGCTGCTGGCGCGGCGGATCGACGGCACCGTGGTGGACGACGTGATGCGGGCGTCCACGCGCAGCACCGGGGTCGGGCCGATGGAGGACCAGTCCGTCCTCGCCGACCTGCGCTACGCCGCCCGCGAGCTGGAACACGGCCTGCAGATGTGGGGGCCGGGCAGCGCCTGCGCCGGCACTCTCGCGCTGATCGCGCGGTACGGCCAACTGGTCGGCTACACGGCCATCATCGGCGTCGTCTATTCCTGGTGGGCGGCCCTGGCGGTGGCCGTGACCGTGCTGTGGTTCCGCAACGTGCAGCGCGGCGGCCTGCGCCGCTACGCCCACGCCCGGTTCAGCCTCATGCCCCAGCAGAACAAGGTGGAGTACGTCCGCAAACTAGCCGTGCAGGCGCCGGCGGGCAAGGAGATCCGGGTCTTCGGGCTGGCGAACTGGATGGACGGCGAGATGCGCTCGTCCTACCGCGCGTGGTTCACACCGCTGTGGGCGGCGCGGCGGCGCGTCTACCTGTGGCCGGGTGTGTGGTCCACCGGGTTCAGCCTGCTCGCCTGTGGGGCGATCTTCGCGACGATCGGCGCCACCGCGATCAACACGCTGACGCTTACCGAGTTCGTCCTGATCATGCAGGCGGCACTGGGCGCCATCCGGCTGTCGGTGTTCTACCCGGAAGCCGACCTGGAGACCGCGATCGGCACCGAGACCCATCGGGCGGTGCGACGGTTCTCCGATCACATCGACCGGTACACCGTGCTGGAGCCGACCGGCTCCGGGAGCCCGGCACCCGAGCCGGTCAGTGAGATCCACTTCGACGACGTGTCGTTCCACTATCCCGGTCAGGACCGGCCGGTGCTCGACGGCCTGGACCTGCGAATCCCGGTCGGCAGCTGCACCGCGATCGTCGGGCTCAACGGCGCGGGCAAGACCACCCTGGTGAAGCTGCTCGCACGGCTCTACGAGCCCGACCGCGGCGCCGTACGCCTCGACGGGGTCGACATCCGCACGTTCGAGCTGTCGCAGTGGCGGGCCCGGCTCGCCGTGATCTTCCAGGACTACCTGCGCTACGAGTTCTCGGCGGCGGACAACGTGGCGTTCGGCGCGGTGGGCTCGGCGGACGATCGGGACGGCGTCCGGGAGGCCGTGGCCGCGATGGGCCTGACCGACGTGCTGAACTCGCTGCCCCGCGGCCTGGACACGCCGCTGGCCGCGCATGTCACCGGCGGCGCCGAGCTGTCGGGCGGCCAGTGGCAGCGGCTGGCGCTGGCGCGGGCCTTGTTCGCGCTGCGCCACGGCGCGTCGGTCGTCGTGCTCGACGAACCGACAGCGAGCCTCGACGTACGCGCCGAGGCGCAGTTCTTCGATCAGTTCGCGGCGCTCACCCAGGGTGCCACCACGCTGCTCATCTCCCATCGTTTCTCGACGGTCCGGCACGCCGACAAGATCGTGGTGCTGCACGACGGCCGGGTCAGCGAGGAGGGCTCACACGACCAGCTGCTGGCTCGCAACGGGCGCTACGCCGAGCTGTTCAGGTTGCAGGCCAACCGCTTCGCCGACAACACCGACTCGGACCGGGACGAGGTGCTGCTGTGAGGGAGATGTTCTCCGGCGTCGGCAAGCTGCTGTCCGCGGCATGGCGGATCGACGCGCGCAAGACCGTGGTCGCCACCTTCCTCATGCTGGCTCTGGCCGCGTCGGCCGCCCTGCTCGCCGTCGCGCTCGGCATGATGACCGACGCGGTCATCGGCGGAGACGCGACCGAGGCCGCCGTGTTGGGCGCGGTGGTGGCCCTGCTCGCCATCCTGGCGCAGTCCTCCGGCCAGTTCGCCATGGTCGCGTACTTCGAGCTGTCCGAACTGATCGAGCTGGACCTGCACCGGGAGTTGCTGGCGGTGTCCAACGGATCTGAGGGGATCGGCCATCACGAGCGCCCCGAACAGGCCGACGAGCTCACCGTCCTGGTCCAGGACAGCGGGCAGTTCCGCAGCAGCATGGAGTCGCTGTTCCAGGCGGCGACGATGGTGCTGGCGGTCGTCCTGGGCGCGGCGATCCTGGCGTGGCAGAGCCCGTTGCTGCTGTTGCTCCCGGTGGCCGCGGCCGTGCCGTTGTTCACCGGTCGGCTGGCGGAGAGCGCCCTGGAGCGGGCCAAGACGGCGGTCGCCGAGCCGACCCGTGTCGCGCTCAACCTCTTCCAGGCCACGACCACCGCCCGCTACGCCGGCGAGCTGCGGGTGTTCGGCGTGGAGAAGGAACTCCGGCAGCGGTACGCGAGCCTGTGGCGAACCGCCACCCGTGGTCTCTACGGCGCGCACCTCAAGGCCATGGCGCTACGCGCGGCGGGTCAGGTCGTCTTCGGCCTCGCGTACGTCGGAGCGGTGTTGCTCGTCGTGCGCAACGCGATAGCCGGGCAGCAGAGCGTCGGCGAGGTGGTCCTGGTCATCGTGCTGGCCACCCAGGTCAACCAGCAGGTGACCGGCGCCGTCACGCAGCTGCAACAACTGCAACGTCTCGCCAACACCTATCTACGGCTGGATCGGTTGCGCGGCGCGGTCGTCGGCGCCGGGTCCCTGGCCGACCAGCCCGTCCCGGACCGGCTGGTCACCGGGATCGCCTTCGAGAACGTGAGCTTCAGCTACCCGAGCGCCGAACGGCCGACGCTGCGCGATGTCAACCTGACGCTTGCCGCCGGCAGCACGGTGGCGATCGTCGGTGAGAACGGCGCCGGCAAGACGACCCTGGTCAAGCTGCTGTGCGGCTTCTACCAGCCCACGGCCGGCCGGATCCTCGTCGACGGTGTCGACCTGCGACGGCTGCCCGTCGAGCGGTGGCGCGAGCGGATGGCCGCCGGCTTCCAGGACTTCGTGCGGTACGAGATCCGGGCGCTCGAGGCGGTCGGTGTCGGTGACGTGGCGCGGGTGTCGGACGAGGCCGCGGTCAACGACGCGTTGGTGAAGGCACACTCCACCGACGTCCTGCGCGCCCTGCCGGACGGGTTGTCCACCCAGCTCGGCACGTCGTACGCCGATGGCGCCGAGTTGTCCGGCGGGCAGTGGCAGAAGCTCGCCCTGGGTCGGGCGCTCATGCGGGACAACCCGATGCTGCTGCTGCTCGACGAACCCACATCGGCCCTCGACCCGCAGGCCGAACACGAGCTGTTCGAGCGCTACGCCGAACACGCGAGGCGCACCAGCGCGCGGACCGGGGCGATCACGGTGTTGATCTCGCATCGCTTCTCCACGGCACGGATGGCAGACAAGATCATCGTGGTCGGCGACGGGCAACTGCTCGAGGTCGGAGACCACGACACCCTGATGCGCGCCGGCGGCTCCTACGCCGAGATGTTCGCCATCCAGGCCAAGGCCTACAGCTGACCGACCACACGAGGGAGAGAGAAATGGGCCATCGGATCCGGGTATCCGTCATCATCGCGACCTACAACTCGGCCGACCTGCTGGCCGACACACTGCGTTACCTCGTCCGGCAGACGATTCCCACCAACGAGTTCGAGGTGATCGTCGGCGATGACGGTTCGACCGATCACACCGCCGAGGTGGTGCGGTCCTTCGCCGGCACCCTCCAGGTCAAGTACGTCTTTCAGGAGGACCGGGGATTCCGTGCCGCCGCCGCGCGCAACGCCGCCGCCCGGCTCGCCGTCGGCTCGCTGCTGATCACTCTCGACACCGGCTCGATGGTCGGCCCGGAGTTCCTCGCCGCGCACCTGGCCGCCCACGAGGGCGGCGAGTCGCGGCGGGCGGTGATCGGCCTCAGCTACGGCTACAACCCCGAGGTGCCGATGGCGGGGGTGGACGAGCTTCTCGCGCAGATGTCCCCGGAGACGGCGGTGGAGCAGTTCCGCGACCTACCCGACTTCCAGGATATCCGCCAGTCCTACTTCGCCGACTGCGAGATGGACCTGAGCCGGCGACTGGTGGCCTGGCAGGCATTCTGGACCTTGAACTCCTCTGTGCGGACCGACGACTTCCGCCGGGTCGGCGGCTTCGAGGAGAAGTTCGAGGGCTGGGGCGGCGAGGACATGGAGTTGGCGCTTCGGCTGCAACGGGCCGGTCTGACGATCGAGATCGCGCCCGACGCCTGGGTCGTGGTGGCGCCGCACGACCGCGATCACAAGGCGAACTACGACGCGCTCTTCGCGAACATGCGGATGTTCCTGAGCAAGTTCCCGGAGCCCGTGGTCGAGATGGGCTTGGGCGTGATGCTCGACAAGGGGGAGTTCTGGGCCTGGGAGCAGACGTACCGGGAGCTTCTGGACTGGCGGCAGCAGACCGGCGGCCTGAGCGTCTCCGACGAGATCGCCAGGGCCCTGACGGACGTGCCGGCCGACGAGTCGGTCGCCATCATCGGGTGCGGCGCCGAGCTGCCCGCGACGGTGACCAGCGCGATCCTCGTCGACTTCGACGACGAGCTCCTCGACCGTGCCGTGCGTTCGGGGGACCACAGCGGCTACCACGCCGTCGGGCTGCACACGCTGCTGGCCGACGACAGCGTCGACACGGTCGTCATCACCTCCCGGATGGCCGGCCTCTGGGGCACCTGGGGTGCGGAGATCCTGGCCGAGGCCGACCGGATCGGCCGGCGCACCATCTCGTACGCCGGCCCGGCAACCTCGTGAACCCGTAGGCCAGTTCGAAGAGCTGGACCGACCATGCGAAGGAGCACCATGGGCCACCGGCGGCGGGTATCCGTCATCATCGCGACCTACAACTCAGCTGACCTGCTGTCGGAGACCCTTCGGCAGCTCGCCCGGCAGACGATTCCCACCGACGATTTCGAGGTGGTCGTCGGCGATGACGGTTCGACCGATCACACCGCCGACGTCGTGCGGTCCTACGCCGACCTGTTGCACATCACGTACTTCCATCAGGAGGACCGCGGGTTCCGGGTCGCGTCCGCGCGCAACGGCGCGGCCCGGATGGCGGTCGGCGGGCTGCTGGTCATTCTCGACACCGGGTCGATGGTGGGCCCGGAGTTCCTCGCCGCGCACCTGGCCGCCCACGAGGGCGGCGAGTCGCGGCGGGCGGTGGTGGGGCCCAGCTACGGCTACAACCCCGATTCGCCGATGGTGGGGGTGGACGAGCTCCTCGCGCAGCTGTCGCCCGAGTTGGTGGTGGAGCGCTACCGCCACCTACCGGAGTTCCAGGACGTGCGCCAGCCCTACTTCGCCGGCTGCGGCATGGACCTGAGGAAACGGTCGATCCCCTGGAAGGCCTTCTGGACCGGAAACTGTTCGATCCGGATGGACGACTTCCGCCGCGTCGGCGCCTTCGAGGAGCGATTCCAGGGCTGGGGTGGCGAGGACATGGAGCTGGGTTTCCGGCTGCACCGCGCCGGCCTGACGATCGAGCTCGCGGCGGATGCGTGGGCGGTTGTCGCGCCGCACGACCGCGACCACAAGGCCAATTTCGACGAGCTGTTCGCCAACATGCGGCTGTTCCTGAGCAAGTTCCCCGAGCCCGCGATCGAGATGGGTCTGGCCGTGATGGTGGAGAAGGGGGAGTTCTGGCAGTGGGAGCCGACGTACCTGGAGCTCCTCGACTGGCAGCAGCGGGCGCGGGGCCTGAGCGTCTCAGCCGAGATAGCCGACGCCCTGGCGGATGTGCCCGACGATGAGGCGGTCACCATCATCGGGTGCGGCGGCGAGCTGCCCGCGTCGGTGACCGGCGCGACCCTCGTCGACTTCGATCACGAACTCCTCGACCGGGCCGTGCGTTCGGGGGACCACAGCGGTTACCACGCTCTCGGGCTGTCCACGCCGCTGAGCGACGACAGTGCCGGCACGGTCGTCATCACCTCGCGGATGGCCGGCGTCTGGGACACCTGGGGAATGCAGATCCTCGCGGAGGCCGGCCGGATCGGCCGCCGGACGATCTCGTACGCCGACCCGGTGCTGCCGACCGCACATTCGCAGCAACCCCACTTCGAAGGGAGAGCCGCATGACAACCCTGGTGGTGTCGCCGCATCTCGATGACGCGGTGCTGTCCTACGGCGGCCACCTCGTCCAGTTGGCCGACGCTGGCGAACACGTCGTCGTCTACACGGTGTTCGCCGGGAGTCCCGCGCCGCCGTACTCGCCGATCGCGACCACCTTCCACGACCAGTGGGCGATCGTCGGTGATCCCGTGGCGGCGCGGCGCGACGAGAACGTCGCGGCCCTCGCCACGCTCGGCGTCGACCCGCCGTATCTGTGCGGCCCGTTCCTCGACGCGATCTACCGCAGGAACGCGCAGGGCGGCTGGGTGATCGACGACGAGAACCCGATGGACCACCATGCCGACGACGAGGACGATCTGGTCGCCGCTGTGGCCGCCGACATCGAGCGGGTGATCGGTGAGTTCTCCGTCGACCGGGTCGTCACGTGCGCGGCGGTCGGCAATCACGTCGACCACCGGCGCACCCGCGACGCCGTCCTCGCCGCGGTGGCCAGGACCGACTCGCCGCTGTCGCTCTGGGACGACTTCCCCTACCTCGCGTGGCCGGGAGTCAACGTCATGCCGGCGCTGCCGGCGGGCGTACGCGTGTCGGAGCCGGTGGCCGTCGCGATCAGTGACAGCCAGTGGGCCCGCAAACTACGCGCGGTCGGCGCCTACGCGAGCCAGATCGCGATGCTGGAGAGCGGTGGCCAGACCATGAGCGAGCAGTACGCCGAGGACTGCGCGAACCGCCGCGACCTCCACGGTGTCGACGGTTTCTACGAGACCGTCCGCGAGGTGCTGGCACTCACAGATTCCGCTGGACTTCGGTCAGGCGCTCATTGAGGAACGCGCGCTCGACGTCGTTGTCGGTGAGGGTCAGCGCCTCCTCGTAGGCCGTCCGGGCCTGCGACCACTGCCCCAGTTGGCGCAGGAAGTCGGCCCGGGCGGCACTGAGGTACCCGTACGTGGCCAGGGCCGGATCGGCGAGCAGGGGATTCAGCGCGTCGAGGCCGGCCCGGGGGCCGTCGCGGAGCCCGATCGCGACGGCCCGGTTGAGATCCACCACGGGCGAGGGCCAGAGCCGGAACAGGGCGTCGTAGAGCGCGACGATCTGGGCCCAGTCGGTGTCCCGCCAGCTCGCCGCCTCGGCGTGCAGGGCGGCTATCGCGGCCTCCAGGGCGTACCGCGTCGGTGGCCGGCGGCGCAGCGCGTCGGTCACCAACGACCGGCCCTCGGCGATGAGCTGCCGGTCCCAGCGGGAGCGATCCTGCTCGGACAGCAGCACCAGGCGCCCGTCCGCGGACATTCGAGTGTCCTGGCGCGAGGCGTTGAGCAGCAGCAGCGCGAGAAGCGCGCTGATCTCGGCGTTGGTCGGCATGAGCAGATGCAGCATGCGGGCCAGGCTGATCGCGCTGTCCACCAGATCCTGGCGAACCAGGTGGGCGCCGAGCGGCGCCGTGTGCCCGGTGGTGAAGATCAGGTGGACGACCTCCAGGACGGCGCTCACCCGCTCCTCGAGCTGGTCCGGGCCCGGCACCCGGTACGGGATGCGGGCCGCGGCGATCTTCTTCTTGGCCCGGGTGATCCGGGCTGCCATCGTCGCCGGCTGCACCAGGAACGCGCGGGCCACCTCGGGTGTGGACAGCCCGCAGACCAGGCGCAGGGTCAGGGCGACCTGCGCCTCCCGGGCCAGGGCGGGGTGCGAGCAGGTGAAGATGAGCCGCAGCCGGTCGTCGACCAGGCCGTCCTCGGGCCCCGGCGTGGTCTCGTCAGCGACGAGCAGCGGCATCTTGCGACGGAACACCGATTCGCGGCGCAGGACGTCGCGGGCCCGGTTGCGCGCGATGGTGGTCAACCAGGCGCCCGGTCGGTCGGGGACACCGGTCTCCGTCCAGGTCTCCAGAGCCTGTGCGAACGCGTCCTGCGTGCACTCCTCGGCGAGGTCGAGGTCCCGGGTCAGGTGGGCCGTGGTGCTGAACACCTGGGCCCAGTCGCGGCGGTGCGCCTGGGCGACCGCCGCGACAACCTCGTCTTTCATCCGTGGGTCGGCCACGTCAGCCGTGGTCGACCACCGGGCGGATCTCCACACCGCTGTGCGAAGCGTGCACCTCGGGAAGCAGCGTCGCCATCGACAGAACCTCGTCCAGGTCGGTCGCCTCGATCAGGTAGTAGCCGCCGAGTGCCTCCTTGGTCTCCAGGAACGGGCCGTCGGTCGTCTGGATCTGACCCACCGAGTCCGAGCGCAGCGTGGTGGCCGTGGGCGCCAGCTCCAGCTGCTGACCGTCGATGATCTGCGTGCCGGCCTTGGCGACGAACGCCTCGTGCGCCGCGTCGTGCGCCTTCCACTGCTCGTCGGTCATCGCGTCCCACTGCTGGGCGTCGCCGTAGATGAGGATCATGTACTTGGCCATCTCTCATGTCCCGTCGTGTGCCGGCCCCCTCGGTGGTGGCCTCTACATTACGACGGGTCGCGCGGGCGGTAGATCGACAGCAACACCGAAAATCTGGGCCTCGCTGGCCCGGTACGTGGCCCGCGGCGACCGGCCGGCTGACGTGTTCAGTCCCTCGCGTGTGCGAGCAGGCGGTCCAGGGGTTCGAGGTCGAACGGGGTGTCCAGGCCGAGGATGACGTGGGTGGCGCCGGCCTTGAGATAGGCGTCGACCTCGTCCACCTCCGCCGTCTCGATCATCGTGGTGCGTTCGATCTCGGCGGGGTCGCGACCCTGCTCGGCGCACCAGCGGTCGAGGACGGCGCTCTTGTGGGCGAAGCGCTCCGCCGAACCGAAGTCGTTCCACATGTCCGCGTACCGGGCCACGATGCGCAGGGTCACCTTCTCACCGCCGCCGCCGATCAGCAGTGGCACCCGTGCTGCCGACGGGACCAGCGCGGCCAGGCGGGACCGTACGGTCCGCACGCCGTCCTCCAGCGCCCGCAGCCGTTCGCCGGCGCGGCCGAACCGGTAGCCGAACTCGGTGTAGTCCCGCTCGAACCAACCGGCGCCCAGGCCCAGGATCAGGCGACCGTCGCTGATCTGGTCGACCGTGCCCGCCATGGCCGCGAGCAGGTTGGGGTTGCGGTAGCTGTTGCACGTCACCAACGAGCCGAACCGGACGCGCCGGGTGTCGGCGGCGAGCGCGGCCAGCGTGGTCCAGCACTCGTAGTTCGCGCCGTCCGGGTCGCCGTAGAGCGGATAGAAGTGGTCCCAGGTCCAGACGGTGTCCACACCGAGCTCGTCCGCCGCACGCCAACCCTCGCGTAGCTGAGCCATCTCGCAGTGCTGCGGCTTGAAGAGCACCCCGACGTTGAATCGAGCCATGACCGTCTCCTCTGGATTTACGCGTTATCGAGTCGAGGATGCCCGCCACGGCCCCGCAAAACCTCTTCACAATTGCTGTTCCGACGTCATGAAGGCACGCGCGGAGTGGATTTCCACGCTCGGCAATCGAGAAGAAATATGGAGCCGGGGAGGTCATTAGGTTCAGCGGCAGATACCGCTCTTCGCACCACCGGATCTTTGCCCGGTGCCGTGCACCGAACCATGGAGGCCCGCGATGGGTAAATGCCCGATCATGCTCGATCCTGAGGGGCGTGACATTCATGCCGAAGCTGCCCGGATCCGCGCCGAGGGCCCGGTCACCCTCGTCGAGGTTCCCGGTGGCTACCACGCCTGGTGCGTCACGTCGTACGACATTGGCAGGAAGCTGCTCGCCGGTGACCAGCTCTCCAAGAACGCGAAGGAGGACTGGCCCCCGTTCGTGCGCGGCGAGGTGCCGCACGACTGGGAGCTCATCACCTGGGTGGCGATGGACAACCTGACCGTTCGTGACGGCGCCGACCACGACCGGCTGCGCAAGCTGGTGTCGCACGCCTTCACGCCGCGCGAGGTCGAGAAGGCCCGACCCCGCGTCGAGTCGATCGTGCAGCGGCTGCTGGACGACATGGAGGCCAGTACGCGGCCGGGCGAGACGGTCGACATCAAGGGGCAGTTCACGTACGCACTGACCGCCACGCTCATCTGCGACCTCTTCGGCGTGCCGGAGGAGGTGCGGGAGGAAGCGCTCAAGGGCACCAAGCAGAACAGCCTGACCAACCACACCGGCGAGATGGCCGCGGCGAACCTCGACCAGTGGCACGACGCCATGTCCAAGCTCGCCGCCCGCCGCCGTCAGGACCCGGGAGACGACCTGACCAGCGTCCTGATCGCCGCGAACGAGGACGGCGAGACGCTCTCCAACGAGGAGCTGATCGGTAGCCTGCACGTCCTGCTCGGCGCGGGATCGGAGACGTTGAGCAACGTGCTGGCCCACTGCATCATCGACCTGAGCACCCACCGCGACCAGCTGGAGCTGATCCGCACCGGGCAGTACACCTGGATGGACGCCTTCGACGAGGCGGTCCGTAAGGACGCCGCCGTCGCCCAGCTGCCCTTCCGCTACGCGAAGGAGGACATCGACGTCGCCGGCGTCCACATCGCCAAGGGCGACCTGGTCCTCATCGCGTACGCCGGGATCGGCCGGGACCCGGCGCTGCACGGCGACACCGCCAACGACTTCGACATCACCCGCCCGGACAAGACGAACCTGTCCTTCGGGCACGGCGAGCACTACTGCCTGGGGCGGCCGCTGGCCACGATGCAGTCGATGGTGGCGCTGCCGGCCCTCTTCGAGCGCTTTCCCGACCTGACCCTGGCCGTGCCGCGCGAGGAACTGCCCCCGCAGGGCTCGTTCATCATGAACGGCTACGACCGCGTGCCGATGTACCTCACCGCCGCGGTCCCCGCGGTCGCCTGAGCCCCGTGCCGACCGTCATGGCGGTGGCCACCACGATGGTGGCCACCGCCATGCGTACGTCCTGGGTTTCCCTGAAACGGTCTGCGCGGGCTCAGGGCAGTCGCGTCAGACCGGCCCCGGACAGCAGGTGCACGGTGCCGGGCGGGGTCGGGTCGCCGCCGAGCCGCAGGAAGGCCGCACCCGCCGCCTCCGGCGTCAGCACCGGGCGCATGGGCTCGACGAACGTCTCGGGCGGGACGCCGGCGCGCTCGGCGTACGCGTCGACCGCCGCCCGGCCGAGGCCGGTTTCCGGAGTGAGCTGCGGCAGCACCGTGTGGAACGTGATGTCCAGCCCGGCACGTGCGGCCTCCTGGGCCGCGTAGTCGGCGAGGAAGCGTACTGTCGCTTTGCCTCCGGCGTAGCCGCCGCTGAGCACGGAGCCCTTCAGCGCGGCGCCGCTGCTGGTCACGATGACCCGGCTGCCGGGCGCCAGGGGCTGCCGCAACACCTGACGCAGCCAGAGGAACGCGATGCGCACGTCGGTGTTCCAGGGGGTGGAGAACGACTCCCAGGTCTGCTCCGTCAGCGGACGCAGCTCGGGTGCGGCGCCGGCCACCAGGGCGAGGACGTCCGGCGGGTTCCGGCGGAGGACGTCGAGGCTGGCCGGGTCGGTGGCGTCCGCGTCGACCAGGCTCAGGTTGCCGTGCGCGTCGGCCAGGGCGGCCAGCGGTGCGGTGTCCCGCGACAGGGCGGTCACCGTCGCGCCAGCCGCCAGGAACGCCTCGGTCACCCCACGGCCGAGGCCACGGCTCGCGCCGACCACGAGCACCTTCCGATCGGACCAGTAACTCATCTCGTCCACCATTCATGATGCCGTCGGTCAATTGGTCACCGTAAAGCTACGATCCTGGTCGAGCCCGATCTTCTTTCAGAATGCGCGGTTCCGCGCGACGCTCTGATGTGTCTTTTCCGGCCGACGCCCAGGGGTTAACGTGACTTCCTGAATTCCCGGCAACGACCTTCAGCGCTTCATGCAGCCGCCCGTTTGCGCCATCCGCTTCCCCGCGGGGGCACGATGGGGCCGTACCAGGAGGAGACCCCGTGCAGACAACCGAGACGTCACACCGAACCGATCTGACGAAGAGGGCGGCCGACATTGTCCCGGTGCTCCGGAAGAATTCGTTGTGGCAGGAGGAGAACCGCCGGCTCGCCGACGAGAGTGTCGAGGCCATGACGGCTGCCGGAATCTTCCGCATGCGTACCGCGGCGCGCTTCGGCGGGTACGAGGTGGACGCCCACACCCTGCTGGACGTCGGCATCGAGCTGGGTCGCGGCGACGGCGCCGCGGCGTTCGACGTCGCCGCCTGGTGGATCACCTCGTGGAACGTCGGCCTGTTCCCGGACGAGGTGCAGGACGAGATCTTCGCGGACCCGGACGCCCGGATCAGTGGGACGCTGGCGCTCAACGGCACCGGAGTCCCCAAGGACGGCGGCATCGTGGTCAACGGTGAGTGGGCGTTCAACAGTGGCGCCGCGCACAGCGGGTGGAAGCTGCTCTCCACCCTGCTCATCCCGTCCGAGGGCGAGCCCGAGCCGGTGATGGCAGTGGTGCCGATGAGCGCGCTGCGCATCGTGGACGACTGGCACGTGTCCGCGCTCTCCGGGACCGGCAGCGTCAGGGCCGTCGCGGAGGATGTCTTCGTGCCCGGCGCCAACGTCATGCGGATCGCCGCGTTCACCGCCGGCGAGTACGCGTCCGAGCGCAACCGGGACCTGCCGATGTTCCAGTCGCCACTGGTCGCGGCGGTGGCGGCGTCGACCTCCGGCAAGATGATCGGCATGGCGCGTGCTGCCGAGGAGCAGTTCTATGCCCGGATCAACGAACGGCCCATCTCCAACACCAACTACGAGCGCCAGGCGGACGCGCCGATCACGCACCTGCAGGCGGCCGACGCCGCCCTCAAGATCGACGAGGCCGAGGGGCACGCGCGCAGGCTCGCCACGTTGGTGGACGAGCGCGGTCTGACGCGGGAGCCGTGGACGGTCCGCGACCGCGCGTACGCCAGGGCCGTGGCGGGTCGTGTGCCGCAGCTGACCGCCGAGGCGGTCGACATCCTGGCCGGCGCGTGTGGCGCATCGTCGATCTACACGCGGGAGCCGATCCAGCGGATCCGGCGCGACGTCCGCGCGGTCACCCTGCACGCTCTGCATCTGCCGACGACCACGATGGAGCTCTACGGCCGGGTGCTGTGCGGCCTGGAGCCCAACACGTTCTTCATCTGATCGGTCCACCAGCTCGCGGATGTCCACCGATACGTCGGTGGGCATCCGCGCGCGCGTACACGGATGCGTCCGGCGACCCGCTCCGAGCCGGCACCGAATTCCATCGCCGGCGGGACCAGGCGGCCGGCACTTCTCGGACGTTGCGCCCTGCCGACCCGGCGCACGCTGGAAGACGCCAGGACGGCGCGGCTCCGGCCACGATGGTCATCAGTTGCCATCGATGGACGGCCGACGGAAGTGGGTAGCAGATGACCACCAACACACAAGCTCCGGTCCTGGACGGATCGGACCAGGCGGCGATCGGCGCCGTGTCGGCCCGGATGGTGAAGGCCTGGGCGGCCCATGACGCCGACGCCTTCGCCGACCTGTTCGCCGAGGACGGCACGCTCATCCTGCCGGGCGTGTACGTGAAGGGCCGCACGGCCATTCGCGACTACATGGCGGATGCCTACCAGGGCGTGTACGCCGGCACGACCGTCACCGGGAAGCCGATCGACGTCAAGCCCCTCGGGCCCGGCGCGGTCGCGTTGTTGACCGTCGGCGGGGTGATCGCGGCCGGGAGCACCGACCTGGCCTCCGCGGACGCCATCCGGGCCTCGTGGATCCTCGTCAAGCGCGACGACGCCTGGGTGCTCTCGGTCTACCAGAACTGCCCGCGTGACCCAGCCTGAGTAGCACGTTCTGAGGGCCGGCCAGCTGGCCGGCCCTCACGCGTCAGCTCCGCCGGCGTCACCGGCACAGTCAGTCCGTCGGCGCCGCCCCGCCGGGCCGACGTCCCTGTCCGGTCGACCCGTGTGCCTCGGCGCATCGGCTTCGGGTGTCAGGCGCGGTCGCCGTCGTCGGCCGTCCCCTGGTTCGCCGGCACGAGGCCGAATCGGCGGGACAGGTGATGCTGCTGCCCGAGCTGGCGCATCGCCGCGAACGCCTGGTGTAGCAGGACGTTGCGCGCGAGGGCCTCGATGCGCGCGGTGCGGTCGTTCGCGATCCGACCGACCTCGTGCCGGGCGAGCCGGTCCGCTGCCTCCCGGTAGACGTCGAGAAAGTCCGGATCGCAGTCGCAGCCCAGGCGCCGCATCGCGGCGAGCGCGAGGGTGAGGTGTGAGCGGGCGGCGGCGTCCGGGTTGACCTGCCAGCCGGACGACTCGATGATGCGGTTCGCGTCGGCACGGGCGAGATCGAGGCTCTCGTCCTCCTCGGCGGCGGTGTCCTTGCCCGCCATCGACACCTGGTTGAGCACCTCGAACAGCTCGATCGACGACAGGTGCTCGTCCTCGGCGGCGATCAGGAGCCGCCGTACCGACGTGAGGTCGAGTTCACCGATGGAGGTGAATATCTTGATCAGCCGAAGGCGTCGTAGGTGATTCTTATTGTAAAGTGCCTGGTTGCGTCCCGTGGGTTCGCCGGGTGGGAGCAGGCGTTCGCGCAGGTAGAACTTGATCGTCCCGACCGGCACCCCGGACTGCCGACTCAGGTCAGATATTCGCATCGTGGCTCCCGGTGATCAACGTTTCAGGCCCGTGGATCGCGACCGCTCGTGCTAGCTGTGGCTGCGCCGCGGAAATAACGCTGTCGTTGCGGCGTCGCTGCCGGCGGAGGTCGTCGTGGCTGTCCTGGGCTGGTGTGGACCGAGAAGCACGGGTGATCGGCTCCTTCCGGGTGGTGCCGGATGCGCAATCGAGGTGGCTGATGGTTGCGCCGTCCGATAGGAGACTAGGAGACTCGGACATACTTCGGCAACCCTTAATTACCACACAAACACTGTTAGTAACCAGAGCTGGCCTCCCAATCATGCCCGTCAGTGGCCGGTGAACGGATCGGCGTGACCCGCGTTCCGCGAGCCACGCCCGTTGTCGCGGTTGACCGCACAAATAGAACTGTCCACCATGAAAGCCCTGGCTGAGACACGTATCTGAGGCCCCGCCGGCATGCTGATCACGTATCTGGCCGGTGTTACCGGCGGGTATCGTCGCAGGGGCGGCCGATGACGGCAGGAGGCCGGCCCGACCTGCTGGCACGCCGTCCAGAGTCCGTCACCGCCAATCCGCCACGACCCGCTGCGTGCACTCCGAGCAGTGCCAATGGTGATCAATTCCAGTCATGCGCCGACGGATCAAGGCCGCCCGGCCGACCTGGACCGCTTCGGCCACGAGGTGTGCATATATCGGTGATTCACGCTATCCATATCCAGTAGCGCCAATACCCGCTGCTTCTCCACGATTGCGTCGCGCGCTCACCCAGGGTTGATTGCCGACGTGCCGTCCGATAGTGTTGCGATAAGTCGAGAGATCATTCGACGTAATTGACCGCACTGTTCCGGCTTTTATATTCAATTGTCAGGTAGGCGCGCACATATCTGACTGCCACGAGTTGAATGATGCAGCGGAACAGCACCTGGGGGAGTGCCATGAAAGACGTTTCTGAGCAGGCGGTGCTGCGGGCAGTCGCAGCGATGCACGACCGCATGGGTGAACAGTTGACTGTCGACGACATGGCCCGTGCTGCAATGTTCAGCAAATTCCACTTCACTCGCATCTTCCGGCGGGTGACCGGTGTGTCGCCGGCCCGCTTCCTCTCGGCGCTGCGCCTGCAGCGGGCGAAGGACCTGCTCATCACCACATCGATGAACGTCGCGGACATCAGCGTCCGCGTGGGTTACAACAGCGTCGGTACGTTCAGTTGGCGGTTCAGCCGCAGCGTCGGTATGTCGCCCACCGCGTTCCGTCGACACGCCGGCTACACGCAGTCTATCCACCCGCACTTCGAGTGGCGCTCCGGCCGATCGCCGAGCGGCCAGGTGTCGTGCCAGGTCCGTCTCGCCGAAGACGATGACCACCCGCTTATTTTCGTCGGTCTGTTCAGCGGCCGTATCCCGGAAGGACGCCCGGCGCGGTGCGCCGTTCTGCAGCAACCCGGCTGGGTCCACTTCGACGCGGTTCCCCTGGGCTCGTGGTACCTGTTGGCCCAGTCGGTGTCGGCCGATCCGGACGGTGCCGAGCAGCGCGCCGACGTGGCCGATCGTGCCGTGTCGGTGGCGACGTACGGCCCGCTCACGGTCCGCGCCGACTCGAAGGTCACCGCGAACATGGTGCTGCGGCGCAGCAGCGCACTGGATCCGCCGGTGCTGCTCGCCCTGCTCGACGCGCGCAAGTACGCGCTGAGCCAGGCCCAGCACGGCAGTACCGCGGTGCGGGACCGGGTGGGCGCGGCCGCCTGAGGACGTCACCCCGCAGGGCAGGAGGCGGCCGAGTCCGGCCGTGGGTGTGCCGATGCGCGAGGCGTGCGGTCACCGGCGGGCCCGCAAACAGCGGGAGCAATCGGGGAATCTGACGCGGGAGGTTCTGATGGTCGCGAGACGGGTTGCTTCCTCGGTCGCTCAGAAGCACGTCAGGTTCCTGACCGTCGTGCCCGCCGCGACGGCGCGTGGACTCGTCGCGGCGGTGTATCGCCAGGTCGCCGAGGAATTCCAGATCGTGGTGCCGCCGGCGTTGTTGCACTCGCCGTCCGACGATGTCCTGGCCGCCTACTGGACCCTCACCCGGGAGCCGCTGTTGCCGGCCGGAGTGGTGGACCGCGCTGTCAAGGAAGCGGTCGCGGCAACGGTGTCGGTGGCCAACACCTGTCCCTACTGCGCCGATCTGCACGTGGCGGGCCTCTTCGAACTCTCCGACGAGCGCGACGCCGAGGCGATCGCCGCGGACCGGCCTGACGAGATCGCCGACATCCGAATGCGGCGCTTCGTGCAATGGGCCCGCGGCGCACACCGTGCCGACGGGCCGCCCCTGCCGGCCGGAGTGTCCGAAGTGGAGCGAGCGGAGCTGGTCGGGGTCGTGGTGGGCTTCCATTACCTGAGCCGCGTGGTCAACGTCTTCCTTGCCAACTCGCTGCTGCCGCAGGGCCTCGGCCCACGCGCGCGGCGCCGGCTCAATCAGGGGCTCGGCCGGGTGCTCCGGCCCACCCTCCGAGGACAGCACCTCGCCGGCCGAGCCACCCGCCTGCTCGACGCCGCGCCGCCGACCTCGGACGTCAGTTGGGCCTCGGGCAGCCCACGCATCGCGGACGCGATGGCGCGCTCCTACCGCGTCTTCGAGGTCGCCGGCGAGCGCTCGCTCGACCCCGCGGTCCGCAGCCTCGTGGTGACCCGGCTCGACGGGTGGGCCGGGGAGGACGCCGGCCTCAGCACCCGCTGGTGCGAGGAGCTGATCGAGCCGCTGACCGCACCGCAGCGGGCGGCGGCACGTCTCGCGCTGCTCACCGCGTTCGCCTCCTACCGGGTCGGCCCCGAGGTCGTCGAGGATTTCCGCCGCCACCATCCGGCGGACGCCACGCTGGTCGACGTGGCCGCCTGGGCCAGCTTCGCCGCAGCCCGTCGGATCGGGGTCCGGCAGAGCGCACACGAGGAGAAGAACGGCGGACGCCCGCGGCGTGACAATGGCGCTGTCGTGCCTCGCGAGTCGTGAAAGGCGCGTACGAAGAGCCAACGCCGGTGGGAACCAGTGTCGTTTCTCGTTGGCCCCGTGCTGTGGCGATGCGGCGCGTGAATCGAACCCCACGGAATAGGAGAACCGAATGGTTGTCGCACCGGTTCGCACACTCAACCATGCCTATCACCGGGCAGCGCTCGGTGGCTTCCTGGTGATCACGCTCGCGCACTGGGCCGAACACCTGGTCCAGGCTTACCAGATCTGGGTGCTCGGCTGGGCCCGTCCCCAGGCACGCGGTGTGCTCGGGCAGTTCCTCCCGTGGCTGGTGACCTCGGAATGGATGCACTACGGGTACGCGCTGGTCATGTTGGTCGGCCTGTTCCTGCTCCGCCCCGGCTTCGTCGGCCGGGCTCGGACCTGGTGGACGGTCGCCCTGGTGATCCAGTTCTGGCACCACATCGAGCACTTCCTGCTGCTGTTGCAGGCGCAGCTGCACACCAACTTCTTCGGCGCGGCGGTGCCGACCAGCGTCCTGCAACTGATCTACCCGCGGGTCGAACTGCACCTGTTCTACAACTCGGTCGTGTTCCTGCCGATGATCATCGGGATGTATCTGCACCTGCGCCCGAACGATCGGGAACTGGAGCAGACGCGCTGCAACTGCGTGCAGACGCAGCCGCACCCGAGCGTCGTAGCGGCCTGACCGTGTCCCGTCGGACCCGCCTGCTCATCGCCGCCGTGCTGGTCCTGCTGCCACTGGGTTTGCTCGTCGCGGTCACCGACCGCGCGCCGGCGGTACGCCTGATGGGCAGCTCGCCCGCCGACGCGCAGAGCCTGACGACGGCGCCGGGCGAGGCACGACTGAACCTGTCGGCGGCCGCCGACCCCGCGCTGTCGCACCTCTCCGTCGTCGACAGCGCGGGGCGGCGGGTGGACTCCGGTGCCGTGACCGCCGGGCCGGGCGACATCCTGCGGGTGCCCGTCCGGATCGAGGCCAACGGCACATACACGGTCGTCTACCACGTCATCGGCGTCGCTGGCGGACAGACCAGCGGCGTCATCCGCTTCGCCGTCGGCACGCAGGCGTCCGGCGCCACGGCCGCCGACGCCGACGCGGGGCACGAGCACGGCGTCGACGGTCTCAGCGCGGTACTGCTCCTGGTCAATCTCGTCACGGTCGTCGTCCTGGCGATCCTGCTCGTCCGCCGACCAGCGCCACGCCGCGTACCTCCGCGGTAGCGCCCTTGACGAGCCGCACGGTGAAGGGCCCCGGATGCCGAGACATCCGGGGCCCTTCACCGTGCGGTTCAGCTCCGCAGGGCCGCGACGAACGAGCGCAGGTCACCGACCAGCAGGTCCGGCTGCTCCATGGCGGCGAAGTGGCCACCCCGCTCGAACTCGGTCCACTGCACGATGTTCGGGAAGCCACGCTCGGCGAAGCGCCGGACCGGCTGGCCGGGGTCGCGGGGGAAGATCGCCACGCCCAGGGGCACCGGCAGGGGCGGGGGAGGCGGCGGGGGAGTCTTGGCGATGGGCAGCAGCTCGGCGTTGTCGTAGTAGAAGTGGGCCGACGACGCGCCGGCGCCGGTCAGCCAGTACAGCATCACGTTGGTGAGGATCCGGTCGCGGTCGATCGCCTCTTCGGGGGCCTTGGTCGAGTCGCTCCACTCGTGCAGCTTCTCGACGATCCAGGCGAGCTGGCCCACCGGCGAGTCGTTCAGGGCGTACGCCAGCGTCTGCGGCCGGGTGGCCTGGATCTTCATGTACCCGGACTGGTCGTCGACGTAGTTCATTAACAGCCCCAGCCGTCCCCCCTCGACCTCGGTCAGCCCGGCCAGGTCGGCGGGGTCGCCCGAGGGTGGCGTCGGCAGGAAGTTCACGTGCGCGCCGATGACGTGCTCGTGATCGAGGCCCGCCAACACCAGGCTGATCCAGGCGCCGAAGTCGCCGCCCTGGACGACGTACCGCTCGTAGCCCAGCCCGGCCATCAGCTCGGCCCAGGCGGCGGCGACCCGCGGCATGGTCCAGCCCGGACCGCTGGGGGGCCCGGAGAATCCGAAACCGGGAATGGTGGGAATGACCAGGTGGCAGGCGGTCGCGGGGTCGCCACCGTGTGCCCGCGGATCGGTGAGCGGCCCGATGATGTCGGTGAACTCGGCGAAGGAACCGGGCCAGCCGTGCGTGATGATCATGGGCGTGGCGTCCGGCTCGGGGGAGCGCACGTGCAGGAAGTGCACGGTGGTGCCGCCGACCTCGGTGGTGAACTGCGGGAAGGAGTTGAGCCGGGTCTCGGCGGCACGCCAGTCGTAACCGGTTCGCCAGTACTCCACCAATTCGCGCAGGTAGGTCGCCGGCACGCCCCGGCTCCAGTCCTCGGCGGGCGAGTCGGCAGGCCAGCGCGTGTCGGCGAGACGGCGGCGCAGGTCGTCCACGGCGGCTTGCGGAATGTCGATCCGGAACGGTTTCATGCGGCAATCCTCACTCGATGAGGGAACGGAACGCCATTCCTCGCGACAAGAGACATCGCGGCGGCGTCCGCGGA
Organism: Micromonospora sp. NPDC005194; assembly: GCF_040608335.1. NCBI lineage: Bacteria > Bacillati > Actinomycetota > Actinomycetes > Micromonosporales > Micromonosporaceae > Micromonospora > Micromonospora sp. NPDC005194. The sequence goes on along the minus strand of NZ_JBEXIA010000059.1, from coordinate 3,836 downwards.
CCATGTTAGCGATGCGAAGGTGGGCCGGAAAGGCTTCCGGAATCCCTTTCCGGACAGAGCATTCTGGAAGAAGTAATGGCGCTTCCGGTCGATACCATAACTGGCAACAATTGATTCTTGTCCCAATCCAGGAGGCTGACGGTAATGGGCGTTCCGCTGATTGCGCATGCGGTGGTCCTCGGCGGCAGCGTCGCCGGATCACTGGCGGCCCGGGTGTTGTCCCCGGCCTGCGAGAGGGTCACCGTCGTCGACCGCGACGACCTCTTCGGGCCGGTGGAGCCCCGCCAGGCGGTGCCACAGGGCCACCACATCCACGCTCTGCTCGCCCGCGGCCAGCAGATCCTGGAGGAGCTGTTCCCGGGTTTCACCGACGAGCTGGTGGCCGGCGGGGTGCCGATCGGCGACTTCGGCACCAGCCTCAGCTGGTACTTCAACGGCCAGATGATCCGTAAGGCCGAGACCGGGCTGGTCTGCGTCGCGAGTGGTCGGCCGCTGCTCGAGTCGCGCGTACGGGCCCGGGTTCGGGCCCTCGCCAACGTCACCTACCGAGAGCGCACCGACATCGTGGGTCTGGTCGCGTCGCCGGACCGGCAGCGGATAGCCGGCGTCCGCGTGCAGGGACGGGCGCCGGGCGCACCCGAGGAGGTCCTCGACGCCGATCTGGTCGTCGACACCACCGGACGCGGCTCGCGGACGCCGCTCTGGCTGGAGGAGCTGGGCTACCAGCGGGTCCCGGAGGAACGGGTCAAAATGGACCTGACGTACACCACTATGGACTTTCACGGCCCGCTGTCGTTCGACCCGATCGGCGAGGACATCGCGCTGCTCCCGGTCGCCACCCCGGCGCAGCCGCGCGGCGCGATCTTCGCCCGGATGCCCGACCGGTACGCCGTCTCGCTGACCGGCATCCTGGGCGACCGGCCGCCGACCGACCACGAGGGCTTCCTGGCGTACGTGCAGTCCCTGCCCGTACCGGAGATCTACAAGGCGGTCCGCGACGCCGAGCCGATGGGGCCGGCGGCTTCTTTCCGGTTCCCGGCGAGCATCCGTCGACGCTACGATCGGCTGGCGCGGACGCCGGATGGGCTGATCGTCCTCGGTGACGCCGCGTGCGTCTTCAACCCCGTCTACGGCCAGGGCATGACGGTGGCGGCGATGTCCGCCCGATTGCTTGGTGAACACGTGCTCTCCGGTCCGCCGGCGCCGCGGGCCTTCTTCCGCGACCTGTCCCGGCTCATCGACGCGCCCTGGGACATGTCAGCCGGAGCCGACCTCGGCTTCCCCGGTGTCGTGGGCCGACGGACGGCGAAGGTGCGGATGGGCAATCTGTACATCCCCCGCCTGCAGGCGGCAGCGGCTCACGACGGCGTGCTGACGACTGCCTTCCTGCGCTCCGCGGGCCTCGTCGACCCGCCGCAGGCTCTCATGCGCCCCGCGATCATCTCCCGCGTGCTGCGCTCGCGGCGCTGACCCGCTTCAGCCATCGAGACGAAGGACAGCGACATGGACACAGCTCAGCTCGCCGGCACCGCAGCGCCGCCGGACTCGCGCCGATGGTGGGCGCTCGTCCTGCTGTGCACCGCGAACTTCATGGTCATCCTCGACACGCAGATCGTCATCCTGGCGCTGCCGACGATCGGCGCCGACCTGCGACTGGCGCCCAGCGCGGCCCAGTGGGTGCTCAGCGCCAACCTTGTCACCTTCGGTGGCCTGCTGCTGCTCGGTGGCCGAGCCGCCGACCTGCTCGGGCGTCGCCGGATGTTCTTCGCCGGCACGGTGCTGTTCCTGCTGGTCTCGCTGGCCTCGGGCTTCGCGTGGAACGGCGAGGTGCTGATCGCCGCCCGGGCCGTGCACGGCCTCTCGGCGGCTCTGATGGCGCCGACCGCGCTCTCGATCCTCACCAGCATGTTCCCGGAGGGCCGCGAGCGGCATCTCGCCCTGGCCGGCTGGGCCGGCATCGCCGGTGTCGGCGCGACCGTGGGTCTGCTCATCGGCGGCTGGCTCACCAGCAGCTTCGGCTGGCCCGCCGTCTTCTTCGTCAACGTGCCGGTGGCGCTTCTGATGCTGGCCCTGATCCCGGTCCTGCTGCGCGAGAGCCGGGACCTGAACGCCACGCGCACGTACGACGTCGCGGGCGCCGTGACGAGCACCGCGGCGCTGGTGCTCGTGATCTACGCCCTCGTGACCGCGCCGGCGGAGGGCTGGCTCAGCGTCCAGACCCTGAGCACCGCCGCCGCCGCGATCGTGCTGGCCCTGGTGTTCGTCGCCATCGAGGCCCGGTCCAGCGTGCCCCTGCTGCCGCTGCGGCTGCTGCGCTCGGCGTCTCTGGTCGGCGGCAACCTGGTCATGGTCACCATGATCATGTGTGCCTTCGGGATGTCGCTGGCGATCGCCCAGTACACCCAGGGCCCGCTCGGGGACACCCCGCTGGAATCCGGCATCCGGCAGTCGATCATGCCACTGATGGCGTTGGTCGGTTCGTACGCCGGGCAGTCGTTCATCACGCGGTACGGCTTCCGGCCGGTGGCGGCGATCTGCCTCGTTCTGCTCGGTGCCGGCAGCCTGCTGCTGGCGCAGGCGGTGGCGGCCGGTGGCTCGTCCGTCGGGCTGTTCATCGGGCTGTTCGTCTTCGGCACCGGCCTGGGGCTCGGCACGGTAGCGGCCTCGGCGGCTGCTCTCGCCGGTGTCGCCGAGACCGATCTCGGCCTCGCGTCGGGGATGAACACCGCCTCCCAGCAGATCGGCGGCGGTCTGGGGATCGCCATCGTGTCGACCGTGCTCGTCTCCTTCTCGGCCGACGCCGGGCCCGCGGCGGGCTTCCGCCCCGCGTTCATCACCTGCGCGATCTTCACCGCCCTCGGGCTCGTCATCGCCATCGCCCTGCTGGGCGGACGCCGGCAGGTCGCCCCCGCCGAACTCGCGACCGTCCCCCGGCACTGACCGGGCTGTCCGGACGCCATCGAATTGAGAGGCAGAACAGTGACCGAACACCAGTATCCCAAGGTGATCGCCGACCTGGCCGCCGACGGCGACGACCTCGACCGCCTGGTCAGCGACCTCGACGTGGCCGCGTGGGCGCTGCCGACCCCCGCGCCCGGCTGGACCGTCGCCCACCAGATCGCCCACCTCGCGGCCACCTTCCGCATGGCCGGACTCGCGGCGGCCGACCCCGACCAGTTCGTCGCCATGACGGGACGGCTGGGCGCCGACTTCAACGCCAACGTGACCGCGGCACTGTCCGGCTACCTCGCCGAGGAACCCGCCGAGTTGTTGCGGCGCTGGCGTGAGGAGCGGGCGTGGGCCGAGAAGGCGCTGGGCGCCCTGCCGATGAACCAGCTCGTCCCGTGGTTGGTGCGCCCGCTGCCGGCGGCGGTGCTGGCCATGGCCGGGATGATGGAACTCTTCGCCCACGGCCAGGACATCGCCGACGCCCTCGGCGTCCGGCGCACGTTCACCGACCGGATCGGGCAGATCGTGGGATTCGCGGTCCGGACCTGGGACTTCGGTTACCAGGCGCGCGGCCTCGAAACCCCGGACGTCGAGTTCCGCTTCGAGATCACCGCGCCGTCCGGCGCGCTGTGGGAGTTCGGCCCAGCCGAGTCGCCGGAGCGCGTCACCGGGCCCGCTGAGGACTTCTGCCTCCTGGTCACCCGCCGCCGGCACAGCGACGATCTCGCGGTCCGTGCCCAGGGGGACGTCGCCACGCACTGGTTGGAGATCGCCCAGGCCTATCGGGGCCCCGCCGGCCCCGGCCGGGAGCCGGGTCAGTTCGCCAACTGATCGAAGCGTCGTCGCCGGCAGCCGCTTCTGGTAGAACGCGTCACCACGGTTGGTCT